>DNSZ01000287.1:364-12991 GCA_003500165.1 Paracoccaceae bacterium | reverse complement strand
GTCCATGGCGGCCTCCCGACTACGACCAAAGTGCCGCGGCAGGATGACGCATCTGTGCGGGGGGTCAACCCCCTCTCGCCTGCGCCGGGGCAATCCGCTAAACACCGCCGCGTCCCAGCGAGGAGCGCCCGATGGCCCGGATCCTGATCACCTCCGCCCTGCCTTACATCAATGGCGTCAAGCATCTGGGCAATCTGGTCGGCAGCATGCTGCCGGCCGACCTGTTTGCCCGCTACATGCGCGCCCGCGGCCACGAGGTGCTGTTTCTGTGCGCCACCGACGAACATGGCACGCCGGCCGAACTGGCCGCCGCCAAGGCGGGCCTGCCGGTCGCCGATTACTGCGCCTGGATGCACGGCGTGCAAAAGCGGCTTGGCGACGGGTTCGGCCTGTCCTTCGATCATTTCGGCCGGTCGTCGAGCCCGCAGAACCACCGCCTGACGCAGCATTTTGCGGGCCGGCTGGCCGAGGCCGGCCTGATCGAGGAGCGCAGCGAACGGCAGGTCTATTCACCGACCGACGGGCGGTTCCTGCCCGACCGCTATGTCGAGGGGACGTGCCCGAATTGCGGCTATGCGCATGCGCGCGGCGACCAGTGCGAGAACTGCACCAAGCAGCTTGACCCGACCGACCTGATCGACCCGCGCAGCGCGATCTCGGGCGCCACCGATCTGGAAATGCGCGAAACGAAGCACCTGTACCTGCGCCAATCGGCGATGCAGGAGCGGCTCGATGCGTGGCTCGACGGGCAGACCGGCTGGCCGGTGCTGACCACCTCGATCGCCAGGAAATGGCTGCATGACGGCGACGGGCTGCGCGACCGCGGCATCACCCGCGACCTCGACTGGGGCATTCCGGTGCGGAAGGGCGACGCGGACTGGCCGGGGATGGAAGGCAAGGTCTTCTATGTCTGGTTCGACGCGCCCATCGAATACATCGCCTGCGGCGCCGAATGGGCCGAGGCGCAGGGCCTCGATGCGGATGCCTGGCAGCGCTGGTGGCGCACCGATCAGGGCGCCGGGGATGTGCGCTATGTCCAGTTCATGGGCAAGGACAACGTGCCGTTCCACACCCTGTCCTTCCCGGCCACGCTGATGGGCTCGGGCGAGCCGTGGAAGCTGGTCGATTATATCAAGTCGTTCAACTACCTGACCTATGATGGCGGGCAGTTTTCCACCAGCCAGGGGCGCGGCGTGTTCATGGACGACGCGCTGGAGATTCTGCCGGCCGATGCGTGGCGCTGGTGGCTGCTGAGCCATGCCCCCGAGACGGGCGATTCCGAATTCACCTGGGAGGGGTTCCAGACCGCGGTCAACAAGGACCTGGCCGACGTTCTGGGCAATTTCGTCAGCCGGGTGACCAAGTTCTGCCGCACGCGGTTCGGCGAAGCCGTGCCGGGGGGCGGGGAATGGGGGCCGCAGGAGGACGCGCTGATCGCCGAATTGCAGGCCCGCCTGGCCGCCTATGCCGCCCATATGGACGCGATCGAGGTGCGCAAATCGGCCGCCGAGCTGCGCGCGATCTGGGTGGCGGGCAACGAATATCTGCAGGCGGCCGCGCCCTGGGCGGCGTTCAAGGAGGACCCCGACCGGGCCGCCGCGATCATCCGGCTGTCGCTGAACCTGATCCGGCTCTATGCGGTCCTGTCGGCGCCGTTCATCCCGCATACGGCGGACGCGCTGTGCGCCGCGCTGCAGACCGACGACCGGGCCTGGCCCGACGATGTGAAAACCGCGCTGACCGCCCTGCCGCCGGGCCACGGCTTCAGCGTGCCAGGCAACCTGTTCGACAAGATCACGGATGCGCAGCGTATCGAATGGCACGACCGGTTCGCGGGCGGGCGGGGCTGAACGAATTGCCGCTCATGACAACGGTCTTCGAGAATGACCGTTATCCGCCTCGCGCCCCGCTTTCATCGCCCGCCGCCGGTTCGGCCCCCGATCGGGCGCGCACATGGGCATCGATGGCGGCGGCCTCGTCGGCGGTCGTGCGCAGCCCCAGCCGGGTGCGCCGCCACAGGAAATCGGCGCCGGTGCGGACCCATTCCCGATCGACCGCCCAGTCGAGTTCGCGCGCCGTGATCGTCGCCCCGAAGGCCGGGCCCAGATCGTCGGCGCTGCGCGCGCCGTCCAGCCAGACCCGCGCCTCGGTCCCATAGGCGCGGACCAGCCGATGCGCCCAGGCCGCATCCAGAAACGGAAAGTCCCGGCACAGGCCGGCCTGCAGATCGGCAACGCCGGTGACCGGAAAATCGCCGCCGGGCAGCGCCACCCCGGCCGTCCAGGCCGGGCCGGCCTGCGGGAAATGCGGCGCCAGCCTGGCGACCGCCGCCTCGGCCAGACGCCGGTAGGTGGTGATCTTGCCGCCGAAGACATTGAGAAGCGGCGCCCCGGCCCCGCCATCGAAGCGCAGCACATAGTCCCGCGTCGCCGCCGTGGCCGAGCTGGACCCGTCATCGTAAAGCGGCCGCACCCCGGAATAGGTCCAGACGACATCGGCCTCGGTCACCGGCTTGCGGAAATACTGCGACGCGAAGTCGAGCAGATAGCGCATCTCTTCGGCGGTGCAGACCGGCGGCTCGGCGATGTCCTGATGCTCGGCCTCGGTGGTGCCGATCAGGGTGAAGTCGCCCTCATAGGGGATCGCGAAGATGATCCGCCCGTCGCGGCCCTGGAAGAAATAGCAACGGTCATGGTCGAACAGCTTGCGGGTAACGATGTGGCTGCCCCGCACCAGCCGGACATGGGCGGCCGAATTGCTGCGCACCACGTTGCGGATCACGTCATCGACCCAGGGCCCGCCGGCATTGACCAGCGCGCGGGCCATGACCGCGGCCCGGCTGCCGTCATGCGCCAGCTCGACCCGCCACAGATCGCCGACCCGTTCGGCCGAAACGACGCGCGTTCGCGGCATGATTCGCGCCCCACGGGCAGCGGCGTCGCGGGCGTTCAGCACCACCAGACGCGAATCCTCGACCCAGCAATCGGAGTATTCGAAGGCCCGGTCGAAGCGGTCATCGAGTGGCGCGCCCAGCGGCGTGCCGGCCAGCCGCACGCTCCGCGTTCCGGGCAGCAGTTTTCGCCCGCCCAGATGATCGTACAGGAACAGCCCCGCGCGGATCATCCAGGCCGGGCGGCGCCCGCGCATCCAGGGCATCGCCACGGCCATGATGCGCGAGACGGGCGTTTCCACATCGAACCGCATCGCCGGGTCGTAGGGCAGGACGAACCGCATCGGCCAGGCGATATGCGGCATCGCCTGCAACAGCACCTCGCGTTCGATCAGCGCGTGGCGCACCAGCCCGACCTCGAGATATTCGAGATACCGCAACCCGCCATGGAACAGCTTGGTCGAGGCCGAAGAGGTCGCGCCGCCCAGATCGTCCTTTTCGGCCAGCGCCACCGACAGGCCCCGGCCGGCGGCGTCCCGCGCGATGCCGCAGCCATTCACGCCGCCGCCGATGACGAACAGGTCGACGGGCGGCGCGCCCGGCTCAGACGGGTTGGGCAGCATGGGTCCGGTCGAGGACAGGGATCGGGATGCCGGTCCACCGGGCCGCCGACGGCCGGCCGAGGCCGCCAGCCGGCGATGCCGGTGCGGGCATTGCGTTTGGCCACTGGCGAAGGTTCATGGTCGATGCGCCCCCATGGTCGTCGCCCTACCCTTAGGCCGCGGGCCGGCGCCGGTCCAGCCATTCCCCCCGGCCGGCCTGTCCGCCGGGCCATCGGCGCCAGGGGGGCGGCGGGCTTGCCCGGGGCGGGCGGCCTGTGACAGGCTGCGCCATTCCCTGTCGGAGGCCCGCCATGCGCCCTGTTCTTCTCGTTGCTTTCGGCCTTGTCTTTGCCCTGGCCGGGCTTTCCGCGGCGCAGGCGCAAGGCCAGTCCAACCCGGTTCCCGACCGCCGATTCGTCCTCAGCCACGATGTCGACCTGCCCGGCGGCGATCTGCGGCAGATTTTCGAGACGACGCTCGAGGCCTGCGGAACCGCCTGCCTGGCCGATCCGCGCTGCGCGGCCTTCACCTATAACAGCCGGGCGAATGCCTGTTTCCCAAAGGCGCGGGCCGGCGCGCCCGAGGCCTTTGACGGGGCGCTGTCGGGCCGGGTCGTGGCCAAGTCCGAGGCCGAGATGGCACTGGGCGCCGAACGGGCGGCCGAGCTGCGGGGTTTCCTGGCGCCCGAGGATCTGGACCAGGCGCGCCGCTTCGCACTCGACCTGGCGAATGAAAGCCTGCCGGGCTATCGCGATCTTGCGGCGCTGCTGGGACCGGATGGCGGCCGGACACTGCGCGGGTCGGGCGGGTTTCGCCGCGCGGCGACCGCCACGATGCGGACCGACGCGCGCGAACACTGGCTGCTGATGTCGCGGGTCGCGCAGGGGACGATGTCCAGCTGGCCTAGCGACTGGTCGCGGCGCGACACCGCCACGCTCGGCGCGATCAACGCCTATCTGCGGACCGACGATACGGCGCTGCGCGTCGATGCGCTGCGATTGCTGGCATCGGCGCTGGAAGATCAGCGGCGCGGCCGCGACATGATCGGGGCGCTGCGGATGGCGCTGGACATCGCCCCCGATGACGACACCGCGCGGGCGCTTGACGCCGCCATCGCCAAATACGGGTTCCGCGTGGTCGACACCCAGGTCGAAAGCGAACTGGCCGAGCCGCGGATTTGCGCGATCTTCTCCGAGGCCCTGGTACCGGCGGGCCGCGACTATGCGCCTTTCGTCCGGTTGCCCGAGCCGGGCCTGACCGTGGAGGTCGACGACCGCACGCTGTGCATCGGCGGGGTCCGCCACGCCACCCGCTACAGCATCGGCCTGCGCGAGGGCCTGCCCGCGGCCTCGGGCGAAGCCCTGCACAAGACCGTCGATCTGGCGCTTTGGGTGGGCGACCGCGAACCGGCTGTGCGGTTTCCCGGCCGCGCCTATTTGCTGCCGGCGACGGGCGAGGTGACCCTGCCCGTCGTCACCCTGAACACCGACGAGGTGGCCCTGTCGCTGCACCGGATGTCGGACCGGACGATCCTGCAAGCCATTCAGGACGACCTGTTCGCGCGCCCGCTTGACACTTGGCGGGCCAATCAGCTGACCGAGGGGCTGGCCGAAACCGTGTGGCAGGGCAGCGGCACGGTCGAGATGACGCTCAACGCCGAGGTCACCACCCGGCTGCCGCTGTCGGACGAATTGGGCACGCTGGCGCCCGGCATCTACGTGCTGCTGGCCCGCCTGCCCGATGCCGGACCGCGCGACGACATGGCCGCGGCGCAGTGGTTCGTGGTCTCCGATCTGGGGCTGGCCACCCTGTCGGGCACCGACGGGCTGCATGTGTTCCTGCGCGGGTTGGGCGATGCAAGGGCGCGGGCCGGGGTGCGGGTGCGGCTGCTGGCGCGTTCCAACGCGGTGCTGGCCGCGGCGACGACCGACGCCGACGGCTATGCGCGCTTTGCGCCGGGCCTGCTGAATGGCACCGGCGGGGCCGCCCCGGCGCTGGTGCTGGCGCAGGATGGCGGCGACCTGACCTTCCTGTCGCTGACCGAACCCGAATTCGACCTGTCCGATCGCGGGGTCGCGGGCCGGGCGCCGGCCGGGCCGGTCGATGCGTTTCTGACCACCGATCGGGGCGCCTATCGGCCGGGCGAGACGATCCACGCCACCGTGCTGACCCGCGACGACCGGGCCGCCGCGATCCCGGGCCTGCCGGTGACCGCGATCCTGACCCGGCCCGACGGGGTGGAATACCGCCGCCTGGTCAGCGATGGCGGCGTGGCGGGCGGTCATGTCTTTGCCTTTGCGACCTCGGCGACCGTGCCGCGGGGCCGCTGGCGGCTGGCGATCCACACCGACCCTGAGGCGCCCGCGATCGCCAGCACCGCGCTGCTGGTCGAGGAATTCCTGCCCGAACGGATCGATGCCGAACTGACGTTGCCCGACGGTCCGATCGGGCTGCGCGACACGCCCGAGCTGTCGGTCGCGGCACGCTATCTGTTCGGCGCCCCGGCGGGCGATCTGCCGGTCGAGGGCGAGGTCGCGCTGCGCGGCGTCGACACGCTGGACGGGTTTCCCGGCTATCGCTTTGGCCCGCATGACGCCGACCGCACCCCGCGTTATGCCGCGTTGCCGCCCGATCTGCGAACCGGACCCGATGGCCGCCTGACCACGCCGATCGAACTGCCCGAAATCGACGTCGCATACGGACCGCTGCAGGCCACCGCGATCGTTCGGGTTGCCGAAGGCTCGGGCCGGCCGATCGAACGCCGGCTGACCCGGCCGGTCACCGGCGAGGCCGCGCTGATCGGGATCAAGCCCGGCTTTGACGGGGTGGCGCCGATGGAGGCCGAGGCCCGTTTCGAGGTGATCGCGCTCGATGCCCGGGGCACGCCGATCGCGGCCAATCTGGATTGGACGCTGACCCGGCTTGAACGGCAGTATCAGTGGTACAGGCTCGGCGGCGAATGGCGCTGGGAACCGATCACGCGGCGCACGCGCATCGCCGAAGGCACCCTGCAAAGCGGTGACGCGCCCGCGGCAATCGCGGCCGCCGTCGATTGGGGCCGCTATGAGCTGGAGGTCGCGCGGACCGACGGCGCCTTTGCCATCGCCTCGATCGTTTTCGATGCCGGCGGGTATGGCGGCGCGGATGCCGCCGCCACGCCCGATTTCCTTGAGGTGTCGCTCGACGCGGCAAGCTACCGCCCNNGTCCTGTCGAATCGGCTGATCGACATGAAGGCGGTCGAGGTGGTCGCCGGCGAGAACCTGGTCGATCTGCCGGTGACCGACGATTGGGGCGCGGGCGCCTATGTCACCGCCACGGTGATCCGACCGATGGATGTGCCGGCCGGCCAGAACCCGGCGCGGGCGCTGGGGCTTGCCCATGCCGCGGTCGATCCCGGGCGGCGTGCGCTTTCGGCCCGGTTCGACATGCCGGCCACGGCCGAGCCGCGCGGCGCGCTGCCGGTCACGCTGCAGATCGACGGCATCGCAGCCGGCGAAACCGCCCATGCGACAATCGCCGCGGTCGATCTGGGCATCCTCAACCTGACCGGCTTCGCCGCGCCCGACCCGTCCGGGCATTATTTCGGCCAGCGCCGGCTGGGGATGGCCATGCGCGACGTCTATGGCCGGCTGATCGACGGGCAGAACGGGCAGCGCGGCGCCTTGCGCTCGGGCGGGGATCGGACCGCCCCGGGCGGTTTCGCGGCACCGCCGCCGACCGAGGCGCCGGTGGCGTTCTTTGCCGGCCCGCTGCAGGCCGGGCCCGACGGGACGGTCACCGCGCGCTTCGATCTGCCAAGCTTCAACGGCACGGTAAGACTGATGGCGGTGGCCTGGTCGGACAGCGGTGTTGGCCAGGCCAGTGCCGAGTTGCTGGTGCGCGACCCGGTGGTGGTCGCCGCGACGCTGCCGCGCTTCCTTGCCCCGGGGGACCGGTCGCGGCTGCTGCTGGAACTCACCCACACATCCGGCCCGGCCGGCGACATGGCGCTGGAAGTTGCGGCCGATGGCATCACACTCGACCGGGCGGCGCTGCCGGCAACGGTTCGGCTGGACGCCGCTGGCACCGCGCGCATCGCCGTTCCGCTGACGGCCGACGCGGCCGGCCTGCACCGGATCGCGGTCGCGCTGATCACGCCCGATGGGCGCCGGCTGACCAAATCCCTGACCCTGCCGGTCGTGGCGAACGACCCGGCGATTGCGCAGCCCGATCGCTTCACGCTCGACCCGCAATCGACCTTTACCTTCGACGCCAATGTGTTTGCCGGTTTCCGCCCCGGCACCGGGGCGGCCACCATCGCCGCCGGTCCGGTCGCCCGTCTGAACGTGCCCGGGCTGCTCGCCGCGCTCGACCGCTACCCCTATGGCTGCACCGAGCAGGTGACCAGCCGGGCGCTGCCGTTGCTTTACCTCGACGAGGTCGCCCGGGCGATGGGCTTGGGCACGCGCGACCAGCTGGGTCAGCGCATCGATGAAAGCATCGAACGGGTGCTGGCCAACCAGTCGCGCAACGGCGCCTTCGGGCTGTGGCGGCCAGGGTCGGGGGACCTGTGGCTCGATGCCTATGTGACCGACTTCCTGTCGCGGGCGCGCGCCCAGGGCCATGCGGTGCCCGATGTCGCCTTTCAAGGCGCGCTCGACAATCTGCGCAACCGGGTCAACGCCGCGCCCGATTTCGACCGGGGCGGGACCGGCATCGCCTATGCGCTTTACGTGCTGGCCCGCGAAGGCATGGCCAGCATCGCCGATCTGCGCTATTACGCCGATGTCAAGGGCGAGGCCTTTGCCACGCCGCTGGCGTCGGCCCAGATCGGCGCCGCGCTGGCCGCCTATGGCGACCCCGAACGCGCCGACCGCCTGTTCGCGCAGGCCCAGCAACAGATATTGCGGCGGCCGACCGCCGAACGCCGCGCCTGGCGCGCCGATTACGGCAGCTATCACCGCGACAGCGCCGCTGTCCTGACGCTTGCCGCCGAGGCCGGCAGCCAGGCCGTCGATCGCGACCTCGTGCTCGCCCGGATCCGGACATCGTCGCGCTATCTGTCGACGCAGGAGCAGGTCTGGACCCTGCTGGCCGCCCATGCCCTGTTGCGCGATACCGCCGCGACCCGGCTGCTGGTCGATGGCGCGCCGCCCGACGGCCCCATCGTCTACGCCGCCGATGCCGGCACCGCCTTTGCGCCGATCGAAATCCGGAACATCGGCACCGCGCCCGCGACCGTCACGCTGACCCGCTTTGGCGTGCCGGAGCCGCCGGAACCCTCAGGCGGCGAGGGGTATTTCATCGAACGCGCCTATTTCACCATGGACGGGGCCCCGGCCGATCTGTCCCAGCCCGTGGCCACGGGCACGCGGCTGATCGCGGTCCTGACCGTCACCCCGTCCGTCGCCGCCGAGGCACGGCTGATGGTCAACGATCCGCTGCCGGCTGGGTTCGAGATCGACAATCCCAATCTGCTCAGCGGCGGGGACATCCGCGCGCTCGACTGGCTCGACGTCGAGACCGAGGTGCAAGCCAGCCAGTTCCTGGCCGACCGGTTTCTGGCCGCGATCGACTGGCGCACGAACCGGCCGTTTCGTCTGGCCTATATCGTGCGCGCCGTGGCGCCGGGCAGCTATCACCACCCCGCGCCCCTGGTCGAGGACATGTATCGCCCGGCCTATCGCGCCATCGGCGAAACCGGCCGCATCACCGTCACGGAATGAGCGGGCGGGCGATCCTAGGTCTTGCAGTTGGGCTGTTTCTGGCGGCGCTGGGGCGCGATGGCTTCGACCGGTGGGTCGATGCGACCCACCTGCCGGCGCTGGCGCGCGCCACCTCGGTCGAGATGCGGGCCCGCGACGGGGCGCTGCTGCGGGCCTATACCGTCGATGACGGGCGCTGGCGCATGGCGGTTGCGCCCGATGCGGTGGACCCGCGCTATCTGGCGATGCTGATCGCCTATGAGGACAAGCGCTTCTGGGACCATCCCGGCGTCGATATCCAGGCGCTGGCGCGCGCCGCGGGACAGGCGCTGCGCCATGGTCGGATCGTCTCGGGTGGCTCGACGCTGACCATGCAGGTTGCGCGCCTGCTCGAGGATGGATCGACCGGGCGCTGGCCGGGCAAGCTGCGCCAGATCCGCGTCGCGCTGGCGCTGGAACGGCGGCTGGGAAAGAGCGACATCCTGGCGCTTTACCTGCAGCTGGCCCCGTTCGGCGGCAATATCGAAGGCGTCCGGGCCGCGTCGCTGGCCTATTTCGGCAAGGAGCCGGCGCAGCTGACCCCGGCCGAAGCGGCCCTGCTGGTCGCCCTGCCGCAGGCGCCCGAGGCACGCCGCCCGGACCGGGTCCCGGCCGCGGCCCGGGCGGCCCGGGCGCGAGTGCTCGACCGGCTGGCCGCGGCCGGGGTGATCGGGGCCGAGGCCCAGGCGACCGCGCGGGCCGCCCCGGTGCCCGACGCCAGGCGGCCGTTTCCCGCCCTTGCGCCGCATCTGACCGATCGGATGCGCGCCGCCGATCCCGGCCGTGCCGTGCACCATCTGCAGATCGATGCCGGTCTTCAGGCCAGCCTCGAAGCCCTTGCCACCCGCGCCGCGCGCGAAACCGCAGAGCGGGTGTCGGTCGCCATTCTGGTCGCCGACCATCGCAGCGGCGCGGTTCTGGCGCAGGTCGGGTCGGCAGGATACGGCGCCGACCGGCGCGCCGGCTTTGTCGACATGACGCGGGCCGTCCGCTCCCCCGGATCGACGCTGAAGCCGCTGATCTATGGCCTCGCCTTCGATCGCGGCCTGGCCCATCCCGAGACCCGGATCGACGATCTCCCGGCGATCTTCGACGGCTATGCGCCGACCAATTTCGACGGGCTTTACCGGGGCGAGGTTTCGGTCCGCACGGCGCTGCAATTGTCGCTGAACATTCCGGCCGTCCGCCTGACCGAGGCGGTTGGCCCGGCGCCGGTCATGGCCCGTCTTCGGCGCGCCGGGGCCAGGCCCGTCCTGCCGGGCGGCCAGCCGGGTCTGGCGATTGCCCTGGGCGGTGTCGGTGTCACGCTCGAGGATCTGGTCGCGCTTTATGCCGGCCTTGCCAATGGCGGCATCGCGGTGCCGCTGGCCAGCCGCGCCGACGCGCCGGCATCGCAACCCGCTCGCCCGGTCCTGTCGGCCGCCGCCGCCTGGCATGTCGGCGACATCCTGTCGGGCCTGCCGCCGCCGCCGGGGGCGCCGCGCAACGGGCTCGCCTACAAGACCGGCACCAGCTATGGGCACCGCGATGCCTGGGCACTGGGCTTTGACGGCCGGCATGTCGCCGGTGTCTGGATCGGCCGGCCCGACGGCACCCCGGTGCCGGGCGCGTTCGGCGGCGCGCTGGCCGCGCCGATCCTGTTCGAGGTGTTCGGCCGGCTCAAGCCGGCGCTCGACCCGCTGCCGGGGCCGCCGCCGGCCGCCCTTGTGGTGTCCCACGCGGCCTTGCCATGGCCGCTGCAACGGTTCCGGCCGCGCGGCGCGGCAGCGGCGGCGGGCGATCCGGACGCGCCGATCCTGGCCTTCCCCCCCGATGGCGCGGAACTGGCCGCCGATGGCACGCTGCCCCTGCGGGTCGAGGCCGGGCGCGGCCCGTTCACCTGGCTCGCCGATGGCGCGCCGATCGCGGTTGCCCGACGCGACCGACAGATCGAGGTTCCGGCACCCGGGCCGGGCTTTGTCGTTCTTTCGGTGATCGATGCCGAAGGGCGCGCCGCCCGCAGCCATATCCGGATCGACCCGCATCTGGCCGACCGATGATGCCAACGGACATCGAGTATGGCGGATATCCATCCCCCGCCGCAATCCGCGTGACAGGGCGCCCGGGGCCCGGCAGTGTGCGGCGGGTCGATGCCGGACGAGGGAGGGCACCATCGCCAGGAAGATCGACACCCGTGCCGTCGGCCTTGACGCCGGGCTGGCCCTTGTCCGGTTCGTGACCGGCAAGGAAAACCTGCATTACGGGCTGTGGAAAGATGGCCAGCCGGTCTGCGCGGCCGAGCTGGGCGCGGCGCAGGAGGCCTATACCGCGCGGCTGCTGGCACTGCTGCCGCCCGAACCGCTGCGCATCCTCGATATCGGCGGCGGCGCGGGGGAAACGGCGAAGAAGCTGCTGGCCATGGGCCATCGGGTCGACATCGTCATTCCTTCGGCCGCATTGGCCGAGCGTTGTCGGGCGAATGCCCCGGGCGCGGCCATCCACGAGATGGGTTTCGAGGATTTCGCGACCGCAGACCGCTTTGACGTCTGCCTGTTTTCGGAAAGCTTCCAGTATATCCCGGTTGACATCGCGCTCGACCGGGCGGCGGCGCTGCTGGCGCCCGGGGGGCGCATCGTGATTGCCGATTGCTTTCGCAGCGCGGCCTGTTTCGAGGCGCGCAAATCCGGTGCTGTGGTCGGCGGCGGCCATCAGCTGGCGCGGTTCGAGCGTGCGCTTGCCGCGCGGCCCGAACTGCGCACGACCCATCGCACCGATATCACGGATGCCGTCGCGCCCTCGGTTGAGCTCGAACAGGCGTTCTTCAACACGATCGGTTTCGCGCTTTCCCGGGCGGATCAGGAACTGGCCCGGGCCCGCCCGCTGCAACGTGCCATGCTGCACTGGCTGCTGCGCCGCGGGCTGAGCGCTCGGCGACGGGCCCGGCTGGCGCAAAGGCTGCACGAGCAGACCCGCACGGCCGAGGCGTTCCGCCAGCACAACCGGTATCTGATGATGGTGCTGGAACGCGCCTGATACCAAAGGTCATTGACCATCACCGCAGGTATCAAATCGGGCCCGAATGCGGGATGCGCCGGCATCGGGGCGGCGCCCGCCGCGCGGCGGGCGCGCTCCCGGGCGCGCGCCCGGGAGCGCCCGGGCCAGGGCCTCTGCGCCGTGGTCAGCAGCCCGCGGGCGGCAGCGGTACCACCGAGAGCCGGCAGAGGATCTACTGCCCCGGCATCGGGGCGGCGCCCGCNNGCGCTCCCGGGCGTGCGCCCGGGAGCGCCCGGGCCTCGACCTCTGCGCCGTGGTCAGCGCGGCCAGCAGCCCGCAGGCGGCACCAGTATCACCGAGAGCCGGCAGACGATCCACGGGCCCGGCATCGGGGGGGCGCCCGCCGCACGGCGGGCGCGCTCCCGGGCGCGCGCCCGG
>DNSZ01000287.1:0-334 GCA_003500165.1 Paracoccaceae bacterium | reverse complement strand
CTTGGCAAGCGGCCCGCCAGCGCCTACACGGCGCGCCGGATGATGCAGATGAAACCCCAGACCCCGCGCCCGAAACGCGACTGGATCGCCACCGCCCGGACCCTGTCCGAGGCGCTGCCCTATCTGCAGCGCTATTCCGGGGCGACCGTCGTCATCAAGCTCGGTNNGTCAGGTCGGGGTCAACCCGGTGATCGTCCATGGCGGCGGGCCGATGATCAACGCCATGCTCGCCCGGCTGGGCGTCGAAAGCCAGTATCGGGACGGCAAGCGGGTCACCGACGCCGCCACGGTCGAGATTGTCGAGATGGTGCTGTCGGGCACCGTCAACAAGGGT
>DNSZ01000243.1 GCA_003500165.1 Paracoccaceae bacterium | reverse complement strand
GGCCCGTGCTGGCCCCACCCGCCCCGCTGATCGTCGAACCTGTCGACAGCCAGCCGCTGCCGCCGGCCGGGGCCGACCCCAGTTCGGTGCCGATCGTGGTGCCGGATGTGGCCGGCGAAACGGTGCCGCCGGCGGAGGTCGTCATCGTCCCGGTTCCCGCGCCGGTCCCAGAGGTCGCGCCGTCGCCGGTGCCGGCCCCCGCCGCCACTGTCACGACCGTGCCCCAGGGCAAGACGCCGACCCCGGCAAAGGCACCGGCGCTTGTCGAACCCGAGCCGGCGCGGCCCGAAACCGAAACCCTGCGCGCGCTGTGCGGCAACCCGCTGATCCTCGGCCGCGGCGAACCGACACTGGTCGTGAATGCGCGCGGGTGCGGCATCGCCGCGCCGGTGCGGGTGTGGCAGGTGGACGGCATCCGGCTCGACCCGCCGGCCCTGATCGATTGCCCGACCGCCGGCACGATCTACGAATGGCTGAGCCATGGCGGGCGCCGGCCGTTTCGGAACTGGGGCGGTGGCCTTGCCGGGCTTGGCATCTCGTCAAGCTACAATTGCAGCTTCGATTTCGGGCCGCCGGCAGAGCGCAACCACCTGCATGGCGTCGGCAAGGCGATCGATGTCGGGGCCTTCATCCTGCGCGACGGCACCCGGATCAGCGTCTTCGGCGGCTGGGACAGCCCGCGCTGGGGGCCGACCCTGTCGCGCGCCGTCGAGGCCGCTTGCGACAAGTTCGCGGTCGTGCTGTCGCCGGATGCCGCGGCCGGCGAGCGCAACGCGATCCACATGGATACGGGGCGCTATGTCGCCGATGGCTATTGTCAATAGGGCCCCGTGCCGGCCGCCATCAGCCCGCCGCCGGGCGGTCGGCAAAGCCCACGGCCCGGCGATACAGATGCCACGAGGCATGGCCCAACAGCGGCAGAACGACGAACAGGCCCAGAAAACCGGGCAGCATGCCGATCGCCAGCAGCACCGCGATCAGCGCGGCCCAGCCGGTCATCGTCGCGAAGTTCCGCGTCACCACCGAGAAGCTGGCGATCATCGCCGAGGCGAAATCGATCTCGCGGTCGAGCAGCAGCGGCAGGCTGACCACCGTGACCGCATAAAGGACGAAGGCGAAGAAGGCGCCGACGACCGACCCCATCGCCAGCATGGCAAGCCCGTTCGGCGTCAGGTAGATTTCCATCGACGACGACACGTTGGTCATCGGCTGCAGCCCCATGAAGACGGCAAAGATCATGTGGCCGACAAATATCCAGACGAGAAACAGGAAGATGATGATGAAGGCCATCCATGGCACCTGGCGGTCCTTTTCCGCCAGGACCACGCCCAGGATCGGCCGCCAGTCCAGCGGCTGACCCGCTTCCAGCCGGCGCGAAACCTCGTAGAGCCCGACCGCGGCAAACGGGGCGAGCAGCGGAAAGCCGACGGCGAAGGGCAGCGCCCAGACCAGGTTGCCGCCCCGCCCCAATGTCAGCGTCAGCACCAGCCCGCCAGCCACATAGACGGCCGAAAAGAACAGGCCGAAGACGGGCGCGGCGCGATAGTCGCGCCAGCCGGCGGCCAGCGCGGCCCGCAGATCGGCCGGGCCAAGGGTCTGCACGATGGGCGGCGGCGAAGGCGCGGGGGCGTCGGTCATCCTGGTCCTCGGTGGCTGGAACCGCGGGTCCAGTCAATGCGAAGTCCGGTGCGCAAATCAACCGGCTTCCGAACGGACATCGTTCGTGACCGTTATCCGCCTGTCGCCCCGCGCGGGCCGGCGCAGGCCGGGTCGCGCCGCGCAGGGTTTGCGAAAGCGCATGCGCCTGCTCATGGGGCGCTGGCAAAGGCGGGCGGGCGGCGTTGCGGCCAGCCGGTCGCCCGGTGATAGGCCTCGGCCAGTTGCAAAAGCCCCATGTCGCCGCCGCGCGACGCGAACAGCTGCAGCCCGATCGGCAGACCCGCCGCGCCGAACCCCGCCGGCACGGTGACCGCCGGCGCCCCGGCCAGGCTGACCGGGATCACCACCTCCATCCAGCGGTGATAGGTGTCCATCGCCACCCCGGCCACGCGATCGGGCCAGCGCGTGTCGATGTCGAACGGCCAGACCTGCGCGGTGGGAAGGGCAAGCGCGTCATGGCGTTCGGCCAGCCCGGCCAGGCAGCGATACCAGTCCGACCGGATCAGGCTTGCGGACTGGATATCGGCAGCCGACAGGCGGCGCCCGGCCTCGATTTCCCAGATCGCTTCGGGCTTCAGCGCGCCGCGCGTCGCCGGGTCGTCATCGGCCGCGCCCAGCCGTCCGGCCACCGCAAACTGGCGCAGCACGGTCCAGCTTTCCCACAGCGCATCGTGCGAGAAGGGCGGCGCCAGTTCCTCCACCGTGCAGCCAAGCGCCGCAAAGCTCTCCAACGCCGCGGCGCAGGTTTCCAGAATGCCGTCCTCCATCGGCCAGGCGCCGCCCCAATCGGCCAGCCAGCCGATCCGGCGGCCCGTCACATCTGCCGCCAGCGGGGCGGGCGGCAGCGGCCGCGTATGCGGCATGCGCGGGTCGGGACCGGCCAGAACCCCCAGCAGCAGCGCCAGGTCGGCGGGGCAGCGCGCCATCGGCCCGTCGGTCGACAGCGCGTGCAGGAACATCTCGCCCGAAGGCTCGGCCGGGACCACGCCCCAGGACGGGCGCAGGCTGTAGGCATTGTTCCAGCCCGCCGGGTTGCGCAGGCTGCCCATCATGTCCGACCCGTCGGCCAGCCACAGCATCCCGGCGGCCAGCGCCGCTGCCGCGCCGCCCGAGGACCCGCCGGCGGTGCGGGTCGGGTCATAGGGGTTGCGGGTGGCGCCGAAGACCGGGTTGAAGCTTTGCGAGCCAAGGCCGAATTCGGGCACATTGGTCTTGCCGATCAGGATCGCGCCGGCGCCGCGCAACCGTGCGGCCAGCAGATCGTCGCGGTCTGGGATATGGTCGGCATAAAGCGGCGAGCCCATGGTGCTGCGGATGCCCGCCGTCGCCACCAGATCCTTCACCGCCATCGGCAGCCCGTGCAAGGCGCCCCGATCTGCCACCGGCACCGCATCGGCGCGCGCCGCCGCCGCCATCAGCGTGTCGCGGTCGAGAAGCGACACTATGGCGTTGATCGCGGGGTTGCGGGCAGCGATCCGGTCGAGCGTCGCCGCCATCACAGCCGCGGCCGACACCTCGCCGCCGCGCAGCGCCGCCAGCAGCGCGCCGGCTTCCAGAGCGAAAATACCCATCATGCACCGCCTTTCCCGGTCCGGCGCCGCCTGTCGCCCTGCCCGACCGCCAACCCTGCCAATGGCACAGGACAAGATTGGTTGTCCCAGAGGGGAGGCGGATAACGGTCAAGATCAATGACCGTTGGTGTTATTGCCCGGCTTCCGCCTCGTCCCGGCTCTTGCCCGCCAGATCGCGCGCCAGGGTCGCAGCCATGAACCCGTCCAGATCGCCGTCGAGCACACCCGAAGTGTCCGATGTCTCATGCCCGGTGCGCAAATCCTTCACCATCTGATAGGGCTGCAGGACATAGGACCGGATCTGGTTGCCCCAGCCGGCCTCGCCCTTGGCCTCATGCGCCTCCTGGATCGATTCGGTGCGGCGGCGCAACTCCATCTCGTAAAGCCGCGATTTCAGCGCCGCCATGGCGATGGCGCGGTTCTGGTGCTGCGATTTCTCGGAACTGGTGACCACGATGCCGGTCGGCAGATGGGTGATCCGCACCGCCGAATCGGTGGTGTTCACATGCTGGCCGCCGGCGCCCGACGAGCGATAGGTGTCGACCCGCAGATCGGCCGGGTTCACCTCGACCTCGATATTCTCGTCGACCACCGGGTAGACCCAGACCGACGCAAAGGAGGTATGGCGCCGCGCCGAACTGTCATAGGGCGAGATGCGGACCAGCCGGTGCACCCCCGATTCCGATTTCAGCCAGCCATAGGCGTTGTGGCCGGACACCCGATAGGTGGCCGATTTGATTCCGGCTTCCTCGCCCGCGCTTTCGGCCGTCAGCTCGACCTTGTAGCCCCTGGCCTCGGCCCAGCGGACATACATCCGCGCCAGCATCGCCGCCCAGTCGCAGCTTTCGGTGCCGCCCGCGCCGGCGTTGATCTCCAGCCAGGTGTCGTTGGCGTCCGCCTCGCCATCGAGCAGCGCCTCGATCTCCTTCGCCGCCGCGCGTTCGGCAAGCGCCTTCAGCGCCGCCTCGGCCTCGGCCACCATGTCGCTGTCGTCCTCGGCCTCGGCCAGGTCGATCATCTCGGTCTGGTCGGTCAATTCGCGCTCGATCCCCTCTGCCGTGGCGACCGCGTCGATCAGCGCCTGGCGGTCGCGCATCAGCTTCTGCGCGCGCTCGGGGTCGTCCCACAGCGCGGGATCCTCGACCATCGCATCGAACTCCTCCAGCCGATGGCGGGCGGTGTCCCAGCCCAGCCTTTGCTTGAGAAGGTCGAGCGACTTGCGAACCGCTTCGGCGGCGTTCTGGGCTTCGGCGCGCATGGGCGTCCCGTGCTTCGTTTCGGCAGGGCGGGGTGATAGACCGTGGCGCCATGCCCGGCAAGCCTGGGCGCGCGTTGCGGCGCGCCCGGCCGGTTCAGTACAGCCCGCCGGAGCCCAGCGCGCCGGCCGAGGGCTTCGGCGGCAGCACCACCTCGCGCCCGGTCGATGTGGTCACTTCGGCGACCGGTCCGCTATCGTGCTGGCCCTCGGCAAACAGCGGCAGGTCCGATCCCATGGCATAGCCGCCGTCGATCACGCTGCCCATCACCTGACCGACCAGGGCCAGCTGCATGCCGTCGTCGCGGAAGTATTCGGTCACCACCGAGGCGCCGCTGGCATTGTCCGGCAGACGCCGGCCGCTGCCACGGTCGATCTTGGCAAAGACGCCGCCCGGCGGCACCTCGAACCGGCCGCCGCCATAGCGGGCCACCGCCTCTTGCATGAAGGTGTTGAAGACCGGCGCGCACAGCGTGCCGCCATAGGCCCCGCTGCCCATCGGCGTGGGCTCGTCATAGCCCATATAGCAGCCGGCGACGATGTTCGACGTGAAGCCCACGAACCACACATCCTTGGCGTCGTTGGTGGTGCCGGTCTTGCCGGCCGTCGGCACGCCCAGATCGACCCGGCCCGCCGCCGTGCCGCGTTCGACCACGCCGCGCAGCATCGAGGTCAGCTGATAGGCGGTGATCGGATCGATCACCCGTTCGCGAGACGACCGGATGCGCGGCCCCCAGCCATCGGGCAGCGCGAACGCGTCGCAATCGATGCACTCGCGCCGGTCGTGCCGGTAGATGGTGTTGCCATAGCGATCCTGAATGCGGTCGACCAGCGTCGGCTCGACCCGCTCGCCGCCATTGGCGAACATCGCATAGGCCGCGACCATCCGGAACAGGGTGGTCTCTTCGGAGCCGAGCGCATTGGCCAGATAGGTGCCCATCTCGTCATAGACGCCAAACCGCTCGGCATAATGTGCGACGGTCTGCATGCCCAGATCGCGGGCCAGCCGGACCGTCATCAGGTTGCGCGACCGTTCGATGCCGGTGCGCAAGGGCGCCGGGCCGTAAAAGCGGTTCGAGGCGTTCTTCGGCCGCCAGATGCCGTCGGCGGTGGCCACCTCGATCGGCGCGTCGACGACGATGGTCGCGGGCGAATAGCCCGAATCGAGCGCGGCGGCATAGACGAACGGCTTGAACGCCGAGCCGGGTTGGCGGTCGGCCTGGGTGGCACGGTTGAACGACGACGCCTGCCAGGAAAACCCGCCCTGCATGGCCAGCACGCGGCCGGTGTGCACGTCCATCGCCATGAACGCGCCCTGAACCCGGGGTATCTGGCGCAACGACCAGTGCTGCAGCGTGCCATCCGCGTCGCGGACCGCCTGGACATGGACGATGTCGCCGCGATCGACCAATTCGTCCAGACTGTCGGCGCGCGCCCAGGCGACATCGTCGGCGGGGATCCGGTTGGCCGCAGAGCTGTTGGTGCCTTCGACCCCGACCAGCGCATCCGCCCCGTCGAAGCCCAGGATCACCGCAACCTGCCAGCCTGCGATGTCGCGGGGAAACACGGTGCCCGACAGCGCGTCGCGCCAGGCCGCTTCGTCGGCCAGCTGCTCGGGCTCGAGGGTGGCGCGCACCCCGTGCCAGCGCCCCCGGCCCCGGTCATAGGATTCGAGCCCCTCGCGCAGCGCTGCCGCCGCGACGTCCTGCAGGACCGGGTCCATGGTGGCGCGGATCGACAGGCCGCCGGTGAAGAAATCCTCTTCGGATTCGATGCCCGGCAGATCGCCCCGCAACGTCTCGGTGAACTGGCGGCGAATCTCGTCGGTGAAATGGTCGCGCGGCGGTCGCGAAGCGCGGGCGCTTTCGATCTCGCCCGACTGGACGGTTTCCAGCGGCGCGGCGCTTGCCGTCAGATACTCGAATTCGGTGATGTAGCCATCCTCGAACATGCGGCCCAGCACATAGGCCCGCCGGTCGAGCGCGGCCTCGTGCTGCCGGACCGGGTGGTAATCCGACGGCGCCTTGGGCAGCGCCGCCAGATAGGCGGCCTCCGGTATCGTCAGCTCTTCGAGGGTCTTGTTGAAATAGGTGCGCGCCGCGGCGGCGACGCCGAACGAGTTCTGTCCGAGGAAGATCTCGTTGAGATACAACTCGAGGATGTCGTCCTTCGACAGCGTCTGTTCGATCCGCGCAGCCAGGATGATCTCCTTGACCTTGCGTTCGCCGGTGCGATCGCCCGACAGCAGGAAGTTCTTCATCACCTGCTGGGTGATCGTCGAGGCGCCGCGCAGGGTTTCGCCGCGCGTCACGATCGCATCGCGGAGCGCCGCGGCGATGCCGCGCGGATCATACCCCTGATGGGTGTAGAAGTTCTGGTCCTCGGCCGCGATGAAGGCGTGCTTGACCCGGTCGGGGATGTCCGCTGCCGGCACGAAAAGCCTGCGTTCGCGGGCGAATTCGTCGATCAGGCGCCCCTCGGAGGAATAGATGCGGCTGATCGTGGGCGGGGTGTAGTTGGCCAGCTGCTCGTGATCGGGCAGGCCGCGCGCGTAGACCCACAGAATCGCGCCGACGCCCAGTGCGATCGCCACGACCCCCAGCGTCAGCCAGCTGAATATGAACCCCAGAAGTGAGAGTATTGCCCGGATCACATCCGCCTCCGCCGCTGCGTTCCTTATATGGGCGGTCGCGGCGGGCGTCAAAGACACCGGCCAAAAACGTGATTGTCAATGTGCCCCGACTGCCCCTACATAGGGTCAGGCTCCCGTCGCGATGCGGCGGTCCCCAGAATTCGCTGCCCGCGCCGGCCCTTCGGGCCAGGTGAAACGGGCAGATGAGCGGGCGACAAAGGCCCCGCGCCCGGAACGGGCGTGCAGTCACCGGGCGCAGACGCGCCTCACAGTCAAGGATCGCGATGACAGGCGACAGGCACGAAATGGCGGAAACGGCGGCAATCGCCGGCCGACGCCGTCCTGTTGCCGCCGTCATCGCACGGACAAGGACAGCCTTCGCGCCCCCCGGCCACGGTCGGATGCGGGCGCGGCGCTGCTATGGAATCACATGCCAAGAAAAATGCTCATCGATGCCACCCACGCGGAGGAGACCCGCGTTGTGGTGGTCGACGGCACCAAGGTCGACGAGTTCGATTTCGAGACCGTCAACAAGCGGCAGATCGCCGGCAACATCTACCTGGCCAAGGTAACCCGGGTCGAACCCTCGCTGCAGGCCGCCTTTGTCGACTATGGCGGCAACCGGCACGGGTTTCTGGCGTTTTCGGAAATCCACCCGGACTACTATCAGATCCCGGTCGAGGACCGCGAGGCGTTGATCGCCGAGGAAAACCGCCTGACCCGCGAAGAGGCCGCCGAGGCCGAGGCCGAGGCGCCGAAATCCGGCCGCACCCGGCGGCGCCGGAAACCCGCCGCCGCGGAAAGCACCGGCACGCCCACGGCTGAAATCGCGCAGGGCGCCGCCGATTCGGCCGCGCCGGCCTCGATGACCGTGGTCGAGCCCGAGGGCACGCCGGCGGCCGAGGACCCCGACGCCCAAGCGGCCCCGGCCGAGGATGACGCCGACGAAAGCGTAACGCCGAAACCGGCCGAGGGCGAGGGCATCGAAAGCGTCGCGGCCGAGGATATGGACGAGGATATCCGCCGCCCCCGCAAGGTGCGCACCCGGCGCTACAAGATCAGCGAGGTGATCAAGGTTCGCCAGATCCTTCTGGTTCAGGTGGTCAAGGAGGAGCGCGGCACCAAGGGCGCGGCGCTGACGACCTATCTGTCGCTGGCCGGGCGGTACTGCGTGCTGATGCCCAACACCGCGCGGGGTGGCGGCATTTCGCGCAAGATCACCAACGCCACCCATCGCAAGAAGCTCAAGGATATCGCCGGCGAAATCGAAGTGCCCGAGGGCGCGGGGCTGATCATCCGCACCGCCGGGGCCGAACGCACCCGGGCCGAGATCAAGCGCGACTACGAATACCTGTTGCGCCTGTGGGAGCAGATCCGCGACCTGACACTGAAATCCATCGCGCCGGCGCAGATCTACGAGGAAGGCAACCTGATCAAGCGGGCGATCCGCGATCTTTACGCGCGCGACATCGACGAGGTCCTGGTCGAGGGCGATGCCGGCTATCGGCTGGCCAAGGACTTCATGAAGATGCTGATGCCGAGCCACGCCAGGAACGTGCAGCACTACGCCGATCCGCTGCCGCTGTTCGCGCGCTATCAGGTCGAAAGCTATCTGTCGTCGATGTTCAACCCGACCGTGCAGCTGAAATCGGGCGGCTACATCGTGATCGGGATCACCGAGGCGCTGGTCGCCATCGACGTGAACTCGGGCCGGGCGACCAAGGAAGGCTCGATCGAGGAGACCGCGTTCAAGACCAATCTGGAGGCGGCCGACGAGGTTGCCCGCCAGCTTCGGCTGCGCGACCTCGCCGGGCTGATCGTGATCGACTTCATCGACATGGACGAGCGCCGCAACAACACCGCCGTCGAGAAGCGGCTGAAGGACAAGCTCAAGACCGACCGCGCCCGTATCCAGATCGGCAAGATATCGGGCTTTGGCCTGCTGGAGATGAGCCGGCAACGGTTGCGTCCCGGCATGCTTGAAGCCTCGACCGCGCCTTGCCCGCATTGCCATGGCACCGGGCTGATCCGGTCGAACGATTCGGTGGCGCTGTCGATTCTGCGCCAGATCGAGGAGGAGGGCGTGCGCGGCCGCGCGCGCGAGATTCTGGTTCGGGCGCCGGTCGCGGTGGCGAACTATCTGATCAATCAGAAACGGGCGCATATCGCGCGGATCGAGGCACGCTACGGGATTTCGGTCCGGGTGGAGGCCGATGCCGGCATGATCAGCCCCGACCATTCGATTGAACGGTTCAAGACCGCGACGCGGCCGATCGAAACCGCGCCGGTGGTGTCGGCCGATGCCGCGATGGTCGACGATGACGCCCCCGAGCCGGAGGAGACCGTCGCGGAAGCCGATACCGATAGCGATACCGGGGCCGAGGACGACGATCAGCCGAAGAAGAAAAAGCGCCGGCGGCGGCGCGGCGGCCGCGGTCGCAAGAAGACGGCGGAGGATACGCAGAACCCGGACACCGCCGACGCAGACGACGAACCGGCCGAGACCGAGGAAGCGGCAACGGCCGCGCCGGCCGTGGTCGACGCGCCGGCAGACGACACCGCCACGACGGCCGAAGAGGCCAAGCCGCCGCGCCGCACCCGGACGCGCAAGCCGCGCAAGACCGCCGAGGCGAAGCCGGCCGAGGCGCCGCCCGCCGCCGCCGCATCGACCGATGATGGCGCGGCGCCCGACGCCCCTGCGCCGGCAACGGCAACGGCAGAGCCGCCCGCAGCGGCGGAGCCCTCTGCGACGCCCGAGCCCATAGCGGCCAGCAACGCCAAGACCGAGGACGAAGCGCCGGCCGAGCGTGTGCCAGAGCCGGTCGGCGCCGCCGAGACTGCCGGGCCGGCCACGCCCGCGCCGCCCAAACGGCGCGGTTGGTGGAGCCTGGGCGGATAGCCGGATCGTGACCGGGCCGGGCTTGCCCCGGCCCGGACCTCCCCCCATGCTGGGCGCGCACTCTAACCGGATGTTGCCCGCATGATACGCCGCGGCACGGCACCGCTTCTGCCGGCCCTCCTTGTGCTTCTCGCGCTTCTTGTCGCCGCGCCCGGCTTGCGCGCACAGGGGCTGATCCGCGATGCGGGTATGGAACACGCGCTCGATCGGGTGGCCGGGCCGATTCTGAGCGCCGCCGGTCTGGGGTCCAACGCGGTCAGCATCATGGTGCTGAACGATCGCGCGCTCAACGCCTTCGTGGTCGATGGCCGGCATGTCTTCATCCATTCGGGTCTGCTGACCCGGCTCGACGACCCGGCCGAGTTGCAGGCGGTGATCGCCCATGAACTCGCCCATATCACCAATGGCCATCTGACCCGCCGCGTCGGCAACTTCCGCAGCGCGCGGACGGCGGCCGGCCTTGGCATGGCGCTGGGTCTGGCGGTGGCCGCGGCGGGCGCCCCCGATGCCGGCGCCGGCCTGGCGGCGGGCAGCCGCAGCGCCGCGATGCGCAGTTTCCTTTCCCACACAAGGGCCGAGGAAACCGCCGCCGACCGCACCGCGCTGCGCACCATGGCGGCGGCCGGGGTCGATCCCACGGCGATGGTCCGGCTGATGGAGCTGTTCCGCGGACAAGAGGCCGTGACACCGGGCCGCCAGGACCCCTATGTGCGCACCCACCCGCTGTGGCGCGACCGGCTGCGCGCGATCGAGGCCGCCGCGGGACAGCCTTCGGGCCGCGGCACCGACCCGGAAACCGCCTATTGGTACGGTCGCGCGGTGGCCAAGCTGCGCGGCTTTCTCAACAGCCCCGGCTGGGTGCTGCGCCGGGTCGGCAACGATCCGGGCGAACTGGCAACCCTGTCCCGCGCCATCGCCTTTCATCGTCAGCCCGATGTGTCGCGTGCCATGTCCGAAATCGACCGGCTGATCGCGATGCGCCCCGAGGACCCCTATTATCACGAGCTGCGCGGCCAGATCCTGCTGGAATCGAACAATGCGGCGGGCGCCGTCGCAGCCTATGCCGAGGCGGTGCGGCTGGCCCCGCGCGAGCCCCTGATCCGGGCCGGTCTGGGCCGGGCACAGCTGGCCGCCGGCGATGCCGTGGCGGCGCGCGACACGCTGGAGGCCGCGCGCGCCCGCGATGCCCGCGATCCGCGGCTGCTGCGCGATCTTGGCATGGCCTATGCGCGGACCGGCCAGAACGGCATGGCGTCGCTGGTCACGGCCGAACGCTATGCGCTGGCCGGGCGCTGGCAGGACGCGGTGTTGCATGCCCAGCGCGCCATGGGGCTGTTGCCGCCCGGCTCGACCGGCTGGCGCCGTGCCGACGACATCGTCGCCGCGGCCCGCGCCGCCCAGTGACCCCCACGCAACGACCGAAAGGACCGACAATGAGACTTCTCGCTGCCGTGATGGCCCTTGGCCTGGCCGCCATGCTGGCCGCGCCGCCCGCCGCCGCCAACCCGTTCGAAGCGATGACAGTGGAAGAGCGCGAGGCCTTTCGGGCCGAACTGCGCGCCTATCTCCTGGAAAACCCCGAAGTGCTGGAAGAGGCGATCGCGGTGCTGGAAGAGCGCCGGGCACAGTTGCAGGCCGAGGCCGACATCGCACTGGTCACGGCAAACGCCGAGGCGCTGTTCGAAGATGCCGGCAGCTGGGTCGGCGGCAATCCCGAAGGCGACATCACCGTCGTCGAATTCATCGACTATCGCTGCGGCTATTGCCGCCGCGCCTATCAAGAGGTCGAGGAGCTGGTCGCGACGGACGGCAATATCCGTTTCATTATCAAGGAGTTCCCGATTCTGGGGCCGCAATCCCTGACGGCCTCGCAACTGGCGGTCGCCGCCCTGCAGACGGGCGGGCCCGATGCCTACAAGCGGGTGCATGACGCGCTGATGACATGGCCGGGCGATATCGGCCCGGCCGCGGTGGCGCGGATCGTCGCCGATGCCGGGCTCGACCCGGAGGCCATGGCGGTGGCGATGGAAAGCGACGCCGTCAATCAGGTGATCGAGGCGAACCACGCGCTGGCGATGCGGCTGCGGATCACCGGCACGCCGACCTTCGTCATCGGCGACGAGATGGTGCGCGGCTATCTGCCGCTTGCCGGCATGCAGGCGCAGATCGCCGCGATCCGGGCCGCGTCGGAGGATGGCTAGGCGTCCGGGCGCTTTTCAACCGGATCGAAGGGGGGCTATAACGCCCGGCAGCGCATCAGAACCCGGGGGAGACGCCGCATGGCCAAAGATCGTTCGCAGGACAGCGACGTGGCGTTCATCGAGGCGCTGGCAAAACTCTTGCACGAGCACGATCTGACCGAATTGGAGGTCGATCGGCGTTTCGGCCCGGACGACACGCTGGGCGTTCGGGTCGCGCGCCGGGCCGAAATGGGGGCCGGCGCCACGGCGCCGGTCGCCGCGGTGGCGCCGCCGGCCGCCGCGCCGGCCGCCCCGGCGCAACCTGCCCCCGCCACGACCGAGATCGACCCCGCGCAGATGGATGGCGCCGTGACCTCGCCCATGGTGGGCACCGCCTATCTGCAGGCCGAACCGGGCTCGGCGCCGTTCGTCAGGATCGGCGATGCGGTGGAAGAGGGGCAGACGCTGCTGATCGTCGAGGCGATGAAGACCATGAACCACATCCCCGCCCCGCGCGCCGGGCGGGTCAGCCGCATCCTGATCGATGACGGCGCACCGGTGGAATTCGGCGCACCGCTGATGATCCTCGAATGACCACGGCCATCCCCAAGATCCTGGTCGCCAACCGGGGCGAGATCGCGCTGCGCGTGGTGCGCGCCTGCCGCGAGCTGGGTATCGCATCGGTGGCCGTGCACTCGACCGCGGACGCCGACGCGATGCATGTCCGGATGGCCGATGAAAGCGTCTGCATCGGGCCACCGCCCGCCGGCCAAAGCTATCTGTCGATCCCGGCGCTGATTTCGGCCTGCGAGATCACCGGCGCGTCGGCGGTTCATCCGGGCTATGGGTTTCTGTCCGAGAACGCGCAATTCGCCCAGGTGCTGGAGGATCACGGCCTGCTGTTCATCGGCCCGCGGGCCGAGCATATCCGGGTCATGGGCGACAAGATCGCGGCAAAGGAAACCATGGCCGGACTGGGCGTGCCCTGCGTGCCGGGGTCCGATGGCGGCGTGGCAGACGCCGCGGCGGCGCAGCGGATCGCGCGCGAGATCGGCTATCCGGTGATCGTCAAGGCAGCCGCGGGCGGCGGCGGGCGCGGCATGAAGCTTGCGCGCACGGCCGACGAACTGGACACCGCCTTTGCCATGGCCCGGTCCGAGGCCAAGGCGGCCTTCGGTTCGGATGTCGTCTATCTGGAAAAGTACCTCGCCCGGCCGCGCCATATCGAGGTTCAGGTGTTCGGCGACGGCCAGGGCCATGCGGTGCATCTGGGCGAACGCGACTGTTCGTTGCAGCGGCGCCACCAGAAAGTCTGGGAAGAGGCGCCGGGCCCGGCGATCGACGCCGCGACACGGGCGCGGATCGGTGCGATCTGCGCCGATGCGGTGGCCAGGATCGGCTATTCCGGGGCGGGCACGATCGAGTTCCTGTACGAAGACGGGGCGTTCTATTTCATCGAGATGAACACCCGGCTGCAGGTCGAACACCCGGTGACCGAAGAGGTCTATGGCGTCGATCTGGTCCGCGAGCAGATCAGGGTCGCCAGTGGCGCCGGGCTGTCCTTCAGCCAGGAAGAACTCATCCCGCGCGGTCACGCGATCGAGGTCCGGATCAACGCCGAGCAGCTGCCGGCATTCACGCCAAGCCCCGGTCTGATCGAAACCTACCACGCGCCGGGCGGGCTGGGCGTGCGGATCGACTCGGCTCTCTACGAAGGCTACCGGGTGCCGCCCTATTATGACAGCCTGATCGCCAAGCTGATCGTGCGCGGCGCCGATCGCGACGCGGCGCTGGCCCGGCTGCACCGCGCGCTGGCCGAGTTGATCATCGATGGGATCGACACCACGGCGCCGCTGTTCGATGCGCTTCTGAACGAGGCCGACATTCGCGCCGGCCGATACGACATTCACTGGCTCGAGGCGTGGCTGTCGCGGGCCGGTTCCTGATCGGGGCCGGCGCGCCGCCGCAGCACGCAGGTCGCACGGCGCATGCGACCCGGGCGGAAATAGTCGCCGACCGGGCCGCGATCGGCGGGCGGCAGCGCATCCCAGGGAAACCAGTCCAGATCGTATTCGAGCGCCTCTGCCATCGCCTGGATCGCGCCGATGCTGGGCACGCCCTTGAACGTCATCGCCTGGCCGGGAAATTGCGGCGCCGCGTTCAGCGGCTTTGCCGTCGCCTCGCGAACCATCTGGATCATCGGATTGGCGGGTTGCAGGAATTCGCCGTCGATGACGATCAGCCGGGCGCCAAGCCGCCGCAACAGCAACAACAGCCGGTTGTGGTCCATGATGTGGTAGAACAGGCCGAACACGGCAGCAAAGTCGAACCGTTCGCCGGCCCGCAGGGCGGTTTCCAGATGATCGATCGCCTCCGCCTGGACCGGGCGGATGCGGGCGCGCCAGGCCGGGTTCGGGAATTGCGGCAGCCGGGCCAGCAACTCGGCCCGCGGTTCGACGGCCACCACCTCGGCCGCGCCGGCCGCCGCCAGCGCATAGCTCCAGCGTCCGTCATGGGCGCCCAGGTCGACGACCCGCGCGCCGGCCAAATCGGCCGCAAAGGGGGCGATCAGGGCCGCGTGGCGCAGGTTCAGCCGGCGCGCCGCGCCGGGGGTGTCGTCATAGGCCGGCAGATCGCGAAGGAAATCGAAAAACCCCATGGCCCACCGATAGGCCCAGGGCGCAGCCGCGTTCAAGCCGGTTGCGGCCGGCTGCGGCGATTGCCCGTCGCCCGGACGATCCGATGCACCCGACCGTCGCGCTGACGCCCGACCTGCTGATCCGCGCCTATGCGGCGGGGGTGTTCCCCATGGCCGAGGCGCGCGACGACCCGCAGGTGTTCTGGGTCGATCCCGACCGGCGCGGGATCATGCCGCTGGACGGGTTCCGCATTTCGCGCTCGCTCGCCCGGACGATCCGGCGCGGGGACTACACCATCCGGGTCGACACCGCCTTTGCCGAAATTGTCGCGGCCTGTGCCGACCGGCCCGAAACCTGGATCAACGCGCCGATCGCCCGGGCCTTCGAGGCGCTGCATGCCGGCGGCCATGCCCACACGCTCGAAGTGTGGGACAAGCCGGGGCAGACCCTGATCGGGGGTGTCTACGGCCTTGCCCTGGGCGGGGCGTTCTTTGGCGAGAGCATGTTCTCGCGGCGCCGCGATGCATCGAAGGTGGCGCTGGCGCATCTGGTGCAGCGGTTGCGCGCCGGCGGGTTCACGCTGTTCGATATCCAGTTCCTGACCCCGCATCTGGCCCGCCTGGGGGCGGTCGAGATCGGGCGGGCGGCCTATCGGGCCCGGCTGGCGCAGGCGTTGCGGGTGTCGGCCGATTTCCGGACGCCGGCGGACAACGGTCATTGAAAAATGGCCGTTATCAGCCCGACTCCTCGGCGCCTGCGGCGGTCCGGCAGCCCAGCACCCACAGATCGTAGCGCGGATGGTCGAGCGCCGACAGCGCCGGCGACGACGCGATCATCCAGCCCGAAAACAGCACCGCCCCATCCTCGGCATTGGCGATCGTCACATGGGCGAAGGCGTCCGCCAGTGGCTCGCCCGCCGGATAGCGGCATTCATGCAGGGTGATCCGCAGGTGGCCGAAATCGGTCGTGGTGCCGGGCGCCAGCGCAAAATCCTGCGATTCGCCGGCCATCCGGTCGAGGCCACGCAACATCGCGCCCTGCGGCGCCAGTTCCGCTTCGGGCGCCGTCTGTGCCGCGCCCGGTCCGCAGGCCAGGGCCGCCAGCGCCGCGACGCCGGCCCGCCGGATCATTCGCTGCCGCTCTCGGACACGAACCGGGCGAGCAGCGACAGCAGGCTGACCGAGCCCTGGGTGTCGACGATCTCACCCCCCGGTTCGAGATTGAACGGCGACCCGCCAGGCACGATCTCGACATAGTTGCCGCCCAGGAGTCCCTGCTGCGAAATCAGGATGGCGCTGTCTTCGGGAATGCTGAGTGTGCTGTCGATCGCGACCGTCGTGTCGGCGCGGAAGGTCTGGGGGTTCAGCGAAAGATCGGTCACCGTCCCGACCTTGACCCCGGCGAGCCGCACCTCGCTCCCCACCGAAATCCCGTCGACCGAGCGGAAGCTCGCGCGAAGATCATAGCTGCCATCGCCGCCCGACACCCCGGTGGTCTGCCCGGCATACAGCAGAAAGCCCGCCGCGGCGGCAATCACCACGCCGCCGATCAGCGCTTCGGTTGCGGTTTCGGCCATCTGCCCGCTCCTTGATCCGGTTGCCAGGGTTCATAGTCGCGCGGCGCGACCGGGTCGGTTCGCCGCAGCGATCCGGGCGGGGCATAGGCCGCCGGCGTCCCGGTCAGGTTCGGCAGATGCGGCTTTTCCCACGATTTTCGCGGCAGCGGGTCCTCGGTCGGCGGGGCGTCCCATGTGTGGTGCAGCCAGCCATGCCAGCGCGGATCGACGCGACTGGCCTCGGCTTCGCCCTTGTAGATCACCCAGCGCCGTTTGCCGTCGCGCGACCGGTAGAAGACATTGCCATCGGCATCCTCGCCGACCCGGACGCCGCGCCGCCAGGTGTCGATCTGGGTGCCGATCGTCTGCCCGTCCCACCATGTGAACAGCCGCGAAAAGATGCTCATCGCTACCCCTGTCGTGATCTTCGGGCGGTATGCCCCAGACGCGGCGCCACGTCCAGTCGCGGCCACCACCGGGGCGCAATGCGAGCGACCCATTGCGCCTTGGTATTGGTCCCGACGACGGGCACGGTTCCGGCGGGACGGCTGCAACGGGGCGGCAGGCGATTGCGGGCGCGCTTGGAAGCACGATAGCGCGTGGCGCCGCAGCCGACCATGGGGTCACACCTTGGGGCGGGTCGCGCCGCCGCCTAGGCCCGCATCAGCGCCGCGACCGAAGCCAGGATCAGCGCCGCCATCGCGCGGTTGAACCAGATCATCCGCCGGCCATGCGCCAGCCAACCCTGCAAGGCGGCCCCCAGCGACGCCCAGCCAAAGGCCGACATCAGGCCCAGCACGCTGAACAGCGCCGCCGCGATCAGCGCCGGGCCGGGCCCCGCGGCCGCGGCTGCCGCCTGCCCCGCCACCGAGATCGCCATCGCCCAGGCCTTGGGGTTGATCCACTGAAAGGCCGCCGCCTCGTGAAATCGAAAGGGCCGCGCCCGCCCCTCTGCCGAGCGGAGCCCGCCGGCAGTGCCGATCTTCCAGGCGATCCAGATCAGCACGGCGGCCGAGGCGTATTTCATCGCGATCCCCAGCGCGGGCCGCGCCTCGAACGCCGCGCCAAGGCCAAGGCCGACACAGCCGAGCATCAGGCCGAAACCCAGCGCGACGCCCAGGGCGTGGGGTGCGGTGGCGCGCAGCCCATGGGTCGCGCCGGAGCTCGCCAGCATCGCGTTGTTCGGCCCCGGAGTCCACAGCGTCGCCAGTGCCAGACCGGTCAGGGAAAGGAACAACTCGACGCTCATGCGCGCGCAAGCAGCGCAGCGCGGTCGAGCGCGAAGCCCGAGGCGATCCAGTCGGCCTCGAGCCGTTTCAGCGCCGCGCCCAGCGCCGCGCCCCGATGGCGATCCGCCAGGTCGCGCGCGGCGATCGGAAACACCGCCCGGGCCGCTGCCGCGGCGGCGGCCAGGTCGCCCGCCGCAAGCGGCGTGCCCGACCCCGCGGCGCGGATCAGCAGCACATCGCGGGCCGCCTCGGCACCCAGCCGATAGCCAAGTTCGCCCGGGCCGGCCGTGTCGCCGGCGGCGCCGCGCAGCAAGGCCAGCCGCTTGGCCTCGGCCCGGGACAGGCGCAGATCGCGTTTCGGGCGGTCGCCGCCCAGCACGGCCAGGCGGCGGATCGGGTCGGGTGCCGCATCGGCGGCGCGTTCGAGATGAACAAGCGGTGCCAGCGCGGCATCCGTCGCACCGGGAAGGGCGCGCGCCAGCACGCCCGCAGCCCGCATCGACGCGACCGCCGGGGCGGGGTCGGGTGCGGACAGCAGCTTTCGCATCTCGGCACCGATGCGTTCCCGCGCCAGGCCCTCGATCCCCGGGGCCATCGCCGCGCAGGCCGCCAGCCCTTCGGCATCGGGGCCGGCCGCCGGATCGGCATACCAGGCGTAGAAGCGAAAGAACCGCAGGATGCGCAGGTAATCCTCGCGAATCCGGTCGCCCGGGTCACCGATGAAGCGGATCCGCCGGGCCCGAAGGTCGGGCAGGCCGCCCAGCGGGTCGAACAGCGTGCCGCGCGCATCGGCATAAAGCGCGTTCATGGTGAAATCGCGCCGCGCCGCGTCCTCGGCCGGGTCGTCCGAATACGCCACGGTGGCGCGGCGGCCATCGGTCGCCACATCGCGGCGAAAGGTCGTGACCTCATAGGCGCCGCCCTCGACCACCAGCGTCACCGTGCCATGGTCGATGCCGGTCGGCACAGCGCGCAGCCCGGCGCCCCTGGCCAGCGCGGTCACCCGCTCGGGGCGGGCATCGGTGGCGATGTCGATATCGGCGACGGGCATGCCCAGCAGCGCGTTGCGCACGCAGCCGCCCACCGCCAGGGCGCGGTGGCCCGCATCGACCAGCAGCGCCAACACCGCCTGGGTGGCCGGCCGGTCGAGCCAGTCGCCCGCCACCCGGGTCATGCGTCGAGCCGCGCCGCGAGTCCGCGCAGGATGCGCGCCGTCGCGCCCCAGATGTAATAGGGGCCCCAGGGCAGGGTGAAATAGCGCCGGTCGCTGCCGCGCCAGTGGCGCGCCTCGACCCGGTAATTCGCCGGATCGGCGACATGGTCCCAGGGCACGGCGAACACTTCGGCGACCTCGCCCGGTTCGGGGATGGGCGCGAAGGGCGCGGTGACCCGGCCGACCACCGGGGCGACCCGGAACCCGGTCACCGTGTCGTGCTCGGGCAGTTGGCCCAGAATCACGACCGATGTGCGCGGCAGGCCGATTTCCTCTTCGGCCTCGCGCAGCGCGGCGGCGCCGGGCCCCGCATCGCCGGGGTCAAGCCGCCCGCCCGGCAGGGCGATCTGGCCGGCATGGTGGCGCATCCGCGGCGCCCGGCGGGTCAGCCACAGGCGCGGCCCGGCCGGTGCCGCCTCGACCGCGATCAGGACCGCGGCCCGGGTCGGCGCCGGCATGGCCGGCGGATCGCCCGGGTTCAGGTCGAAATCCGACGAGGCCGGGCCGGGCCGGGCGAGCGCCGCCGCAAGCCGGGCGAACACCGCCTCAGCCATCGTCGTCCGGCGTCTCGGCCGATTGGCCCAGCGTCGCCGGGTCGAGCCGGTAATGCGCGCCGCAGAACTGGCAATCGGCGGTGACGACGCCGGCCTCGGTGGTCATGGTGGCGATGTCGCGGTCGGAATAGATCGACAGGCTCTGGCGCACCTTGGCCTCGGAGCAGGTGCAGCCAAAGGCGACCGGCTGGGCATCGAACACACGCGGCGCTTCCTGATGAAACAGCCGGACCAGCAGATCGGCCGGCGAGACATGCGGGCCGACCAGCTCCATCGCCTCGACGGTGCCGAGCAGCATGTTGGCCCGGTTCCAGCCCTCAGCCTCGTCGGTCGACAGGAGGTCGTGCGCGGCCGTCAGCCCGTCCGCGCCGGGGCCCGAACCGCCGGCGCGCGGCGGTGCCGCCGGCATCATCTGCAGCATCAGCCCGCCGGCGCGCCAGCTTTCTTCGCCGCCTGGTGCGCTGGCGCGGCCGGCCGACAGGGCGAACCGGGTCGGCAGCTGTTCGGACTGGGCGAAATAGGCCGCCGCGCAATCGGCCAGCGACCGGCCGGCCAGCGGGGTGATGCCCTGATAGGGCGTGCTGCCCGGGCCCTGGTCGAGCATCAGCGCGACATAGCCGCGGCCAAGCTGGTCGAAGCCGGGCCCGTTGCCGGCCACGCGATCGGCGTCGAACCCCGCCCAGGCGCGCATCCGCGCCGCGGCGCCCGGCGTTTCGGGCGCGAAATAGTCGGTCGCGATGACGCGGATCGGACCATCGCCGCGGACCTGCAGCGACAGTTTCCAGCGCAGCTTGATGGTCTGGCCGATCATCGCGGTCAGCAGGGCGGTCTCGGCGACCAGCGCCTCGACCGCGGCGGGATAGGCATGCTGCGCAAGCACCGCGTCGAGCACGCCGTCAAGCCTGACCACCCGGCCGCGGATGTCCGACCGGTCAAGCTGAAAGGGCAGCACCATGTCATCCCAGGCGATCTTTTCGGCAAGCGTCATGCGCGGCGGGTTTCCTCTTGGGTCCGGCCGTCCTAGCTTCCAGGCGCGGCTGGGGCAACCGGGGGACGGGCAGGATGCGGCGCCATGGCGACAGGGTGGATGCAAGCCGGGTCTATCGCGACCGGCCCGGCGTCTATGCGATCTTGCCGCGCGACGGCCGGCTTCTGCTGACCCATCAGGCCGAACCGGTGCCGGAGATCCAGTTGCCCGGCGGCGGCATCGACCCGGGCGAGCAGCCGATGCGGGCGCTGTTCCGCGAGGTGCTGGAGGAGACCGGCTGGACCATCGCGGCGCCGCGCCGGATCGCGGT
>DNSZ01000226.1 GCA_003500165.1 Paracoccaceae bacterium | reverse complement strand
CAGCATGTCGCCCAGGATCGCGATGCGTCGCCCGCGCGCGATCCTGGGCGACATGCTGGAACTGGGGCCGGACGCGCCGGCGCTGCACGCCGCGCTGGCCCGCGATCCCGCGATGGCGACGGTCGATCGCGTCCATTGCGCCGGCCCGCTGATGCGCCATCTGTGGCAGGCGCTGCCGGCGGCGCGGCGCGGCCGCCATGCCGGCGACGCCCAGGCGCTGTGTGCCGATGCCCACCGGCTGGTCGATGCCGGCGACACGGTGCTGGTCAAGGGATCGAAAGGCAGCCGCATCGCCCGGGTCGTCGACAGCTTCAAGACAATGGGCGCGGTGCGCCCGCTCACCGGCGAGGAGCCGTTCTGATGCTCTACTTCCTCAGCAGCCTGTCCGATGGCGGCGATGTCTGGAACCTGTTTCGATACATCACCTTTCGCGCCGGCGGGGCGTTCTTTACCGCGCTTGTCTTCGGCTTTCTGTTCGGTCGGCCGCTGATCAACCTGCTGAAGGCGCGCCAGGGCATGGGCCAGCCGATCCGCGAAGATGGGCCCGAAAGCCACCGCCTGGCCAAGGCCGGCACGCCGACAATGGGCGGGGTGCTGATCCTCGGCGCGCTCGTCGTGGCAACGCTGCTTTGGGCGCGATCGGACAATGTGTTCGTGTGGATCACCCTGCTGGTCACCATCGGGTTCGGCGCGATCGGATTTGTCGACGATTACGCCAAGGTCTCGAAGGCCAGCGCCAAGGGGGTGTCGGCGCGGATGCGCCTGGCCATCGGCTTCGCCATTGCCGGGGCGGCGGCGGCGGCGGCGATGTGGGCCCAACCCGTCGAGCTGGCCGGCCAGCTGGCGGTGCCCGTGTTCAAGGATGTGCTGATCAATCTGGGGTTTCTGTTCATCCCTTTCGCGATGATCGTGATCGTCGGCGCGGCCAATGCGGTGAACCTGACCGACGGGCTCGACGGGCTGGCCGTGATGCCGGTGATGATCGCCGCCGGCACGCTGGGGGTGATCGCCTATTCCGTGGGGCGGGTCGATTTCTCGGACTATCTGGAAGTGCATTACGTCCCGGGCACCGGCGAGTTGCTGGTCTTTACCGCCGCGCTGATCGGCGGCGGGCTCGGGTTCCTGTGGTACAACGCGCCGCCGGCGGCGGTCTTCATGGGCGACACCGGCTCGCTGGCGCTGGGCGGCGCGCTGGGTGCCATCGCGGTGGCGTCGAAGCACGAGATCGTGCTGGCCATCGTCGGCGGCCTGTTCGTGGTCGAGGCGCTGAGCGTCATCATCCAGGTCGCCTGGTTCAAGATGACCGGCAAACGGGTGTTCCTGATGGCGCCGATCCATCATCATTTCGAAAAGATGGGCTGGGCGGAATCGCAGATCGTCATCCGCTTCTGGATCATTGCCTTGATCCTCGCGCTGATCGGGCTGGCAACGCTGAAGCTGCGTTAGAATGCACGATCCGGTCCGCGATCCCGCCGTGCTGATCGCCGGCATGGACCCGTGCGCCGTCCCCGGCGCGGTGGCCTTCGCCGTGGTGCCCGAGGCAGACCTGCCCGCCGCCCTGCCCGCCGCCCGCGCGATGATCCGCGAGGCCGAGGGGATCACCCTGGTCCTGCCGGCCGATCACCCGGCGGTGCCGCCCGGTGCGGCACGCTTCGCGCAGATCACGCTGGGGGTGCATTCCGCGCTCGACGCGGTCGGGCTGACGGCGGCGGCGGCCGGCGCCCTGGCGGCCGCTTCCATCCCCTGCAACGTGATTGCGGGCGCGCATCACGACCACATCTTCGTTCCCGAGGCGCAGGCGGCAACCGCGCGCGATGCGCTCCGCGCGCGGGCAGCATCCGGCTTGAACGGGGCGCCCGGACCGGCATAGCGTGGCAGCGTCCGGGGGCGCGTGCGCACGCGCGCGCCCCGGGCCAGGCGGGGGAGGCGGCCATGCGACGGGCCTTGGTGACCGGCGGCAATCGCGGGATCGGGCTGGCCATCGCCGCCGGTCTGCGGGCGGCCGGGCTCGATGTGGTGATCGGGTCGCGCGACCGGGCAGCCGGCGTGGCCGCGGCCGGGCCGATCGGTGCGCGGGCGGTGCAGCTCGACCTCGAAGACGCGGCCGGCTTCGCCCCGGCATTGGCCAAGGCCGGGCCGATCGACGTGCTGGTCAACAATGCCGGTATCCTCGAAACGGTGCCGTTCCTGGGCGACAACGACAATTTCGCGCGCTCGATGCAGGTGATGGTCCACGCCCCGTTCGAATTGATGCGTGCGGTGATCCCCGGGATGGCTGCGCGCGGCCATGGCCGGATCGTCAATGTCTCTTCGGGCTGGGGCAGCTTTGCCGAGGGGCTGAATGGCGGCGGCGCCTATGGCATCGCCAAGGCTGCGCTCAACGCCCTGACGCTGCGCGCGGCGCAGGAGGTGTCGCCCTGCATCAAGGTCAATGCGATGTGCCCGGGCTGGGTGCAGACCCGGATGGGCGGGGCGGGCGCCCCGCGCAGCCCCGAAGCGGGCGCCGCGACCGCGATCTGGCTGGCGACGCTGCCGGCAGACGGGCCGACCGGCGGGTTCTTTCGCGACCGCCGGCCGGTGCCGTGGTAGGGCGATGATCCCTGCCACGGGATATGCCGGCGCGCGGATCGCCGTGCTGGGGCTTGGCCGGTCGGGGCTCGCGGTAGCGCGGGCGCTGCGCGCGGGCGGGGCCGATCCGCATTGCTGGGATGACGGGGCCGAGGCGCGGGCGCGCGCCGCGGCCGAGGGCCTGGCGCTGGCCGATCCGGCCCGGCCGGGCGGGCTCGAGGGGATTGCCCGGCTGATCGTCTCGCCCGGCATCCCGCATCTGTACCCCCAGCCGCATCCGGCGATCCGCGCGGCCTGGGCGGCACAGGTGCCGGTCGACAACGATATCGGCCTGTTCTTCGCGACCCTCGGCGGGGCGGGCTGGGCGGATTTCGACCGACCGCCCCGGGTCGTCGCGGTGACCGGGTCGAACGGCAAGTCCACCACCGCCGCGCTGATCGACCATGTGTTGCGGTCTGCGGGCAGGGACAGCCAGCTGGCCGGCAATATCGGGCGCGGGGTGTTCGACCTCGACCCGCCGGGCGACGGGTCGGCGATCGTGCTGGAGCTTTCCTCCTATCAGATCGATCTGGCCCGCGCGCTGACCCCTGACATCGCGGTGTTCCTCAACCTCAGCCCCGACCATCTGGACAGGCATGGCGGGTTCGGCGGGTATTTTGCGGCCAAGCGGCGGCTTTTTGCCGAAGGCGGTCCGGACCGCGCGGTCATCGGTGTCGATGAGGATGCCGGCGCCTATCTGGCCAACCAGATGGCCGAGGCCGCCGAGGATCTGCGGCTGATCCGTATCTCGGCGCGGCAGAAGCTGGGCGGGCCGGGCTGGTCGGTGACGGTGCGCAAGGGCTTTCTGGCCGAAACCCGCCAGGGCAAGCAGATCGCCAGCCTGGATCTGCGGCCGGTGCCGGGGTTGCCGGGGGCGCACAACCATCAGAACGCCGCCGCCGCCTGGGGCGTGGCGCGGGCGCTGGGGCTGTCGCCGAAAGCCATCGCGGCGGGGCTGCAGAGCTTTGCCGGTCTGCCCCATCGCAGCCAGCCGGTGGCCGAAATCCACGGTGTCCGTTTCGTCAACGATTCGAAGGCCACCAATGTCGAAAGCGCGGCCCAGGCGCTGCGCGCCTTCCCGCGGATCCGCTGGATCGCCGGCGGGCTGGGCAAGGAGGGCGGGATCGCCGGGCTGGCGAGCGATCTGGGCGGGGTGGTGAAGGCCTATCTGATCGGCCATTCGGCGCGGGAATTCGCCTTGCAGTTGGGCCCCCGGCCGCATGAAATCTGCGGCGACATCGGCACCGCGGTGACCCGCGCGGCGGCGGAGGCAGAGCCGGGCGACACGGTGCTGCTGGCGCCCGCCGCGGCCAGCTTCGATCAGTTCCCCGATTTCGAGGCCCGCGGCGCGGCCTTCATCGCCGCGGTCCGGGCACTGACCGCGGTGTGACGGGGCTGGCACCGCGCCGCGCGGCGCGG
>DNSZ01000019.1 GCA_003500165.1 Paracoccaceae bacterium | reverse complement strand
TGCGGCGGCCCGAACCGAAAGGCCCCGACCGCCGCACCCTGTTCCTTCCGCTGGCCGGGCCAAAGAGGCCCGGCCTGGCGCGGAAAGAGGCCTGCCGATTATTCCGGCAGGATGACCGCGTCGATGACGTGGATCACGCCATTCGAGGTCTCGATGTCGGCCGCAATGACGTTGGCGCCATCGACGGTCACGCCGCTGCCGGTGCCATCGACCATCACCTCGCCGCCCTGCACGGTCGCGACGTTCAGCTGCTGGCCGGCCAGGTCCGACGACATCACCTTGCCGGGGACGACGTGATAGGTCAGGATGGCGACCAGCTGATCCTTGTTCTCCGGCTCGAGCAGGGTCGCGACGGTGCCGTCGGGCAGCGCGGCAAACGCCTCATCGGTGGGCGCGAAGACGGTGAACGGGCCTTCGCCCTTCAGCGTTTCAACGAGGCCGGCGGCCTGAACGGCGGCGACCAGCGTGGTGAAGTCGCCCGCGTCGACGGCGGTGTCGACGATGTCCTTGCCCATGGTGCCGTCGGCAAAGGCGGGCGCGGCCAGCGAAGCGGCGGCGGCGGTGGCGAGAAGCGTTCTGCGAAGCATTGGAAACCTCCATGATGCATTTCAGGGTCGGCAGCATGTGCTGCGTATTCGGTTAAACGCATGTCGACGCGAATGGATCACCGCGATTTCCGGCGTTTGCGCCCTTGACAAATCGCCGATCCGCACCAAGCGGCGGCTTCGGCCGTCGTCCAGTCAACACCCTGTCAGCCGATGTGATCGCGATGGGCCTGTGGATTTCGTTTGCGGTGCCCCGGCCCGGCGGCGTTTACTGCCCGCAACCAGGCGGGAGGAGATGACATGATCGACTGGGCGCTCGCGGGCCTGCAACTGATGGCCTATGCGTTCCTCATGGTGGTCGGCACGGCCGTGTTCCTGACCATTCTCTTCTTCATCCTCGACCGGTTCCAGACCCGCGACGCGATCCGCCGCAACTATCCGGTGATCGGCCGGTTCCGCCATCTGTTCAGCAGCCTGGGCGAGTTCTTTCGGCAGTATTTCTTTGCCATGGATCGCGAGGAGATGCCGTTCAACCGCGCCCAGCGCGGCTGGGTCTATCGTGCGTCGGAGGGCCGCGCGAATGTCGTCGCCTTCGGCTCGACCCGCAATCTGACGATCGTCGGCACGCCGCTTTTCGTCAATGCCGCCTTCCCGCCGCTGGAGGAACAGGCGGCCCGCACGCAGCCGCTGCTGATCGGCCCGTTCGCGCGGCAGCCCTATCTGGCGCCGTCGGTCTTCAACATTTCGGGGATGAGCTATGGCGCGGTGTCGAAGCCCGCGATCGAGGCGCTGTCGCAGGGCGCGGCCAAGGCGGGCATCTGGCTGAACACCGGCGAAGGCGGCCTGTCGCCCTGGCATCTGGAAGGCGGCTGCGACATCGTCTTTCAGATCGGCACGGCGAAATACGGCGTGCGCGACGCCGAGGGCCGGCTGGACGACGCCAGGCTGGCCCGGATCGCCGCCCATGAACAGGTGCGGATGTTCGAGATCAAGCTCAGCCAGGGTGCCAAGCCGGGCAAGGGCGGCATCCTGCCGGCGGCCAAGATCACGCCGGCCATCGCCGAAATCCGCGGCATTCCGATGGGCAAGGACAGTATCTCGCCCAATCGCCACCCCGAGATCGCCGACAACGCCGCGCTGCTCGACTTCGTCAACCATGTCCGCGAGGTGACCGGCAAGCCGGTGGGCTTCAAGATGGTGGTCGGCACGACATGGCATTTCCGCTCGCTGTTCCGGCTGATCGCCGAACAGGGCGCAGAGCGGGCGCCCGATTTCATCACCCTTGATGGCGGCGAGGGCGGCACCGGGGCCGCGCCGATGCCGCTGATTGACCATGTCGGGATGCCGATCCGGGAATCCTTGCCGCGGATCGCCGATCTGCTGGTGCAATACGGGCTGAAGGAGCGCATCCGCCTGATCGCCGCGGGCAAGCTCGTCGGGCCGGCGGATGTGGCCTGGGCGATCTGCGCGGGCGCCGATGTGGTGACATCGGCGCGCGGCTTCATGTTCGCGCTTGGTTGCATCCAGGCGCTGAAATGCGACCGCAACACCTGCCCCACGGGGATCACCACCCATGACAAGCGGCTGCAGAAAGGGCTGGTGCCCGCGGTCAAGGCCGAGCGGGTGGCGAGCTATGCCCGGGGCATGATCCATGAGGTCGAGACGATCGCCCATTCCGTGGGCGTGGCCGAGCCGCGCCAGATGCGCCGCATCCATGTGCGCATCGTCCAGGATTCGGGCCGGTCGGTGCTGATGTCGGCACTCTACCCCGAACCGGAAACGCCGCGCGCGCCGATCTGGACCGAAAGGCTTGCCGCGCGGGCGTCATGAACGGCACCCGTTTGCGGATCGCCTTGCGGGCCGGGTCGCCGCGGCACCCACCAGGGCGCCGCGGTTGAACCGGTCGCGATCGCCTCAGCGGTTGCCGCGGAGCATCAGATAGGCGGCAAGGCCCAGCATCATCAGATGCGGATGGGTCAGATACAGGCTGCCCCAGTAGAAGAACGCGATCACACCGCCGATCGCAGCCACCGCCGCGAAGCCACCGGCGCGCGTCAGCACGTCGCCCGACAGCCGCAGCCAGCCGGCCCGGGGCCGCCAGGTCTGCACCACACCGCCAAGGATCAGCGCGACCGGGCCAAGGATTTCGGCAAAGGCCGACAGGACGAACAGAACCGCCGGCACGCCATAGGCGCCGGGTTCGGTGAAGACGCCCGGAAACTTGTCGAGCCCGTATTCCAGCAGCAACGCCGCCAGCGGGATGCGCAAGGCCCAGTGAGCGACCCGATCCGCCCAGCCAAAGCCGGGCACCGATCCGGCCAGCCGCGCGGCGTCGAGACGGGCGCCCAGATCGTTGCGGATCGACGGGCGGGACGGGGTATAGGTGGCGTCGGAAGCCATGCTGTTCTCCTGCGTTGCGTGGGTCAGGCCGGCGTCGCGTGCCGGGCTGCTGGACGGTCAACTGCGGCCCGACCCCCGCCGGACAAGGCCGCGATGCGCGGCGGAACGCCGCGGATTGGGTCGAGATCACAGGGACTTGAGCCCTGGTGATCCGGCGTGGGGCGCGACCGGCGCGGTGCCGGGCTGCGCGCTTCGTCGCAGGATCCGCCGCGGGACGGCGCGCCGTCACGGCCTATCTCCCCCAAGTGATGAGCCACCGCGGCGCCATGACGGGCCGGTCGGCAAGAGGGGGCGACGATGGACAAGTCAGGCGCGCAGGCGGCTGCACCTGAGGCCGCAACGCATCCCGGCCCGGCCGCCGGGCTGGCCGCCCTGTTGCGCGGCGCGGCGCACCCGCCGCCGGGCCCCGGGCGCATCGCCATGGCGCTTGCCTTTGGCGCGGTCACCCACCTTGCCTTCGCGCTCGGCGTCGGTGCGATGATCCTGGCGATGTATTTCGGGATGAGCCGCAGTTTCGGCACCGTTCCGTGGCCCTGGGCGGCGCTGGCCAATGCCGCGTTGGTGCTGCAATTCCCGATCCTGCATTCGCTGCTGCTGACCCGGCGGGGCGGGCGGTGGCTGTCGCGCCTCGTTCCCGGGCGCCATGGCGGCACGCTGGCGACGACGACCTATGCGATCGTCGCCTCGGTCCAGTTGCTGGTGCTGTTCGCGCTGTGGACGCCCAGCGGGATCGTCTGGTGGCAGGCCGACGGCGCCGCGCTGTGGGTGCTGACCGCGGCCTATGGCGCCGCCTGGCTATTGCTGGCCAAGGCCAGTTTCGATGCCGGCGCCGAGGTACAGTCGGGCGCGCTGGGGTGGCTGTCGATGCTCAAGAACGTGGCGCCGCGCTTTCCCGACATGCCGNNAAGGAACGCCGGTTCGAGGCGCGCTATGGCGCACGTTTCCGCGCCTATCGCCAGCGCGTGCCCTACGCGGTTCCGCAGCTGAAAGGCGCACGTCGCCGGTGATACCGGCCGTCATCGAACACGGCCGTTGGTCTTGCGCGCCGCCCCGAACCGGTACCGACGCGGTTGTGAACCGGTGTTGTTTGCCGCCACGCCGTTCCGAACCTAAACCCACGCCAAACCAAGATGATATTGCCGGAGGCACCGATGCGACGACTGACCGAAAACGATGTGACGCCCAAGGCCCTGTGGCTCAACCGTCGCGCGCTGATCGCCGGCGGGGCGGCAGCCGCCGGGGCGGCGACATGGCCGGCTGGTCAAGCCGTCGCGGCCACCGGGCTTGAGCCCAACACGTGGGAAGAAATCACCTCCTACAACAATTTCTACGAATTCGGCACCGACAAGGACGACCCGAAACGCTATGCCGGTGCGCTGACGACCGCGCCCTGGTCGATCGCGGTCGACGGGCTGGTGGCCAGGCCCGGCATCTATGACCTCGACGCGCTGCGCGGCTTTCCGACCGAAGAGCGCATCTACCGGTTTCGCTGTGTCGAGGCATGGTCGATGGTGATCCCGTGGAACGGCTTTCCGCTGGCCGCCCTGCTCGACCGGGTCGAACCGCTGGGGGCGGCCAGATATGTCGCCTTCGAAACGCTCTACCGCCCGTCCGAAATGCGCGGCCAGCAACGCGCGATTCTCGACTGGCCGTATCGCGAGGGGCTGCGGCTTGACGAGGCGATGCATCCGCTGACCCTGATGGCGACCGGCATCTATGGCGAGGATCTGCCAAACCAGAACGGTGCCCCGATCCGGCTGGTGGTGCCGTGGAAATACGGCTTCAAGTCGATCAAGTCGATCGTGCGGATCACCCTGACCGAAGACGAGCCGCCGACCACCTGGAACATGATGGCGGCGCATGAATACGGCTTTTATGCCAATGTGAACCCCGAGGTCGATCACCCGCGCTGGAGCCAGGCGACCGAGCGGCGGATCGGCGGGGGCCTGTTCGCGCGGCGCCAGCCGACGCTGATGTTCAACGGCTATGCCGACGAGGTCGCCGGGCTCTATCGCGGGATGGACCTGACGGCGCAGTTCTGATGGCGGCGCTGGTGGAACGGGTGAACGACGCGGCGCGCCTGGTGCCGCGCGGGGCGGTCTATGCGCTGGGGCTGCTGCCGGCCGTGTGGATCGCCTTTGCCCTCTTCACCGGACGGCTGGGCGTCGATCCGGTGCTGGAGGCCGAGCACCGGCTGGGCCTGACCGCGCTGCAATTCCTGATCGCGACGCTGGCGGTGACCCCGCTGATGCGGTTGACCGGGATCAAGCTGATCAGGCTGCGGCGGCCGCTGGGGCTGTTGGCCTTTACCTATGTCGTGCTGCATTTCCTGGTCTGGCTCGTGCTCGACATGCAGCTCTTCTGGGCCCAGATCGCCGAGGATCTGGTCAAGCGGTGGTATATCATCCTGGGCATGGCGGGGCTGCTTGCCATGCTGCCGCTGGCCTGGACGTCGCGCGATGCGGCGCTGCGCCGGATGGGCGGCGCGGCCTGGCGCCGGCTGCACCGGCTGACCTATCTCGCCGCCGCCGCCGCGGCGCTGCATTACCTGATGCTGGCCAAGACGCTGACGCTGGAGCCGCTGCTCTATGCCGGGGCGGTGTTTGGCCTGCTGGCTGTCCGCGCGATCCCGCGGCGCCCGCGCAACCCGGCCCGGGCTTGAACCAACGGTCAGTGAAAATGACCGGTGACAGGAATCGCAGCCTGGCGATGGCGCTGCCGGCGCGCCGCCCGATTGCCGGGCTTCTGACCGGCGCCACGGCCCGGACCGCGCCGAACAGACCGCGCCGAACCGGATCGGCTGTTCGGTGTTGACAGCGAAGCCGAACGGGTTTGTGTCTGCGGCAACGCTTGAAGGGTCGAACAGATGACAGACGAACCAAACGCGGCGCCAGCCGCGCCGGGATTGGCGGGCCTGCTCCCCGTTGCGCTGTCGGCGGTGCTGTTCGCGGGCTTCCTGGCGCTCGTCCCGCAGGTGGCGGATGGCGGGGCCATCCGGCTGGCCTGGGACTGGGTCCCGACGCTGGGGATCGCGCTGTCGTTCCTCGTCGACGGGTTGAGCCTGACATTCGCCCTGCTGATCAGCGGCATCGGCGCGCTCGTCTTCCTCTATTCCTGGGCCTATCTGGGCCGAAAACCCGAATTCGGCCGTTACACCCTGTTTCTGACCGGCTTCATGCTGTCGATGCTGGGGCTGGTGCTGGCCGACAATCTGATCGCGCTGTTCGTGTTCTGGGAGTTGACCACGATCACCTCCTATCTCCTGATCGGGTTCAACCACGAACAGGCCGATGCCAGGCGCGCCGCGCTGCAGGCGCTGTTCGTCACCGGGGCGGGCGCGCTGGCGATGCTCGCGGGCTTCATCCTGCTTGGCTTCACCGCGGGCAGTTTCGAGCTGTCGGTGATCCTGGCCCAGGGCGAGGCGCTGCGCGCGCATGCGCTTTACCTGCCGATCCTGATCCTGATCCTTGCCGGAACCTTCACCAAATCGGCGCAGTTCCCGTTCCATTTCTGGCTGCCGAACGCGATGGCCGCGCCGACGCCGGTCTCGGCGTTCCTGCACTCGGCGACAATGGTCAAGGCCGGGGTCTATCTGATGGCCCGGCTGCACCCCGCCCTGTCGGGCACCGAAATCTGGATGTGGTCGCTGACCATCTTCGGTGCGATCACGGCGGTCTTTGCCAGCGTGGTGGCGCTGCGCCAGACCGATCTGAAGCAGGCGCTGGCCTATACCACGCTGATGGCGCTGGGCACGCTGACGCTGTTTCTGGGTCAGGAATCGGGCTATGCGATGACCGCCTTCGCGACCTTCCTGATCGTCCATTCGCTTTACAAGGCGGCGCTGTTCCTGGTGGTCGGCAATATCGATTATGCCACCGGGACGCGGGATGCGCGCATCCTTGGCGGGCTGGCGCGCACGATGCCGGTTACCGCCTTTGCCGCAGCGCTGGCGGCGATGTCGATGGCCGGGCTGCCGCCCTTTCTGGGCTTCATCGGCAAGGAGCTGAAATATGCCGGCGCGCTGGCTGTCGCGTCCGAGCCCCTTGTGGTGGCCGGGGCGATCCTGATCGCCAGCGCGCTGATGCTTGCGGTGGCAGGGGTTGTGGCGATCCGGCCGTTCTGGCTGCCGCCGGGCGGGGCGTTCCCGCGCCAGCCGCGGCCGGCGCCCTGGCCGATGCTGACAGGCCCGGTCATTCTCGCCCTGCTCGGCGCGACCTTCGGCATCTATCCCGACACGCTGGAGCGCGCGCTGGTGGCGCCGACGGTTGCCGCGCTGCTGGGCTCGGCGGAAGAGGCCAAGCCGCTGGTGCTGTGGGCGGGCGTCAACCTGCCGCTGATCCTGTCGGTGGCGACCATCGTGCTGGGCGTGACGATCTATGCCTTCAAGCTGCGGCTGCGCGCGGCGCTGGCGCGCGCCGAGGCGGCGCTGCCCAGTTTCGACGCCGGCTGGGACCGGTTCCTGAAAGGGCTCAACCGGGTGGCGGTGTGGCAGACAAGGGTGATCCAGCCCGGCGTGCTGCGCTTCTATATCTTCGTCACCTTTGTGACGGTGCTGATCGGCGCGGCCGGCACCATGCTGGCCCGGGGCGCGCTGCCGGCACTGCCCTCGCTGTCGACCGTGACCTGGGACGGCCTGGCGCTGTCGTTGCTGATCGTCGCCGGCGCCGCGATTGCCGCGGTGACCGGGTCGCGCATCGCCGCGATGGCGGCGCTGGGCGTTGTCGGCATCGCGGTCGCGATGATCTTCATCGTCTTCGGCGCGCCCGATGTGGCGATCACCCAGCTGCTGGTCGAAACGCTGGTCGTCGTGCTGGTCGCTGTGGCGCTCTTGCGGCTGCCCGCGCTTGACCCGCCGGGCACGCGCGACCGCCGCCCGCGCGACGCCGTTCTGGCCGGCGCGGTGGGGCTGACCGTGACGCTGACACTGCTTGCGGTGATCGAGCGGCCGCTCGACCGCAGCCTGACCGACTATTTCGAGACCGCCAGCTGGGTCGAGGCGTTCGGGCGCAACATCGTCAACGTCATCCTGGTGGATTTCCGCGCGCTCGACACCTTCGGCGAGATCGCCGTCGTGGTGATTGCGGCGCTGTCGGCCTATGCGCTGCTGCGGACCACCGACAAGCGGAGGCCCGAATGAACTCGGTCATCCTGCGCGCCGGCACCCGCTATCTGGCGCCGCTGCTGCTGCTGTTCTCGGTCTACATGCTGCTGCGCGGCCATAACGAACCCGGCGGCGGGTTCATCGGCGGGCTGATCGGCGCGACCGGCTTCGTGCTTTACGCCATCGCCTGCGGCACCGCCGAGGCGCGCCGCGCGCTGCGGGTGCTGCCGCAGAACATCGCGGTGACCGGGCTGGGGATCGCGCTGCTGGCCGGTCTGGCGGCGGCGCTGTTCGGCGATGCGCTGTTCACCGGCCAATGGCTGTTTCTGGGCGCGACCGAGACCGAAAAGGGGCTGCCGCTGTCGACCGTCCTGGTGTTCGATATCGGCGTCTATCTGGTGGTGTTCGGCGCGGTGCTGACGCTCGTCTTCGCGATGGAAGAGGAGATCTAGGCGATGGAGGCGCTGCTTGCCGTGACCATCGGCGTCCTTGTCGCGGGCGCGGTCTATCTGATGCTGGCGCGCAACGTCCTGCGCTTCATCTTCGGGCTCGTGCTGATCTCGAACGCCGCCAATCTGGTGATCTTCACCGCCGGCCGGCTGACCCCCGGCGAACCGCCGCTGATCCCCGAAGGCGCCGACGCGCCCGTCGGAACCGTCGCCAATGCGCTGCCCCAGGCGCTGGTGCTGACCGCCATCGTGATCGGCTTTGGCCTGTTTGCCTTTGCGCTGGTGCTGATGTTTCGCGCCTACACCTCGCTCGGGACGTTGCAATCGGACGAGATGCGGGTCGCCGAGCCGCGGGATGACGGCCTGTGAGCTGGCTGCTGGCCACGCCTCTGGCGCTGCCCTTCCTGACCGGGGTGGTGGCCTTTCTGCTGCGCGGACGGCCCGCCGGGCGATGGATCAGCGTGGCCGGCAATGTCGCACTTCTGGCCGCGGCGGGGCTGCTGATGGCCCGGGTCCTGCAATCGGGCGTGATCGCGGGGCAGATGGGCGGCTGGCCCGCGCCGTTCGGCATCACCCTGGTCGCCGATTATCTGAGCGCGGTGATGGTCGTGATCACCGCGATCACCGCGCTGGCGGTCGCCGTCTACGCCCTGAGCGATATCGGTGCGCGCGCGGAAAAGCTGGGCTATCACGCGCTCTTCAATTTCCTGATCGGCGGGGTGACCGGGGCCTTCCTCACCGGCGATCTTTTCAACCTCTATGTCTGGTTCGAGGTGATGCTGATCTCGTCCTTCGGGCTTCTCGTCCTGGGCGGGCGGCGCGAACAGATCGACGGGGGGGTGAAATACGTCACGCTCAACCTGATCTCGACGATCCTGTTCCTGTCGGGCATCGGCCTGCTTTACGGGATGACCGGCACGCTCAACATGGCCGATCTGGCCGGGCGGGTCGCGGCCCATGAAAACCAGGGGCTGATCACGGTCGTGGCGATGCTGTTCATGATTGCCTTCGGGGTGAAGGCCGCCGTGTTCCCGCTGTTCTTCTGGCTGCCGGCCTCCTATCACACGCCGGCCTTTTCGGTCTCGGCGGTGTTCGCGGGGCTGCTGACCAAGGTCGGGGTCTATGCGCTGATCCGGTTGTTCACCCTGGTCTTCACCGGCGATACCGGTTTCACCCATCACATATTGCTGTGGGTTGCGGGGCTGACAATGGTGACCGGGGTGCTGGGCGCGGCGGCCCAGACCGACATCCGCAAGATCCTGTCTTTCCACATCGTCAGCCAGATCGGCTACATGATCATGGGGCTGGCGCTTTATACCCCGTTCGCGGTGGCGGGCGCGGTGTTCTATCTGGTCCACCACATCATCGTGAAGGCAAACCTCTTTCTGATCGCGGGCGTCGCCGACCGGGTGGCGGGCTCGACCGCGCTGGCGCGCATCGGCGGGCTCTACAAATCGGCGCCGCTGCTGGCGGTCCTGTTCCTGATCCCGGCGTTTTCGCTGGCGGGCTTCCCGCCGCTGTCGGGGTTCTGGGCGAAATACGTCCTGGTTGCCGCAGCGCTGGAGGTGCAGGGCTGGATCATCGCCGCCGTCGCCCTGCTGGTCGGGCTTCTGACCATCTATTCGATGACGAAGATCTGGGCCGAGGCGTTCTGGAAGGCGCATCCCGACGGGCGCGACCCGACGCTGGCGCAACTCGATCCGGGGGTGCGGCGGCGCCTGCTGCTGCCAGTGGGCGCGCTGGCCGCCCTGACGCTGGTGATCGGGTTCTATCCCGAACCCTTCGTCACCTTTGCCAAGGACGCGGCGGCGCAGCTGCTTGACCCGACCGCCTATGTCGTCGCCGTATTGGGGGACCCGTCATGAGCAGTTTCGCCGCCAATCTGGTGCTTGCCGCGGCCTGGGCGATGCTGTTCGGCGCCTTCACCCCGCTGACCATCGTCAGCGGCTTCGTGGTCGGCTATGGGGTGCTGTGGCTGTTGCAGCCGCTGGTCGGCCGACGGTCGAGCTATTTCCTGCGGGTGTGGTACTGGCTGAAGCTTGTGGTCCTCTTTCTGTACGAACTCCTGTTGTCGAGCATCGAGGTGCTGTGGGAAGTCGTCACGCCCAGCCACATTTCCCGGCCTGCGATCATCGACATGCCGCTCGACGTGAAATCGGATGCCGGCATCCTGCTGGTCACCAACCTGATCTCGCTGACGCCCGGCACGCTCAGCATCGATGTGTCCGAGGATCGGCGCACCCTGCGGCTTCACGCCATGTTCGCCGAAGACCCCGAGGCGGTGCGCCGGCAGTTGAAATCGGGCATGGAGAAATGGGTTATCGACGCGGTGGAGGGAACATGACGGCAACCGGGTTTCTCGAAGCGAGCACGACGCTGGGCTTTGTCGCGGTGTTCATCGCGGTCGGGCTGGCGGTCTATCGGCTGGCGCGCGGGCCCAGCCTGCCCGACCGCGTCGTCGCGCTCGATCTGATGACGGTGGCGATCGTGGCGTTTTGCGGGCTTGCCGCGATCCGCACCGGCGAGGCCGCCTTCCTCGACGTGGCGCTGGTGCTGGCGCTGGTCGGCTTTCTGGCGACCGTGGCACTTGCCCGCTTTGCCGAGCGCCAGCAGCTGCGCCGCGAAGAGGAGGCCGGGAAATGAGCGCGATCGTGGCCGGCATCCTGCTGCTGGCGGGCGCACTGTTTTCGATCGCCGCCGGCGTCGGCCTGGTCCGGCTGCCGGATGTCTATATCCGCATGCATGCCGCGACCAAGGTGGGCACCCTCGGCTCGGGCCTGATCCTGGCGGCCACGGCGGTCCATTTCGCCGAAGCCAGCGTGGTGCTGCGCTGCGTGCTGATCATCGTCTTTCTGCTGATGACCGCGCCCATCGGCGCGCACATGATCGGCCGCGCGGCGCTGCGCATCGGCATCGTGCCCTGGGGCATCGACCGCGAGCCGCCGGGCGACCGCTGATCCCGACTGCG
>DNSZ01000089.1 GCA_003500165.1 Paracoccaceae bacterium | reverse complement strand
CCTCGGCGCCTTCGGGCAGGGTGATGCCCCGCCCGGCCAGGAACCCGCGCACGCCGTCGAGCCGCGGCACACCATCGACCTGCGCCAGATAATCCGCGCGGGTGAACTCCCCCGGCGCGCCGCGGCTGCGCAGGAACGTGTCGAACACCGCCTTCCAGGCGCGGAAATGCGCCTCGGCCGTGTCGGTGATCACGCCGTCGGTATCGAAGATCGCCGCGCGCAGCCCGCCCGGCCCTGGCGGTGCGGTGTCGTCCATCGCTGCGCCCCCCTTTTGGCCCGGCCGACCGCCCGGCGAATGTGCCAAAGCTATCGCCCAGAAACTGACAGAAGACAAACGGCGCTTCAACGGGTTGCCGTGGCCGCCCGGGCGGTTAATCTGCCACGCCATGGGGCCGCGCCCGCCCGGGCGCGGCTGGCCCAACAAAACGGGGAGATGACCATGAAGACCACAACCGGTCTGCTGACCGCCGCGCTGCTGGCGACCACCGCCATCGGCGCATCCGCCGAAACGCTGCGATGGGCGCGGGCGGGCGATTCGCTGACGCTCGATCCGCATGCGCAGAACGAGGGGCCGACGCACACCCTCGCCCACCAGATCTACGAACCGCTGATCATCCGCGACATGTCCGGGGCGTTTCAGCCGGCGCTGGCGACCGATTGGGCGCCCAGCCCGGACGACCCGAATGTCTGGGTGTTCAACCTGCGCCAGGGCGTGACCTTCCATGACGGCGCCGACTTCACGGCCGAGGATGTGGTGTTCTCGATCAACCGCGCGAAGTCCGAGGATTCGGACATGAAGGAATTGCTGACCTCGATCGTCGAGGTTCGCGCGGTCGACGACCACACGGTGGAATTCGTCACCGCCGGGCCGAACCCGATCCTGCCGTCGAACCTGACCAACCTGTTCATGATGGACAAGGGCTGGGCCGAGGCGAATGGCGCGGTCGACGTGCAGGACATGGAGGGCGGCGAAAACACCTTTGCCGCGACCAATGCCAACGGCACCGGCGCCTTTGTTCTGGTCAGCCGCGAGCCCGATGTGCGCACCGTGCTGCAACAGAACCCCGATTACTGGGGCATGGACATGTTCCCGATGGCGGTGACCGAGATCGTCTATACCCCGATCCAGAACGCCGCGACGCGGGTCGCGGCCCTGCTGTCGGGCGAGGTCGACTTCATCCAGGACGTGCCGGTGCAGGACTTGCAGCGCGTGGCCAATGCCGACGGGCTGGTCGTCAAGACCGCACCGCAGAACCGGGTGATCTTCTTCGGCATGAACCTGGGCGCCGACGATCTGGCAAACGACAATGTCGACGGGTCGAACCCGCTGGCCGATGTGCGGGTGCGCCGGGCGATGAACCTGGCGATCGACCGCGACGCGATCCGCCAGGTGGTGATGCGCGGCCAGTCGCAGCCCGCCGGGATGATCGCACCGCCCTTCGTCAATGGCTGGACCGCCGAGATGGACCGGGCAACGACCGATATCGAAGCCGCCAAGGCGCTGATGCAAGAGGCCGGCTGGGGCGACGGGTTCGCCATCCAGCTCGACTGCCCGAACGACCGCTACATCAACGACGAGGCGATCTGCCAGGCAATGGTCGGCATGATGGCGCAGATCGGCGTCACCGTGAACCTCGACGCCAAGCCCAAGGCACAGCATTTCCCGCTGATCACCAATGGCGAGACCGATTTCTACATGCTGGGCTGGGGCGTGCCGACCTATGATTCAGAGTACATCTTCAACTTCCTCGTGCACACCCGCGGCCCTGAACGGGGCAGCTGGAACGGCACCGGCTACGCCAATGCCGAGCTTGACGCGATGATCGAAAGCCTCGCCTCGGAAACCGATCTCGATGTCCGCAATGCCACCATCGCGGATATCTGGGCGCAGGTGCAGGAGGATGTGCTGTATCTGCCGGTGCATCACCAGGTGCTCAACTGGGGCATGACCGATGCCGTGGGCATCGAGGTGAGCCCCGAGGACGATCCGAAGATGAAGTTCTTCGAAATGAACTGATATCAGGGCGCAATGGGTTTGACCCATTGCGCCTGTCCGCCTTCCCGCCTGGGCCAGCAACCCTGCCAATGGCTGCGATTGGTGGCCGGGCGGGGGGGCGGCGAACGGTCCTTCGCAATCGCCGATCGCTTCAGCGGCGCCGCGGTTTGGCGCGCGTCGTGGGCAGCGCGGCCCAGGGTGCCTCGGGCCAGGGATGCCTGGGGTATCGGCCGCGCATCTCGCGGCGCACATCGACGTAGGAACTGCGCCAGAAGCCGGGCAGATCGGCCGTGGTCTGCACCGGCCGGCCGGCCGGTGACAGAAGCGTCAGCACCAGCGGCTCCGCATCCGGGCCGACCGTCGGATGAACATCGAGCCCGAACAGCTCCTGCAGCCGGATCGCCACAGCGGGCCGTCCGCCGGCATAGTCGATCGCCACCCGCCGGCCGCTGGGCGCGGTGAAGTGCGCCGGGGCCAGCCGGTCGATCTGGTGCAGCGTGGCCGGGCCAAGCCAGGCCGCCAACGGCGCGGCAATGTCGCGCCGCGCCAGATCCTCGGCGCTGCGGCATCCGGCAAGAAACGGCAACAGCCAGTCGCCGGCCCGCGCGATCAGCGCGGCATCCGACAGATCGGGCAGCGCCGCGCCCCGGCCACGCAGAAAACCCGCCCGGTCGATCAGCGCAAGCGCCGCGCGCGATCGCTGCAGCGCCCCGAGACCCAGATCGCGCACCCCGTCGAGCGCGGCGGCCGCGATCCGCTCGGGCGGGCAATCCTGCCACGGCCGGTCATCGAGCACCAGCGCGCCGAGCCTTTCCTGCACGCGCGCCACGACCCGGCGCGCGCGCCGATCCCAGACGCAGCTCGCCTGCCAGGCGATCCGGTCGCCAAGCACCCCGCGCAGCGCCGTCTCGGCAATCGGGATGGCGGCGCGGATCCGCGCCTCGGTCGCATCGCCATCCAGATCGGTGGCCACCAGCAGCCGCTCGCGGCACAGCGGATCGCCGGGCTCGAGCCGCGCCCCCTTGCCGCCCGACAGGAGATAGCGCGCCCCGCCATCCGCCCTGCGCAGGGCGATCCGGTCGGGATAGGCCAGCGCGGCCAGTTCGTCCGGGTCCGCGACCGCGCCCTGCGGTTCGGGCAGTTGCCGCGCCGCGTCGCGGATCGCGGCCAGACCGGGCGCCGCGCCGTCGCCCGCAGGGCGGAGAAGCGGCGCCAGGCGGTCGCGCAGATCGGTCGCCGCACCTGCCGCGCCGGGCCGCGCCGCCAGCAGGGCGGCCATGGCCCGCGCCGTCCCGCCGCGCCCGCGCAGCAGCATGTGGCCGAGCCTGGGATGCAGCGGCAAGGCCGCGATGGCCCGGCCATGCGCCGTGGCCCGGCCATCGCGGTCGAGCGCACCCAACGCCCGCAACAGCGTTTGCGCCGCGGCCAGCCGGCCCGGATCGGGCGGCGTCAGAAAGGCCAGCGCGTCGGCGTCGCGCGCACCCCAGACCGCCAGCTCCAGCGCCAGCCCGGCAAGGTCCGCGATGGCGATTTCGGGCGGCGGATAGGGCGCCAGACCGCCCTCTTAGCCCGCCATCCACATCCGATAGCAGATGCCGGGGGCGACCCGACCGGCCCGGCCGCGGCGCTGATCGGCCTCGGCCCGGCTGACCCGCTCGGTCACCAGCCGCGACATCCCCGAACGCGGGTCGAAACGCGCCCGGCGGGCGCGGCCGGCATCGACCACCACGCGGATATCCTCGATCGTCAGCGCCGTTTCGGCGATCGCGGTGGCCAGCACGATCTTGCGCGCCCCGGCTTCGGGCCGGATCGCGGCGCGCTGCTCGGCAAGCGGCATCGCACCGCAAAGCGGGCGCAGCCGGCAGCCCGCCGGCAGCGCGCCCGCCAGCAGGGTCGCGACCTGGCGGATTTCGCCGGCCCCGGGCAGGAACACCAGGACACCGCCCGCGGTCTCGGCCACCGCCTGCAGCGTCAGCCGCGCCGCCGCGGCAGCGACTTCGCGCTTCGCGGCGCCCGGCCCCGGCGCCGGGCGCGACAGATACCGGGTGTCGACCGGAAAGGCCCGCCCACGGGCCGTGACCACCGGCGCGTCGCCCATCAGCGCGGCGACCGGCCCGGCNNGCGTCGCCGACATCGCCATGAGCCGCAGGTCGGGGCGCAGCGCGGCCCGCGCCTCGAGCGTCAGCGCCAGCCCCAGATCGGCGTTGAGCGCGCGTTCGTGGATCTCGTCGAAGATCACCGCACCGATCCCCGGCAGGTCGGGCTCGGCCTGGATCATCCGGGTCAGCACGCCTTCGGTCACCACCTCGATCCGGGTCGCCGGGCCGGTCGCCCGCGCGCCGCGGATGCGAAAACCGACGGTCGCGCCAACCGCCTCGCCCAGCAGCTCGGCCATGCGCCCGGCGGCGGTGCGCGCGGCGATCCGGCGCGGCTCGAGCATCAGCAGGCGGCCGTCAAACGCGCCGGCCCGCAGCAGCGCCAGCGGCACCAGCGTCGTCTTGCCCGCGCCGGGTGGGGCCTGCAGGACGCAGGCCCCGGCACCGGCCAGCGCATCGCGGATCGCGGGGATGGCCGATGCGACGGGCAGCGCCGCCGGCGGGCCGCCCGGGGCCGGGTCCGCGCCCACCGCTCGGCAGCCTAAAGCAGGATCAGCGTCGCCAGGCCCAGGAAGGCGACGAAGCCCATCACATCGGTCATGGTACTGACAAAGGTCCCCGAGGCGAGCGCCGGGTCGATGCCGATCCGGTCGAGCCCGAGCGGCACCAGAACCCCGGTCAGCGCCGCGATCACCATGTTCCAGATCATGGCGAGCGCCAGCACCAGGCCGAGCCACGGCACCCCGAACAGGACCTCGCCCAACAGGCCGATGACCAGCGCAAAGGCGACGCCGTTGATCAGCCCCGCCAGCGCCTCGCGGCGCAGCACGCGCAACGCGTTCGACGCGGTCAGATCCTTGGTCGCCAACGCGCGCACGGCAACGGTCAGCGACTGGGTCCCGGCGCTGCCGCCCATCGAGGCGACGATCGGCATCAGGATCGCCAGCGCGACGATCTGTTCGATCGCACCGGCGAATTGCGAGATCGCGAACGCCGACAGGCCGGTGGCGGCCAGGTTCACGGCGAGCCAGGGGAACCGGCCGCGCACCGTCTCCCAGACCCCGTCCGACGGCCGGCTCTCGCCGGCGCCGCCGAGCCGCAGGAAGTCCTCCTCGGCCTCTTCGGACTGCACGATCATCGCGTCGTCGATCGTGATCACGCCCAGGAGCCGGCCTTCGGTGTTGACCACCGGCGCGGTCACCATGTGATACTGGTTGAAGGCGTAGGCGACATCCGCTTCGGACTGGGTCACCGGGATCGGGTGAAAGTTCTCGTCCTCGATCGCATCCAGCCGGACATCGCGTTCCGAACCCATCAGGCGGCCGATATTGACCTGGCCGCGGACCCGGTGCAGCGGGTCCACCAGCATCACGTGATAGAACTGGTCGGGCAGTCGGCTTGCTGCCCGAAGATGGTCGATCGCCTCGCCCACCGTCCAGTCCACGGGCAGCGCGACGGTCTCGCGCTGCATCAGCCGGCCGGCGGTGTATTCGGGATAGCGCAGCGCCTGTTCGACGGCGATCCGCGCGGTGTTGTCGAGCAGCCCCAGAACCTTGCGCTGCTGGCCGTCGGGCAGGTTCTCGACCAGGTCGACCAGGTCGTCGGATTCCAGATGCCGCACCGTGCGGGCCAGCAGTTCCTGCGGCACGAAGGCCAGCACATCCTCGCGCAGACCGTCATCGAGTTCCGAAAGCACATTGCCGTCGAAACCGGTGGGCCACAGCCGCAGCAGCCGCTCGCGCTCGGCCGCGCCGATCTGTTCCAGAAGGTCGGCGATGTCGGCCGGGTGCATCGGCGCAAGCAACCGCGCCAGCGCGTCAAGCGCACCGATTTCGGCGGCATCGACGATCTGGCCGACGCGCCGGGCATCCAGCACATAGGCCGGTTCGCCCGAGTCCGCATCGACCTTCGGGATGTCGGCTTCGCCTTCGGTCATCGCGCATGCTCCCGTCCCGGAGGTGAGGGGCTTACCGGATCGGCGCCCATGGTCAACCGGTCGGGCCGGCCGACCCGGCCCCGGGCTGGATTCAGCCCGGTGCGCCCCGCGCCACCGCCGTTGCCGCCCGATCGAGCCGCGCGGCGGCCTCGGCGATCTCCTCTTCGGCCACGATCAGCGGCGGCAGCAGGCGCACCACATTGTCCGCGCCGGGGGCGGTCAGCAGGCCCTCGGCCTGGGCCGCGGCGACCACGTCGCGATTCGGCACGCGGCATTTCACGCCCAGCATCAACCCGATGCCGCGCACGCTTTCAAAGACGTCCGGATGCGTCGCCACCAGCCCCTCGAGCCGCTGGCGCAGCAAGCCGCCCTTGCGCCCGACCGCATCCAGGAAATCCGGATCGCCCAGCACATCCATCGCCGCGTTGCCGACGGCGCAGGCAAGCGGGTTGCCGCCATAGGTCGATCCATGGGTGCCGACCACCATGGGCGCGGCGGCTGCCTCGGTCGCCAGCACCGCGCCCAGCGGAAAGCCGCCGCCGATCCCCTTGGCGACCAGCATGATATCGGGCGCCACATCGGCCGATTCATGGGCGAACAGCCTGCCGGTCCGGCCCATGCCACACTGGATTTCGTCGAAGATCAACAGCGCGCCGATCCGGTCGCACAGCGCGCGCAGCCCGCGCAGGCAGGGTGTGGGCAGCGGGCGGATGCCGCCTTCGCCCTGCACCGGCTCGACCACGATGGCGGCCACGCGCGCATCGGCAGCCGCTTCCAGCGCGTCATGATCGCCAAAGGGCAGTTGGGTGAATCCGGGCATCAGCGGCCCGAAGCCCGCGGTCAGCTTTTCCGTGCCGGCCATGGCGATCGCGCCGGTCGACCGGCCGTGAAAGGCGCCCGCAAAGGACAGGGTGACCGGCCGTTCCTCGTCCCGGTCGGCCCAGTATTTGCGCACCATCTTGATGGCGAGTTCGGCCGCTTCGGTCCCCGAATTGGTAAAGAACACGGTGTCCGCGAAGGTCGCATCGACAAGCCGCGCGCCAAGCCGTTCCTGCTGCGGGATGCGGTAGAGGTTGGAGGTGTGCCAGACCCGCCCGGCCTGTTCGCTCAGCGCGGCGACCAGCCCGGGATGCGCATGCCCCAGCGCGTTGACGCCGATGCCGGCGGCGAAATCGAGATAGCGCGCGCCGTCCTCGGCGATCAGCCAGCAGCCCTCGCCCCGGTCGAAGGCCAGCTTGCTGCGGTTGTAGGTCGGCATCAGTGGCGGGATCATCGCGGTTCTCTCCATCTTCCTGCGGCAATCGTCATGCCGGGGCGGGTCGGGTCGGTCGCGCGGCAGGTCGCCCTGCGCCGACGCTCAACGTCGCCGCATCCGTCGAAGACTGGTGTCGTACCGATCGAACATGCGCGGGTCCCTACAGCCGGATCGGCGCGCCGTCCAGTGGGCGCGTGGGTCCGGCCGGCGCGCGGCTTGTCACGCGCGCGCGCATCCCTATGATGGGGCGAGGCGGGCGCGCACCGCCAGACAAAGCCTGCGCGAATGGATGGCATCACGGAATGGGGGGCGCATGTCCTGGACCGACGACCGCGTGGAAACGCTCAGGCGCATGTGGACCGATGGTGCCTCGGCCAGCCAGATCGCCAAGGAGCTGGGCGGGGTGACCCGCAACGCGGTGATCGGCAAGGTGCACCGGCTGGGCCTGTCGAACCGCACCGCCGAGGCGGCCGCGCCGCCAGCCGCAACCGAAGCGCCCGCCGAGGCCGCACCGGTTGCCGAGGCCATGGCCAGGCCCGAAGCGGCGCCGGCGCCCGCGCCCGAGCCCGAACCGGAACCCGTCGCCGAACCGGTCGTACCGATCGTGCCGCAGCGACGGCCGGTGTTCACGGCCGGGCAGCCGCTGCCGCCCCAGCCCTCGCCGAACGAGATCAACCCCGAGGCCCTGGCGACCATGCGCGAGGTCGAGAAATCGGCCCGGAAACTGTCGCTGATGGAACTCACCGAGCGGACCTGCAAATGGCCGATCGGCGACCCCGCGACCGACGCGTTCTGGTTCTGCGGGCTGCCGGTGCAGCCCGGCAAGCCCTATTGCGAGGCGCATGCCAATGTCGCCTGCCAGCCGATGTCGGCGCGGCGCGACCGGCGGCGTTAGGGGGCGCGGGGCGGTGATCCGCTACACCCTGGTCTGCGCGCAGGATCACCGGTTCGAGGCGTGGTTTGCCGGCGCCGACGCGTTCGACGACCAGATCGCGCGCGGGCTGGTTGCCTGCGCGGTGTGCGGCGACACCGGCGTGCGCAAGACGCCGATGGCGCCCGCGCTGCGCAAGCCGGCCCCGGCCACCCCGCTGAGCGCGCCGTCGAACCCGGTCGAGAAGAAGCTGCGCGCGCTGCGCGAGAAGGTCGAGCGCGAGGCCGATTATGTCGGGCCGGCCTTCGCCCGCGAGGCGCGGTCGATGCATGATGGCGACACGCCGTTTCGGCCGATCTGGGGCGAGGCCCGGATCGAAGAGGCGAAAAGCCTGGTCGAGGACGGCGTCCCGGTGGCGCCGCTGCCCCGCTTCGGACCGGCGAAGCCCAACTGATCCCCGAGACCAGGCGGCAATGAGCGTGACTCGTTGCCGCTGTTCCGCCCCGCCTCCCCGCCGGGCCACCAATCCTACGCCAACCCATCGGTAATACCAGCTTGCACCGAGCAGAACCCGTGCGACCCGTCCGGGGGGCCCATGGACCTGATCCTCGACGGCCGCTCGGCGAGGCGGGCCCACGCCACGCCAGACAGGGCATCGATGTCCCATGCCGAGGGTCATTGAGAATGACCGTTGGTCTCCATCGGCAACGCGCATGGGGCACCGAGTTTTCCAGAAAACGCGGCCCGGGCAGGGCGCGGCGCACTGCCCTGCGATCGGACGCGGCCGGGCTTCGCCTTGGTGGGACCAACGCCGAGTGTCTGCCACAAGGCTTGCACCATCCCGCGACCCGCCCACCGGGGACAATACCAACGGTCAGTGAGAATGACCGTCGGTATGAATCGCGATCCCGACCGCGCGGCACCGCGGCCAGGGGACGTGGTGCCGGCGCGGCCTGGCCGGGCTTGACGCCGCGCGGCCGGCCGGGGCAGGAACTGGGCCGTGGGTATCTACATCCTCAAGCGCCTCTTGTCGGCGATCCCGGTCCTTCTGGGCATCACGGTGATCGTGTTCCTGATCATGGCGCTGATCCCGGGCGATCCGGCCACCGCGATCCTTGGCAGCTATGCCACGCCCGAGAATGTCGAGAAGCTCAACCGCGACCTCGGCCTCGACAAGCCCTTGGTGCAGCGGTATTTCATATGGCTCGGCAACATGCTGCAGGGCGATTTCGGGCGCTCCTTCTCGCTCAACCGGCCGGTGCTGGACGAGATCGTCGAACGCTTCAACGCCACGCTGATCCTGGCCGGCACGGCCTTTGTGCTGGCCTCGCTGCTGGGCATCCTGGCCGGCGTCGTGTCGGCGGCCCGGCAATATGGGTTTGCCGACAAGCTGATCACCTTCACCGTGCTGATCGGCATCTCGATCCCGTCCTTCTTTCTGGGCATGATGATGATCCTGATCTTCGCGGTGAATCTGCGCTGGCTGCCGGTCTCGGGCATGTATGCGATCTATGGTGGCGGCGATCTGCCCGACCTGCTGCGCCATCTGATCATGCCGGCGACCGCGCTGGCGGTCGTCGCCACCGGGGTGATCGCGCGGATGGCCCGTTCGGCCATGCTGGAGGTGCTGCGCCAGGACTATATCCGCACTGCCCGCGCCAAGGGGGTGCCGGAACGCCGGGTGATCCTGGCCCATGCGCTGAAGGCGGCGATGGTGTCGATCATCCCCGTGCTGGGCCTGCAGGCTGGCTTCGTGCTGTCAGGCGCGGTCTATATAGAGATCGTCTTCCAGTGGCCCGGCGTCGGGCGGATGCTGGTCGATGCGATCCTGAAACGCGACATCCTGCTGGTGCAGGGCGGTGTCGTCTTCGTCGCCGCCTGTTACGTGCTGTTCAACATCGCGGTCGATGTGGCGCAAAGCCTGCTCGACCCGCGGATCAAGACATGATTGCGTTCCTGAAACTGCTGTTCCGCAACCGGCTGGCGGGTCTGGGTGCGGTGGTGCTGGCGGCGATCGTCATCCTGGTTCTGATCACCCCGATCCTGCCCCTGCCCGATCCCGACGTCACCGCCACCGCCGACCGGTTCAAGCGGCCGTTCACCGACGGTCATCTTCTGGGCACCGATCATCTGGGCCGCGACCTCTTGTCGCGGCTTCTGTGGGGCACAAGGCTGTCGCTGGCGATCGGCATCGCGGCGGCGCTGATCGCGGCGACCATCGGCTCGGCGATCGGGATCGTCGCCGGCTATTTCGGCGGGCGGATCGACAACATCATCATGCGCGGCGTCGACATGCTGATGGCGTTTCCCTACATCCTGCTGGCGCTGGCCATCGTCGCGGCCCTTGGCCCGGGGCTGATGAACGCGCTGATCGCGGTCGCGGCCGTCAACGTGCCGTTTTTCGCGCGCAACATCCGTGGCGTGACGGTGACCCTGGCGGGGCGCGAATTCATCGATGCCGCCCGGCTGGCGGGGCTGGGGCACACGCGGATCATCCTGACCGAAATCCTGCCGAACGTCCTGCCGGTGATCGTCATCGCCATGTCGACGACGGTCGGCTGGATGATCCTGGAAACCGCGGGCCTGTCGTTTCTGGGGCTGGGCAGCCAGCCGCCGCGGGCCGATCTGGGCAGCATGCTGGGGGAGGCGCGGGCGGCGCTGATCACCGCGCCGCATACCTCGGTCGTGCCCGGCGTGATGATCTTTCTGATCGTGATGTCGATCAACCTTCTGGGCGACGGGGTGCGCGACGCGCTCGACCCGCGGCTGCGCTCGGGCGCGCTGACCCGCCCGCGCGCCATGACGATGGTCGACCGCGAGGCCCCGCTGCCGCCGGCACGCGACGATACCGGGCTTCTGGATATCCAGAACCTGTCGACCGAGTTCCGCGTCGGCCCGCGGGTCTACAAGGCGGTCAGCGATGTCTCGCTGTCGGTGCAACCCGGCGAATGCGTGGGCATCATCGGCGAATCGGGCTCGGGCAAATCGGTGACCGCGCTGTCGGTGATGGGCCTTGTCGCGTCGCCCCCCGGGGTGATCGCGGGCGGGGCGGTGCGCTTTCAGGGCGAGGATCTGGTCCGTGCCTCCTATGCGACGCTGCGCCAACGGCGCGGCGACCGCGTCGCCTACATCTTTCAGGACCCGCTGGCGACGCTGCACCCGCTCTATCGCATCGGCGACCAGCTGGCCGAAGCGATCCGCGCGCATCACCCGATCGGCCGGGCCGAGGGCCGGCGCCGCGCGGTCGAGCTTCTGACCGCGGTGCGGATTCCGAACGCCGCGGCACGGGTCGATGCCTATCCGCATCAGCTGTCGGGCGGCATGCGCCAGCGCGTCGGCATCGCCATGGCGCTGGCCAACGATCCCGACGTGATCATCGCCGACGAGCCGACCACCGCGCTTGACGTCACGGTGCAGGCGCAGATCCTCGCCTTGCTCGACGATCTGCGGCGCGACCGCGGCCTTGCGATCATCTTCATCACCCATGATTTCGGCGTCGTCGCGCAGCTTTGCGACCGGGTCGCGGTGATGTATGGCGGCCGCATCGTGGAACAGGGGCCGACCGCCGATGTGCTGGCCAGGCCGCGCCACCCCTATACCGCGCGGCTGATGGCCTGCGTCCCCGAACTGGGCGGCGGGCGGCGCAAGCTCGACGCGATACCGGGGCTGCCCCCGGCGGTCGACCGGCTGCCGCCCGGCTGCGCCTTTGCCCCGCGCTGCGACCGGGCCCAGGATGTCTGCCGCAACGGCGCGATCGATCTCGTCGTCGAAGGCGACCGCGCGCTGCGCTGCCATTTTCCCTGCAACGACACCGCTGCCGCGGGGGCCGCGACATGACGGCGCTCAGGGTCGAGAACCTGTCGAAGACCTTTGCCGCGCCGCGCCGGCTGTTCGGCCGCGCCGGGCCGGGCGTGCGCGCCGTCCGTCCGCTGACCCTGTCGGTCGAAACCGGCGAAACCCTGGGCGTGGTGGGCGAATCGGGCTGCGGCAAATCCACCCTG
>DNSZ01000231.1:2771-20096 GCA_003500165.1 Paracoccaceae bacterium | reverse complement strand
CCATTTCGGCCTCACGCTCGGCCCAGCGCCCGGGCTCCCAGATCTGGAAGGTGTCGCCGGTGGCGATGAACAAGGCCTCGCCCTTCAGGCCGATCTTGTCGCGCAGCCGTTGCGGCAGCACGATCCGACCGTTCTCGTCGACCTGCGAGGGCAGCGCCTGGCCCGAGAACAGCTTTTCCAGCAACCGCCGGCTGCGCGACCCGCGCGGCAAGGCCGCGATCCGGGCGTCAAGATCGGCCATCGCGGCCATGTGGTAGCCTTCAATGTGATTCCACCGGGCATCGCCATAGACGAGCACCAGGCTGGGGTTCAGCCCCTCGGTCCAGTCGGGATCATTGCTTTCCAGAACGCGGCGAAACGCGGCGGGGATCGATACCCGGCCCTTCCCGTCCACCTTGTGGACGCCTTCGCCCCGGAACGTCCGCGCCACCTGCCGTCTCCTGCCTCGCGCCCGGTATCCGGAACGAGAACGCGGGCCGGACTGCTGCCATAGTCCGGCCCGCGGCCCCCGTCCCATCTCTGGGCCTGTCCGACTGCGGCGCCACCTGGGGGAGATGTCTGCTCGCGTCCGCGCCGGATCTCGTTTTGTCGGTCAGAAAACGGGGCCTGTATGAAACCTGCGTTTGGGAGGTGGGTCTTGACGCCCTTTGTTCCGTCTCTGCCGATGAACAAGGTCTGGCATGGGAAATCATGGTTTGCAACTATTTTCTTATGGAACTGGATGGGATGCCGTAGGGAAGAGCACGCTTCGCGCCGTTTCCCCCGCCGAACACCAAGTGTTGTGGTTGCACGCAAAAGCCGGCCGATATGCGGCTGGGCCAACTGTGTCCCGCGGGCCACAGTTGCCGGGCCATGCCGCGCGAAAAGCGATTCGGCCCACCGGCGGCCCATGCCGGCCCATGCCTCGGCGGGCCATTGACACCAACCGCCGGCTTGGCCACTGAACCGCGCACCGAGCGGCGGAGGCCCCCATGCGCATCGCGATGATCGGCACCGGCTATGTCGGCCTTGTCTCCGGCGTCTGTTTTTCGGATTTCGGACACGAAGTTGTCTGTGTCGATCGCGACCCGTCCAAGATCGACGCGCTGACCGCCGGCCGGGTGCCGATCTTCGAACCCGGGCTAGAAGATCTGATGCGCCGCAATGTCGAGGCCGGGCGGCTGAGCTTCAGCGGCGATCTGGCGGCCGCGGTGGCGGGCGCCGAGGCGGTCTTCATCGCCGTCGGCACGCCGACCCGGCGTGGCGACGGCCATGCCGATCTGACCTATGTGATGGGCGCGGCGGCCGAAATCGCCGCGGCGCTGACCGGCCATACGGTGGTCGTGGTGAAATCGACGGTGCCCGTCGGCACCAACCGCCAAGTCGCCGAGGCGATCCGCACCGCCCGTCCGGACGCCGATTTCGACATCGCCTCGAACCCCGAATTCCTGCGCGAGGGCGCCGCGATCGACGATTTCATGCGGCCCGACCGGGTGGTGGTGGGCGTCGAATCCGATCGCGCCGCCGAGGTGATGGCGGAGGTCTACCGCCCGCTCTTCCTGCGCGAGTTTCCGATCGTCACCACGAGCCTCGAATCGGCGGAGATGATCAAATACGCCGCCAACGCCTTTCTGGCCACCAAGATCACCTTCATCAACGAGATCGCCGCGCTGTGCGAGGCGACTGGCGCCGATGTGAAATCTGTCGCCAAGGGCATGGGCCTCGACAACCGTATCGGCCGCACCTTCCTGCATGCCGGCCCGGGCTTTGGCGGTTCGTGCTTTCCCAAGGACACCCGCGCCCTGGCCCGGATCGGGCAGGAACACGGAACGCCGATGCGGATCACCGAAACGGTGATCGAGGTCAACGAGGCGATGAAGCGCCGGATGATCGAGAAGCTGCGCGAGCTGCTCGACGGGTCGTTCAACGGCAGGACGATCGCGGTGCTGGGCGTGACCTTCAAGCCCAATACCGACGACATGCGCGAGGCGCCGTCGCTGACCATCGTGCCCGCGCTGGTCGGCGGCGGCGCGCGGGTTCGCGTGACCGACCCGCAGGGCCGGCGCGAGGGCGAGGCCCTGCTGCCCGGCGTGACCTGGGCCGAGGATGCCTATGCCGCGGCCGATGGCGCCGACGCGGTCGTGATCCTGACCGAATGGAACGAGTTTCGCGCGCTCGACCTGAAACGGATCACCCGAAGCGGCCCGCGCGTTCTGGCCGATCTGCGCAATATCTATGACGCCGAAACGGCCGCCGAGGCAGGCTTTGCCGCCTATGCCGGGGTTGGCCGCTGAGACCGGACGCCGGAAAGCGCAGGAATTGCGCTTAATCCCGCCTACTGCGCCCGCTGCCGTAAATCCCACAGCAAGTCTTTGGATGTCTGATGGCGCCGGGGTGAACAACAGGGTGCGGGGTGCATCATGGCAATCGGGCGATTCCGGATCGCCGACGGCCCGCTATGGGGCGACGGTCCAATAGGGGTGGCATTCGGCGATGGGGTGACACTTGCGGGCGGGCCAGGCAACGACACGTTGCGCGGCGGCACGCATGACGACATGATCACGGGCGAGGCGGGCGACGACCGGCTTTACGGCTTCGCCGGGGCCGACATGCTTTACGGCGGCAGCGGCCGCGACATGCTTGGTGGCGGTGACGGCGACGACAGCCTCGATGGCGGCGGTGGTGACGACACGCTGGTCGGCGGCGATGGCGACGACATGCTGGTCGGCGGCGCGGGCGACGACCGGATCGATGGCGGTGCGGGCAACGACCGGGCGATCTATGCGATCTCGATTTCCGGGGCCGCGATCCGGCGCGACGGTGACGCCGTCATCGTCACAACGGCCGATGGAACGGATCGACTGACCCTTGTCGAGACTCTGGTCTTTGCCGACGGGTCGATCCGTGTCTCGAGCCTCGGCTCGGACAATACGGTGTTCGGGTCGCGGTTCGACGATTTCCTGGCGGGCACGAACGATCGGGACGGCATCATCGGTTATGACGGCGACGACAGAATCCAGTCGATGTCGGGCGCGGACGCGATCGATGCCGGGCCGGGCGACGATATCGTGTTGGCCGGCGGCGGAGACGACCATATCCTGGGCGGCGACGGCGCCGACCGGCTGTGCGGCGAAAAGGGCGACGATTTCATCTTCGGCGATGCCGGCGCCGACCAGATCGACGGCGGCGACGGCGACGACCACCTCGAGGGCGGTTCGGGCGAGGACACTATCTGGGGCGGCGACGGCAGCGACACGCTGCTGGGCGGGGACGGCAACGATATCCTGTATCCCGATCTGGGCCCCGATGAGCCCATCGCCTTTGCCGTCGGGCTGCTGTCGGACCCCGACCCATGATGCCAGGGTGCAATGCGTTTGACCGGTTGCGCCAGCTCCGCCCTCCGCCCGGACGGTCGGAGCGGGAGGCGGCGAACGGTCGCTCTCGATGACAGTTGGTGTCAGTTCTTCTCCTGATCCACCAGCTTGCCGGCCCCGATCCAGGGCATCATGCCGCGCAGCTTGGCGCCCACTTCCTCGATCTGGTGGGCGTCGTTCCAGCGCCGCGTCGCCTTGAAGCTGGGCTGGCCGACGCTGCATTCCGCCATCCAGTCGCGCACGAAACGGCCCTTCTGGATGTCATCGAGAACCGCCTTCATCCGCGCCTTGGTCTCGTCATAGGGCAGGATGCGCGGCCCCGACACATATTCGCCATACTCGGCGGTGTTCGAGATCGAATAGTTCATGTTGGCGATGCCGCCTTCATAGATCAGGTCGACGATCAGCTTCACCTCGTGCAGGCATTCGAAATAGGCCATTTCGGGGGCGTAGCCCGCCTCGACCAGGGTTTCGAACCCCATCCGGATCAGCTCCACCAGACCGCCGCACAGCACCGCCTGTTCGCCGAACAGGTCGGTTTCGCACTCTTCCTTGAAGGTCGTCTCGATGATGCCCGAGCGGCCGCCGCCGATCGCCGCGCAATAGGACAGCCCGAGATCGAGCGCGCGGCCGGACGCATCCGTGTCCACCGCCACCAGGCAGGGCACGCCGCCGCCACGCGCGAATTCGGCGCGCACGGTGTGGCCCGGCCCCTTGGGCGCCATCATGATCACGTCGACGCCAGGCTTCGGTTCGATCAGGTTGAAATGGACGTTAAGCCCATGGGCGAATGCGATCGCCGCGCCCTCGCGGATGTTGTCGCGGACATGGTCGCGCCAGACCTCGGCCTGCAATTCGTCGGGCATGGTGAACATCATCAGATCGCACCACGCGGCGGCTTCGGCGATGCCCATGACCTGCAGCCCCTCGGCCTCGGCCTTCTTGGCGCTGGGTGAGCCCGCGCGCAGCGCCACGGCGATATGCTGGGCGCCCGAATCGCGCAGGTTGAGCGCATGGGCGTGGCCCTGGCTGCCATAGCCGAGGATCGCCACCTTCTTGTCCTTGATCAGATTGATGTCGCAATCGCGGTCGTAGTAAACGCGCATGTCTGTCCCCTGTCGCGGTTTCGCTGCGCCCGAACGGGCCTGCACGCCTTCTACCGCCCCGACCGCGCGGCGCAACGGCAGAACCGGGCCTTGTACCAGGTCGCGATGCGTTCGCCGCATTGCGCGTCTCGCCCGGCCTCCCCGCTTGTGCCCCCAATCCCGGGCGTTGTTGTCGGCACGAGAGGTGACCTGGATCGCGCCTTTGCCCTGCCTGCGTCAGGCGATCCTGACGCTGCCGGGCATACCGGGGGCCGTGAAGCGGTTGATGCACCGCAGGGCGAGGGCGGCCGCCACAACGCGGATCTCCGTCCGCTGCAGGCCGATGTCCGGACCAGCGGGGAAATCGATTGCTGCTGGCCTTGCCCCGGCGTCCCAAAGAGGGCGTGTTCTTTGCGGCTCGATGCCGATTGTTGCAGGCCCCGCGCCGCGACTGTGGCAAACGCCCATTGTGACCAGGGCGGGTGAGGTATATCGCGGCGCCGAGTTGTGGGGGCGACATGGAACCCAAGCGCGTCATCATCCTGGGCGCCTCGGGCTATACCGGGGCGGAACTCGTCCGCCTGATCGCCGGGCATCCCGGCCTGCGGATCGCCGCGCTGGGGGCCGAACGCAAGGCCGGCCTGACCATGGCCGAGGTGTTTCCGCATCTTCGGCATCTGGACCTGCCGGCGCTGCAGAAGACCGACGATATCGATTTTGCCGCCGCCGATCTGGTGTTCTGCGCGCTGCCGCACGGCACCAGCCAGGCGGTGGTCCAGGCGCTGCCCGAAACGGTGAAGATCATCGATCTGTCGGCGGGCTTCCGGCTGCGCGATCCGGCCGTCTATGCGCGATGGTACGGCCCGCATCTGGCGCCCGAGCTGCAGGCCGGGGCGGTCTATGGGCTGACCGAATTCTACCGCGACGCGATCCGCGGCGCGCGGCTGGTGGCGGGGACCGGCTGCAACGCGGCGACCGGGCTTTATGCCGTGCTGCCGCCGCTGCGGGCCGGCGTCATCGATCCCGACGAGATCGTCATCGACCTCAAGACCGGGTCCTCGGGTGCGGGACGGACCGCGACCGAGGCGCTGATCCATGCCGAGGTCGCCGATTCGACCAGGGCCTACAAGGTCGCCCAGCACCGCCATCTGGCCGAGTTCGACCAGGAGTTTTCGGCCGCCGCGGGGCGCGAGGTGAAGGTCACCTTCACCCCGCATCTGGTGCCGCAGAATCGCGGCATCCTGGCCACCGTCTATGTGCGCGGCGCGGCCGATGCGATCCACGATGCGCTGGCGCGCGCCTATGCGGCGGAGCCGTTCCTGCACGTCCTGCCGATGGGCGACATCCCGGCGACGGCGCATGTGCGTGGCTCGGCCTTCGTTCATGTCGGTGTCGTGGCCGACCGGCGGCCCGGCCGGACGATGATCTTTGCCGCCCTCGACAACCTGGCCAAGGGGTCGGCCGCCCAGGCGATTCACAACGCCAATCTGATGCTGGGCCTGCCCGAAACCCTTGGCCTCGGGGCGGCACCGCTCTATCCTTAGGCAACATGAAGGGTCTTGCCAAACGCCGCCGCATCCAGGTCATCGCGCTTGCCTTCGCGTCGCTCATCATCGCGACCGGGCTCATCGGTTATGCCATGCGCGATGGCATCAACCTCTATCGCAGCCCCAGCCAGATCGCCGAGGCACCGCCGCCACCCTCCGAGGTGTTTCGCATCGGCGGACTTGTCGAGGACGGCTCGCTGATCCGCGGCGCGGGCGAAACGATCCGCTTTCGGGTCACCGATGGCGGCGCGTCGGTCCCGGTCGCCTTTACCGGCGTGCTGCCGGATCTGTTCGCCGAAGGTCAGGGGATGATCGCGCTTGGCCGTCTGGAGGCCGGCACGTTTCGCGCGACCGAGATCCTGGCCAAGCATGACGAGGACTACATGCCGAAGGAAGTCGCCGACATGCTCGAGGCGCAGGGCGTCTATCGCGACCCGGCGCACGGTGGCGAAGGCGGGTCTTAACCCTTTGTGAACAGTCTGGCGCGCGTCCAGAAAGGGAAAGCGCGCCATGCCAACGCCACGCCAGATCGCCGAAGCCATCGTCGCCCGCGAGGGCGGGTTCGTCAACGATCCCGACGATCCGGGCGGCGCCACCAAGCATGGCGTGACCATCGGCACGCTGCGACGGCTTGGCCGCGACCTGACCGGCGATGGCCGCGTCACCGTCGCCGATATTCGCGCGCTGACCCCCGATCACGCGGTCGACATCTTCCTCGATTCCTATTTCCGGCAGCCCGGGATCGACGGGCTGCCCGGGCCGCTGCAACCCAGTGTCTTCGACATGCAGGTCAATGCCGGGGCGACGGCGGTGAAGCTGTTGCAGAACCTGTTGCGCAAGATGGGGCATGACGTGGCTGTCGACGGCGTGATCGGGCCACAGACCCGCGCCGCGGCGGCCCGCGCGATGGCCGAGGCGCCCGATCACCTGGTCGATGCCTATGCGATCGAGCGGCGGGATTACTACTATCGGCTGGGCGATGCCCGCCCGCGGCTGCGCAAGTTTGCCCGCCGCCGCGATGGTGGCAAGGGCGGCTGGATCACCCGGGCCGAGGAATTCATGGCGCCGCGCTATCATCTGAGCGAGGCCGAGCATCGCGAAAGGGTTTCGGCATGGCACTGATCAAGCGCCTTCTGGGGCGGGCCGAGACGGTCGCGGCGCTGGGCGAGACCGCCGGCGATCTGGTCGAGGTGTTTCACCCCAACGCCACCCGGCGGATGGAACTGGCGCATGACGCGCAGGTTGCCGCGCAGGACGCCTTTGCCGCCGAATTCGTGCATGGCGGCGCAACCTGGTTCGACCGCGCGGTCAACGGGCTCAACCGGTTGCCGCGCCCGGCCCTGGCGCTGGGCACGCTGGGGCTGTTCGCCTTTGCGATGGTCGAGCCCGACGGCTTTGCCCGGCGGATGCAGGGACTGGCACAGGTGCCCGACCCGCTGTGGTGGCTGCTGGGCGCCATCGTGTCGTTCTATTTCGGCGCGCGCGAGTTGCACTATCGCCGCGCGGGCCAGGTCGGCAGCGCAGCCATCGGGCTGGCCGACCGGCTGCGGCGCGGCCGCCCGGCCGCCGCGCCGGCCGACAACCCCGCGCTGCGCGACTGGCAGCAGGCGCGGGGGCGCTAGCCAGGCGGCACCGGTTCCCCGGAACCGCGTGGCTCAGCGGCAGGCGGCCAGCCCCGCCGCAAGGTCGCTGATGACGGCGGGATAAAGCGCGGGCCCCGGCGCATGCGCGGTTCCCAGCGGATCGATCACACCGGTCGCGGTGTCGTCCCCGGCAATGGCCGCGACGATCCCGGGGTCGAATTGCGGCTCGGCCAGGATGCAGACACCGCCCAGCTCGGCCACCCGGTCGCGCAGTTCGGCGACCCGTGCGGCCGACGGATCGGTGGCGTCGCCGATGCTGATGGCGCCCGCCGCCTGCAACCCGAAGCGGTTCTCGAAATACTGATAGGCGTCGTGGAACACGATGAAGGGCAGATCGGCCAGCGGGGCGGTCTGCGCCGCGATGTCGGCACTGAGCGCGGCCAGATCGGCGCGGGCGGCGCCGGCATTGGCGCGATAGGTCGCAGCGTTGTCAGGGTCGGCCGTGGCCAGCGCCTCGGCGATGGCGGTCAGCCAGACCTGCGCGTTGGCCGGGTCGAGCCACAGATGCGAATCGATCGAGCCGTGGGCATGCTCATCCTCATGGGCATGCTCGTCTTCGTGGGCGTGCTCGTCGCCCGCGGCATGCTCATCCTCATGCGCGTGCTCGTCGTCATGCGCATGGTCGTGTGCGTCGAAGGTCGCGCCGATGCGGGTCTCCAGCAGCACGGTGCCCGGCACCTCCATCAGCGTCAGTTGCGCGGCATCGGGGGCCAGCGTTTCCATCGCCTCTTCCAGCCAGGGTTCCAGCTGCGGCCCGACCCAGACCACCAGATCGGCCTCCTGCAGCGCGCCGGCCTCGGACGGGCGCATGGCATAGCCATGCGGCGAGGCGCCGGGCCGCACGATCAGCGCGGGCTCCCCCAGATCGCCCATCACCATCGCGGCAAGCGAGTGGATCGGCGCAATGTCGGCGGCGACGTCGGGCACATCGGCGGCGGACGGCGCGGCCAGGGACAGGGCGGCAAGGGCGGTGAAGGCAGGGCGCATCGGGGTCCTCCGGGAACTGTTATAGAATAACATTGCGCTGCCTATCGCCTCGGCCTATGCCCTGCAACAGGAAAGTGCTGGGACACGCAGATGACCGCCGGCTTCGACCCCCATGACCATGCAGCCTGCCGCCGGGCCGCGCTGGCCCATGCCGAAACCGTCTGCCGCGAGGCGGGCGTGCGGCTGACCGACACGCGCCGCCGGGTGCTGGAGATCCTGCTGGAAGATCACCGTGCGCTGGGGGCCTATGCGATCCTCGACCGGCTGCGCGACGAGGGGCTGGGCGCCCAGCCGCCGGTGGCCTATCGCGCGCTCGACTTCCTGGTGCGCCACGGGCTGGCGCACCGGATCGAACATCTGAACGCCTTTGTCGCCTGTGCCCATCCCGGCCGCGGCCATGCGCCGATCTTTCTGATCTGTCGCAGTTGCGCGGCGGTGGCCGAGGCACCGGCGGCCCCGGTGATGGCGGCACTGGGAAGCGCGGCACAGGATGCCGGCTTTGCCGTCGATCACGCGATGGTCGAGGCCGACGGGCTGTGCCCGGCCTGCCAGGGCGCGGGGCAGGGCGCATGACCCGGCTGGTCGAGGCGCATGCGCTGACCGTGCGGCCGGGCGGCGGGGCGGCCGCCCTGACCGGTGTCGATTTCCACATCGACCGGGGCGAGATCGTCACCTTGGTCGGCCCCAACGGATCGGGCAAGACGACGCTGTTGCGCACCATCCTTGGCGCGCTCACGCCCGATGCGGGCACGTTGTGGCGGGCACCGGGGCTCGCCATCGGCTATGTGCCGCAGGCGCTGCATCTCGACCCGACCCTGCCGATGACGGCGGCGCGGTTCCTGGGGCTGCCGCAGCGGGTGTCGCGCGACCGCGCCCGCGCCGCGCTGACCCGCGCCGGGGCGGGCGATCTGGGCCGCCGCCCGATCACCGCGCTGTCGGGCGGTCAGCGCCAGCGGGTGCTGCTGGCGCGCGCGCTGCTGCACACGCCCGATCTGCTGTTGCTCGACGAACCGACGCAGGGCCTTGACCAGCCGGCCGAGGCCGCCTTCTATCGCCGGATCGAGACGGTGCGGGCCGAGCTTGGCTGCGCGATCCTGATGGTCAGCCACGAGCTGCATGTGGTGATGGCGGCGTCGGACCGGGTGATCTGCCTCAACCGCCATGTCTGCTGCGAAGGGCTGCCCGAGGCAGTGGCCAGTGCGCCCGAGTATCAGGCGCTGTTCGGCACCGGCACCCAGGGGGCACTGGCGCTTTACCGCCATCGCCACGATCACAGCCACGACCCCGAATCGGCACCCGCGCCCGTGCCGGACCGCGAGGCCGTGTGATGCTGGACGATTTTCTGGTCCGCGCGGCGCTGGCGGGGCTGGGGGTGGCGCTGGCCGCGGGGCCGTTGGGCTGTTTCGTCGTCTGGCGGCGGATGGCCTATTTCGGCGATGCCACCGCGCATGCCTCGCTCTTGGGCGTGGCGCTGGCGCTGTCGTTTTCGGTGTCGGTGTTTGCCGGTGCGCTGGCTGTGGCGCTGGTGATGGCGCTGTCCGTCACGCTGTTGCAAAGCCGCGGCTATGCGATGGACACGCTGCTGGGCGTGCTCGCCCATGCCGCACTCGCGATCGGGCTTGTCGTCGCGGCCAGCCTGCAGGGCCTGCGGCTGGACCTCATGGCGTTCCTGTTCGGCGACATCCTGTCCGTCGGGCGGGTCGATCTGGCGGTGATCTGGGCCGGCGCGGCGGCCGTTCTGGGGCTGCTGATCTGGCGCTGGGACAGGCTGCTGACCGCAACCGTCGATCCCGATCTGGCCTGCTCGGCCGGCATCGACCCGCGCCGCGAACAGCTGGTGCTGACGCTGGCCCTGGCCATCGTCGTCGCCGTGGCGATCAAGGTGGTGGGCGCGCTGCTGATCACCGCACTGTTGATCATCCCGGCCGCCGCCGCACGGCCCTTCGTCCGCACGCCCGAGGCGATGGCGGTGCTGGCGGCCCTTCTGGGCGCCGTTTCGGCGCTGGGCGGGTTGCGCGCCTCCTATCTGTGGGACACGCCCACGGGGCCCACCATCGTCACCGTGGCGGCGGGGTTCTTTGCCGCCTCGGCGCTGGCCCGGCCCGTGCTTGACGCCGCCCGGCGCGGGGCCTAGCGACAGGCAACCCGCCCGGAGACCCGCCATGCCCGACCCCAAGCCGACCGCCGCCCTGGCCCTGGCCGATGGCACGGTGTTTTTCGGCCATGGCTTCGGCGCCGAGGGCATGGCGACGGCCGAGCTGTGCTTCAACACTGCGATGACCGGCTATCAGGAGATCATGACCGATCCCTCCTATGCCGGCCAGATCGTCACCTTCACCTTCCCGCATATCGGCAATACCGGCACCACGACCGAGGACGACGAGGCCGAACGGCCCGTCGCCGCAGGACTGGTGACGCGCGCCCACCCGACCGCGCCGTCGAACTGGCGGGCGATGGGCGATCTGGCCGACTGGCTGCGCCGGCATGGCCGGATCGGCATCGGCGGCATCGACACCCGCCGGCTGACCCGGGCGATCCGCCGGCAGGGCGCGCCCCATGTGGCGTTGCGCCACGATGTGCAGGGCCACTTCGACATCGCAAGCCTGGTCGCGGCGGCGCGCGGCTTCGCCGGTCTGGAAGGGCGCGACCTGGCCCGCGACGTGACCTGCGCCCAGACCTTTCGCTGGGACGCGACGCGCTGGGACTGGCCCGGCGGCTATGGCCGGCAGACCGCGCCGCGCCACCATGTCGTCGCGATCGACTATGGGGCCAAGCGCAACATCCTGCGGTCGCTTGCGGCCCTGGGTTGTTCGGTCACCGTGTTGCCCGCCTCCGCGACCGCCGAAGAGGTTCTGGCGCATCACCCCGACGGCGTTTTCCTGTCGAACGGGCCGGGCGACCCGGCGGCCACCGGTGCCTATGCCGTGCCGGTCATCCGGCATCTGGTGACTGCGACCGATCTGCCGATCTTCGGCATCTGCCTTGGCCACCAGATGCTGGGCCTGGCGCTGGGTGCGCGCACGGTGAAGATGCATCACGGCCATCACGGCGCCAATCATCCGGTCAAGGATCTCGAAACCGGCAAGGTCGAGATCACATCGATGAATCACGGCTTTGCCGTCGACAGCGAGACCCTGCCCGATACCGTGGTGGAGACCCATGTCTCGCTCTTCGATGGGTCGAATTGCGGCCTGCGGCTGAAGGGGCGCCCGGTGTTTTCGGTGCAGTATCACCCCGAGGCGAGCCCTGGGCCGCAGGACAGCGGCTATCTGTTCGAGCGATTCACCGAGGCGATGGCGGCGCGCTCCGGCTGAGGCCCAAGAAAGACGCGGCCTTGCAGCGCCTGGCCATTGGCCGTGCGCTCATCGACCATGACCGTTGGTATTAACCGCCGCTTAACCCTGTTGCCGCCAGATCGACCCCGCGGACAGTGCGGGCGGACCCGGCATGGCAGAAAGCATGCAGCAGACAGTCGTGGAGCGGGCGCTGGCGCTGCCGCGGCCGGTTACCCGCGAACCGCTGGGTGCGATTCTGCAGCGCCGGGCGGGCGTGCCGGCAGACGCCATCACCAGTGCACTCGACATGCAGCGCGCCGGCTCTGCCCGGATCGGTGAAATCCTGTGTGCCACGGGTGCGCTGGCGCCCGAGGCGCTGGCCGATGCGCTGGCCTATCAGCACGGTCTGGAATGGGTCGATCTGGCGGCCCATCCACCCGACCCGGACAGCGCCCGGGCATTCGACCCCGTCGCCTGTCTGCGCGCGGCTGTGGTGCCGGCCGGGCGTATCGGCGGGGCGCTGACCGTTGCGACCGCCCATCCCGAAAACCTGGCCGCGTTGTCCGCCGCGCTGCCCGCCGGCAGCGGCCCGGTCCGCGTCGTCTTCGCCAGCGCAGAGGCGATCCGCGACCGGATCGCCGAATTGTGGCGTGACCGCCTTGCCCATCATGCCGAAACCCGCTGCCCCGCGGCGAACAGCTGCCGGGTTCAGTCGATGGCCTGGCGCGGCATCGCGGCGCTGCTGGGGCTGGCCGCGGCTCTCCTCGCCCTGGCCGCGCCATGGGTTCTGGGCGGGCTGGCGCTTGGGCTCGCCACGCTTGCCCTGCTGGCCAATACGGGCCTGAAACTTGCCGCGCTGCTGGCCGGGCCCGGCCCGCGCCCGGACACCACGCCGGCCCCGCAGGCGCCCTTGCCGACCATCGCGCTGCTGGTCCCGTTGCTGCGCGAGGCCGCGATCCTGCCGGCGCTGATCGCGCGGCTGGAACGGCTCGACTACCCGCGCGCCCTGGTGTCGGCCTGTCTGGTGGTCGAATCGGACGACCGCGCGACCCGCGCGGCGCTGGAGGCAACGGCGTTGCCGCCCTGGATCGAGGTCGTCGCGGTGCCCGCCGGGCGGTTGCGGACCAAGCCGCGCGCGCTGAACTATGCCCTCGAATTCATATCGGCCGAGATCGTCGGCGTCTACGATGCCGAGGATGCGCCGGCACCCGATCAACTGCGCCGGGTCGCGGCGCGGTTCGCGGCCGATGACAGGCTGGCCTGCCTGCAAGGCACGCTCGATTTCTACAATGGCCGGGCGAACTGGATCGCGCGCTGCTTCACCATCGAATACGCGGTCTGGTTCCGGGTCGTGCTGCGCGGTCTGGCGCGGCGCGGCCTGCCCTTCCCGCTGGGCGGCACCACGCTTTTCCTGCGCCGCGATGCGCTGCAGGCGGCGGGCGGCTGGGACGCCCACAACGTCACCGAGGATGCCGATCTGGGCATCCGCCTGGCGCGCTTTGGCCATCGCTGCGACCACATCGACAGCGTCACCCTGGAAGAGGCCGCGTGCCGGCCGATGCTGTGGATGCGCCAGCGGGCGCGCTGGCTGAAGGGTTTTGCGATTACCTGGGCGACGCATATGCGGCGGCCGAAGGCATTGTGGCGCGATCTGGGGCCGACCGGTTTCCTGGCATTCCAGGCGCTGTTTCTGGGTGCCCTCGCCGGGTTCCTGTTGGCGCCCGCGCTGTGGAGCTTCTGGTTGATCCCGTTTCTGGGCGCCCCGCCGCTGGCGCCATGGCTCCCCGCCGATGCGGCCTGGGGCCTGTTCGCGCTTTTGCTGCTGGCCGAAGGCGTCGGCGTCTTGGCCGCGGTGGTGGGATTGCGGCGGCGCGGAACGGCGCGCCTGGCCGTTTGGCTGCCCGCCTTGCACGCCTATTACCCGATGGCCACGCTTGCCGCCTGGCATGCGGTCGTGGCCGCGGTCGCGCGGCCGTTTCACTGGGCCAAGACGCCGCATGGCGTCACGCCCGAAAGCGCGCCGATGCCGCCCGCCCGGGCCCGGGCCGTGCAATCGGTCGCAGCTTTGCCCCTTTCCGGATCGGGGGGCGCGGGCTAGACCCTTTCCCATGAAAGTCGAACATGCCGATATCCTCGTCGCCGGCGGCGGCGTGGCCGGGCTGAGCGCGGCGGCCGCCTTTGGCAGCGCCGGCTTTACGGTGATCTGTGTCGATCCGGCCCCGCCGGTCACCTCGGCCGAGGCCGAGGGCGCCGATCTGCGATCCACCGCCTTTCTGCAGCCCGCCCGTCAGGTGCTGGAGGCAGCGGGGCTGTGGGACCGGCTTGCCGGCCATGCCGCGCCGCTTCAGGTGATGCGCATCGCCGAGGATACCGGCGACCGCGCGCGGCGCTTTGCGGTGCGCGATTTCGACGCCGCGGACCTGTCGCCCGACCGCCCGTTCGGCTGGAACTTCCCGAACTGGCTGTTGCGCCGCGAATTGGTGGCCCGGCTGGCCGAGCTGCCGAATGTCGATTTTCGCCCGGGCCTGGCCGCGCGCGGCCTGATCGCACGAACCGCCGAGGCGCGTGTCACGCTGTCGGATGGCGGCGCGGTGGCGGTGCGCCTGGTGCTGGCCGCCGATGGCCGCGACTCGGCGATGCGGCGGGCCGCCGGGATTCCCGTGACGACCCTGCGCTATGGGCAGAAGGCGCTGGCCTTCACGGTGACGCACCCGATCCCGCATGACAATGTCTCGACCGAGATTCACCGCTCGGGCGGGCCGTTCACCCTGGTGCCCCTGCCCGACCGCGAGGGTGAGCCGCATTCGGCCATCGTCTGGATGGAACGCGGGGCCGAGGCCGAAAGGCTGCGCGCCCTGGCCCCACCGGATTTCGAGGCGGCGATGAGCGAAAGGTCGGGCTATCTCTTCGGCCCGCTGACATTGGCCAGCCAGATCACGATCTGGCCGATCATCAGCCAGATGGCCGCGCGGCTGAACGGCGACCGGCTGGCGCTGATCGCCGAGGCCGCCCATGTGATCCCGCCGATCGGCGCGCAGGGGCTGAACATGAGCCTCGCAGACATCGCCGTGCTACTGGACCTGGCGCAGCGGCGCCCGGGCGCGCTCGGCGATGCGCCGATGCTGGCCGCCTATCACCGCGCCCGGCACGGCGATATCCGGATGCGGGTTCTGGGCATCGACGCGCTCAACCGTGCGTCGATGACCGGGGCGGCGCCGCTGACGCAGTTGCGCAAGATCGGCATGCAGGCGCTGCACGACATCGCCCCGCTGCGCCGGGCGGTGATGCGGCTGGGGCTGGGCGCGCGCGGCTGATACCAAGGCGCAATGAGTTTGACTCATTCCGCTAGGTCCGCCTGCCGCGCCCCGCCTCGCCGCGGCCGGGTCGGGGTGCGGCGCCCGCTCAGCTGCCCAGGAACTCGCCCGGGCAGGCCAGCGGCGCCGTCGTCTCGCGCCGCACGGTCAGATCGTTTTCGGGCAGGTCGCCGACGATGCGGACGCGCAGCCCGTCGGCCGCGTCGATCACGGACCAGCAGATCGGTCCCGGCTGGTCGTCATAGACGAAACAGATCGCGTCGCCTTGCGGATACCAGCGGCCGGGCTGGCAGGCCTCGCCCTCGAACCGCCAGATCACCCGTCGGTCGGGCACATACTGTTCGGCGCCGTACACCTCGCCCCAGCGGTCGAAATGGATCGTCTTGCCACTGACCCGGGCGGCGAAACCCGGCCCGTCGAGCAGCGTCTCCGCACCCGCCGGTGCGGCGGCCAAGAGACACAGGATCAGAAGGCGGATCGTCATGCGGTTTGCCTTGTCGTCAGCTGCCCAGATAAGGGCCGGGACAGTCGAGCGGCGCGTCCGTCATGCGGGTGATGAACGATTCGTCGCCCAGCAGGCCGCGGAACCGGATGCCCTTGGTGGTGTTGTGCACCAGCCAGCAATGCTGCCAATCATCCCCTTCATAGGCAAAGCAGATCAGGTCGCCCGAGCCGTACCAGTGGCCGCGGGTGCAGGCATCGCTTTCGCTCAGCCGCAACACCACGCGGCGGCCGGGCAGGAACTGCTCTTCCTGACCGTCGGAATAGCGCACCGTCTTGCCCGCCGTCAGCGCCTCGAACACATCGGGGGTCAGCAGACTTTCGGCCTGGGCCGGCCAGGCGGAAAGCAGCAAGAGGGCCAGCAGCAACCGGATCATGTCGCGCGCCCCAGCCGGTCGAGCCTTGGGTCCATCACCCGCCGCCAGGCCCGCGGGATCAGCGCCAGCGTGGCCATCACCGGCAGCGGGCCGGGCAGCCGCGGTGCGTCGGGGCATGCCGCCAGCGCCGGGAAGGGTCGCGTCGCATGGCTGTGATGATCGGCATGCCGCGGGGCGTTCAGCGTGAACAGACCGCTCATCCAGTGGGCCGCATCCCAGGATTGCGCCGGGCTGACCGGGGCATAGCGGCCATCGGCGCCGCGCGGGCGGATCAGGCCGTAATGCTGGACATAGTCCGACAGCATCAGCTGCATCTGGGCGTAAAGCGCAAGCGCCACGAAGGCGGCCCAGCCGGCGGGTCCCGCGGCAGCGAGGGCGAGCAGCATCAGTGCCAGCGCCCCGCCAAGATAGCGCCAGTAGGGGTTCGCCGGGTGCCAGGGCGACCGGCCGCGGTGGATCAGCCGGGTGGCCTCGACCCGCCAGCCGGCGCCGAACGATCCCGCCGCGGCGCGCGGCCAGAACCGCCAGAAGCCTTCGCCGCGGCGCGCGGTGTTGGGATCGTCCGGCGTGGCCACGAAACGGTGGTGGATGGCGGGATGCGCGGTGGCGTGGTGGCCAAACAGATGGGCGGTGAAGACGGCCGCGCCCAGCCCGCGCAGCAGCGGGTGGCGGCGGTGGATCAGCTCATGCGCATTGGCGTTGCCGACCTGCCCCAGCCACAGCCCAAAGGCGAAGAAGACTGCCAGCCGGTCGGCCGGGCCGGCCCCGAACGTGCCTGCCAGCGCCAGAACGGCAAGCCCCATCAGCGGCAGGTGCAACAGGGCGAGGATCGCCGACAAGGCGTTGGCCCCCGCCGGGCTGGCGGCCGGGCCGGGCGTGCGCGGGGCAAGCTCGTCCAGCGCGAACACCCCGACGGTGATGTAGAGAATGGCGGCCAGCGCCCAGTGCCAGCCCGCCAGCGCGCCGAGCAGCAGAAGCGGCACCGGCAGCAGGGTGGCAAGCGCGAAAAGGGGCAGCGTGCGCGGCATGCGCAAGCGATACCATCGGCCCGCTGGATTGGAAACGCCTCCGTCTGCGGGCTGCGGCGCCGATCCCAACGGCCATTGACCACGACCGCCATCCTCCGTCCGCCGCGCCGCCAGCGCCGCCTAGGTGCGCCACACCGCCCTGAGGCGGCGCGCCGCGCCCACGGGGTCGAGCGCGCGCAATTGCGCAGGCAGCGTGGGGCGCAGCCATGGCAGGA
>DNSZ01000231.1:0-2747 GCA_003500165.1 Paracoccaceae bacterium | reverse complement strand
CGCCAACATCGGCACCGCACCCGAATAGTCGGACCCGAACACCGGGCCGATCAGCAGCCAGCCGGCAAGACCAAGCGCCAGGCCGCAGCCCCAGGCCGCCAGCCCCATCGCATCATAGACCCGCTGCATATAGGCATCGAAGCGTCCGGGCGTGTCGCGATGCACCCGAACCAACGCGGCATAAAAGGCCGATTGGACTGCCATCGGTACGAATAGGACGGTATCCGAAACGCGCACGGCGACGGAATAAAGCCCCAGCTCGTCCGCCACGGCCATCTGGCCCAGCATGACCTGGTCGATGCGCATGTAGACGATCACCGCCACCCCGCCCAGCAACAGCGGCCAGCCCTCGCGCAGAAGCTCCCGCGCCAGCCGTGCTGACAGGGCCAGGCGGCGCAGCGCCCCGGTCGCCAAGCCATAGGCGAGCACCGCCGCCACCCCCAGCGCCCCCGCGTCACCGGCGCGCAGCGCCACAAAGGCCGGCAGATCGGCCTGCCGCCACACCAATACCAGCGCCACGCCGGCCACGGCGAGCGCCACCGCGATGCGCGGCAGGGCGATCCAGGCCATGCGCTCGGCGGCGCGGAACCAGGTGTTGAAACTCTCGGCGGGTGCTGCCAGCACCACCAGGCAGGCCGCCGCCATCAGCCCCGGCGCGGTTCCCGGCGGCCCGCCGATCGCCAGGAACAGCCCGAACGCCAGAAGCGCGGCCAGAACCGCCGCCGCGCCCCGGATCGCCAGCGCGGTCCCGATCAGCCGGTCGCGCTGGGCCGGGTCGGCCGCGGCCCGGCGCATCACCGGCGCATCAAGCCCGGCCAGCGCCAGCGGGATGAAAAGCCCGGCGAGCGCGAACAGATAGGCATAGGCGCCGAACCGCTCGGGCCCCAGATGGCGGGCGACAAGGACCATCACGAACAGACCCGTCAGCAGCCGCACGGCTTGCTCTGCCGTCAGCCATCCGGCATTGAGAAGCTTGTCCAAACCGCCTGTCGCCTCCGCGCGGGTCTGCCCCGCAGAAAGGTAGCACCGCATGCGCCCGCCCGAAACACCGAACGGCCGCCCGCCCGTGGTGATGTTCGCCTATCGGCGGCCCGATCACCTGCGCCGGACACTCGCGGCGCTGGCGGCGAATGACGGCGCGTCCGAAACCCATGTGATCCTGCATTCCGACGGGCCGCGCGGCGCCGCAGATGCGGCTGCGGTGAAGGCGGTGCGCAAGGTGGCACAGGAAGCCGTCGGTTCGGGCGCGTTCGGCGATTTCGCGATCGTCGCGCAGGACCGGAACAAGGGGCTGGCGGCCAACATCGTCGATGGGGTCACCGCCGCGATGGCGGCGCATGGCCGCGCCATCGTGGTCGAGGACGATATCGTCACCGCGCGCGGTTTCCTTGACTTCATGCGCGCGGGCCTCGACCGGTTCGAGGGCGATCCGCGGGTCTGGCATATCAGCGGCTGGTTCTACGATATCGATCCGGCGGGGCTGCCGGATTATGCGCTGTGGCAGGTGATGAATTGCTGGGGCTGGGCCAGCTGGGCCGATCGCTGGCAGCACTATCGGGAAGACCCGCAGCGCATCGTCCGCGACTGGGACCGGGCGACGCGGCGGCGCTACAACCTCGACGGTGCGCATGATTTCTTTTGCCAGATCGAGGACAATGCGTCCGGCCGGAAATACACTTGGGACTGCTTCTGGTATGCCGCCATATTCGAGGCGGGCGGGCTGTGCCTGACGCCGACGCGAGCCTTCGCCCGGAATATCGGGCTCGATGGAACCGGCGAGAATTGCGGACCGGCGGATATGCCGGCGCTTGACACATCGCGCCGGTTCGAGAGTTTTCCGCCGGAAATCGGCGAAAGCCCCGAGATGGTTGCGCGGGTGAAGGCAAAAGTCAGACTACCCATGCTCAATCGTGCCAAACGGGGCGTCAAGCTTACCTTGATGTCGGTTGCACCGCAGGCGACCGAGCGTCTGCTCGGTGCCTATGGCAAGCTGCAGCGACCGTCATAGGTGAATATATTCCACCTATCAATGTCCGACGCCGGGGGCGGCGCCATGATCGGCGCCTATCGCGTGCATGCGGCCTTGCGCGCAGCCGGGACGGACAGCCGAATGCTGGTGATCCGCAAGCTGACGGACGATCCTGCTGTGTCGGAGCCGTTGGGCGCCCGCGGCCGCGCCACGGTGCGGGCCGTGCGGTTCTGGGCCAAGCGCCGGGCGCGATGGGGGGCGCGGGCAGACCCCACGGGCATGCGCAGCCTTGGCCTGGTCGCCCATGGGTTGGGCCGTGCGGCGGCCGCCGCCGGGGCCGATGTGATCCATCTGCACTGGGTGGGGGGCGAGGCGATGGGCCTGGCCGAAATCGCCCGCCTGCCCGGCCCCGTGGTGTGGACGGCGCGCGACATGTGGCCGTTTTCAGGGGCCGAACATTTCAGCGACGATGGCCGCTATCGCAATGGCTATGCCGACGGCCCGGTCGATATCGACCGTCGGACATGGCAGCGGAAGGCAAGGCTATGGCGCGGTTTCAAACCGCACTTCATTGCAGCAAGCCAATGGATGGCTACCGAGTTGGCGGCCAGCGCGCTGTTCGGCGAGGCCCCCTGCACGGTGATCCCGAACACCCTCGACCCGGCGGTGTTCGCACCCGGATCGGGGGAAGATGCCCGCGCTGCGCTCGGGCTGCCCGCCGGCCCGCTGATCCTGTTCGGCGCCATCGGTGGTGCCGCCGATCCGCGCAAGGGCGGCG
>DNSZ01000016.1:6368-15441 GCA_003500165.1 Paracoccaceae bacterium | reverse complement strand
GCCTATATGGATTTTCGCCGCGAGGTCCAGGCACTGGATATCTCACAGAACAACGTTCGGGTGATCTTGCGCGAACTCGAAGCCGCGCGCGACCGGTTCGAGGTGGGCGAGATCACCCGCACCGATGTCAGCCAGGCCGAGGCGCGCCTGGCCGAGGCACGTTCGAACCTGGCGCTGGTGCGCGGCAATGTCGAGGTCGCGCGCGCCGCCTTCAACCTTGCGGTCGGGCGCTTTCCGGGCGATCTGGCACCGCCGCCGCCCGAACCCGCGCTGCCCACCTCGCAGGCGGAGGCGACGGCGCTGGCCCGCCAGCGGGCGCCGGCGATCCGTCAGTCGCAGCACAATGTGCGCGCCGCCGAGATCAACATCAGCCGTGCCCGGGCCGCGATGCGGCCAACCGTCAGTATCGGCGGCGAAGTCGGCTACAACAATCGCGACGATGCGTTCGGCAACCGCGATTTCGGGGCGGCGCGCCTGGGCATCAACGTGCCGATCTATCAGGGTGGGCGGCTTTCATCGCTCACCCGTCAGGCGGTGGCCAATGCCGAAGCGGCCCGCGCGGGGTTGCTGTTCACCGCCAGCACCGTCGATTCCGAGGTCGCGCGCGCCTGGTCGGCACTGCAGGTTGCGCGCGCCTCGATCGTGGCGCGCGAGCAGCAGATACGCGCCGCCGAACTCGCCTTTGAGGGCGTTCAGGAAGAGGCCACGCTGGGTGCCCGGACCACGCTCGACGTGCTTAACGCCGAGCAGGAATTGCTCGACGCCCGGGTCGTGCTGCTGGACGCTCAAAGAACCGAATATGTCGCGGTCTATGGGCTGCTCGCGGCCATGGGGCTGCTGACGGCCGATCATCTGGGGCTGGATGTGCCGCGCTATGACCCCGCGATATACTATTCCCAGGTCGAACGGGCGCCGACCGAGCTTGGCCAGCGGCTCGACCGGGTGTTGCGCGCGCAGGGCCGCGAATAGCCGCGCGTCTCTGGACGTTGACCTGTCCTCCGGGCTAGGAGCATCGGTCACGGGGACAACCGGCCGGGGCGGATGATGGCGCAATATCGGGCAAGCGAGATCGAGCCGAAATGGCAGGCGGCGTGGGACGCGGCAGACGTGTTCCGGGCCGAACCCGACCCCGCGCGGCCGAAATACTATGTGCTGGAGATGTTTCCCTATCCGTCGGGCCGCATCCATATGGGCCATGTGCGGAACTACACGATGGGCGACGTGATCGCGCGCTACAAGGCGGCGCGCGGCTTCAACGTGCTGCACCCGATGGGCTGGGACGCCTTCGGCATGCCGGCCGAAAACGCCGCGATGGAGCGTGGCGGCCATCCGGCCGACTGGACCTATGGCAACATCGCCGACATGCGCGCGCAGCTCAGGCCGATGGGGCTGTCGATCGACTGGAGCCGCGAATTCGCCACCTGCGACCCGGAATATTACGGCCAGCAGCAGGCGATGTTCCTCGACATGCTCGAGGCCGGGCTGGTGACCCGCAAATCCGCCACGGTGAACTGGGACCCGGTCGACCGGACGGTGCTGGCCAACGAGCAGGTGATCGACGGCAAGGGCTGGCGTTCGGGCGCCGAGGTCGAGCGGCGCGAACTCACCCAGTGGTTCTTTCGCATCTCGGACTTCGCCGAGGAATTGCTGGATGCGATCGACCGGCTCGAACGCTGGCCCGACAAGGTGCGCCTGATGCAGGCCAACTGGATCGGCAAGAGCCGCGGCCTGCAATTCGCCTTTGACACGTTGGGGGCGCCGGCGGGGCACGAAAAGCTCGCGGTCTATACCACGCGGCCCGACACGCTGCTGGGGGCGAGCTTTGCCGCGATCTCGCCCGATCATCCGCTGGCCCGGGCGCTGGAGGCGGACGATCCCGCCATCGCCGCCTTCAACGCCGAATGCCGGCGCATGGGCACCTCGGAAGAGGCCCTCGAAACGGCCGAGAAGAAGGGCCTGCCAACGCGCGTCACCGTGCGCCACCCGTTCGACCCGGACTGGGAACTGCCGGTCTGGATCGCCAATTTCATCCTGATGGACTATGGCACAGGGGCGATTTTCGGCTGCCCGGCGCATGACCAGCGCGATCTGGATTTCGCCCGCAAATACGGCCTGCCAGTGATCGACGTGTTCGAGGCGGCCGAGGATGGCGCACCGGTCGGCGACATCGCCTTCGTGCCGCCGAAGACCGAGACCGTGCGCTATGTCAACGGCTTCGCGGGGCCCGACCGGCAGACCGGCGACGACGCGGTCACCGCGGCGATCGCGGAATGCGAGGCGCGCGGGGTGGGCAGCGGCGTCACCAATTACCGGCTGCGCGACTGGGGCATCTCGCGCCAGCGCTATTGGGGCTGCCCGATCCCGGTGGTGCACTGCCCCGATTGCGGCGCGGTGCCGGAGAAACGCGAAAACCTGCCGGTCGAATTGCCGCGCAACGTCGATCTGAGCGTGCCGGGCAACCCGCTCGACCGGCATCCCACATGGGCCGACACCACCTGCCCGCGCTGCGGTGGCCCGGCGCGGCGCGAGACCGACACGATGGACACCTTTGTCGATTCGTCATGGTATTTCGCCCGCTTCACCGCGCCCCGGGCAGACACACCCACGGTGATGGCAGATGCCGATTACTGGATGAATGTCGACCAGTATATCGGCGGCGTCGAGCACGCGATCCTGCACCTGCTCTATTCGCGCTTCTTCGCCCGGGCGATGCAGATCACCGGGCATCTGCCGGCGAAGGCGATCGAGCCGTTCGATGCGCTGTTCACCCAGGGCATGGTGACGCATGAGATCTATGTGACGCGCGACGACAAGGATCGCCCGGTCTATCACCTGCCCGAGCATGTGCACTGGACCGAAAGCGGGGCACGGCTGGGCGCCGACGGCCCGCCGGTCGATGTCATGCCGCCCGCCAAGATGTCGAAATCGAAGAAGAACGTCGTCGATCCCGAACGGATCATCGCGGAATATGGCGCCGACACGGCGCGCTGGTTCATGCTGTCCGACAGCCCGCCCGAGCGCGATGTCGAATGGACGGCCGCCGGCGCCGATGCGGCGTTCCGGCATCTGGCCCGGGTGCATCGGCTGGCCGCCGAGTGCGCCGGGGCCGGCCATGGCGACGCCGGCACGGCGGCGGCCGATGCGGCGCTCGACCGGGCGACCCATGCCGCCATCGCCGGCGTGACCCGCTGCATCGAGGGCTTCGCCTTCAACAAGGCGGTGGCGGAACTCTACACCCTGACCAACGCCATCGCCAGGTCCGACGCCGCGGCATCGGCCCGCGCCCGCAGCCTGCGCATACTGGCGCAGCTGATGGCGCCGATGACCCCGCATCTGGCCGAGGAAATCTGGGCGATGCTGGGCGGACAGGGGCTGGTGGCGCGGGCGGACTGGCCGCAGGCCGACCCGGCCTTGCTGGAAACCGACACCGTCACCCTGCCGATCCAGATCAACGGCAAGCGGCGCTCGCAGATCGAGGTGCCGAAGGACACGGCCACGGACGCGATCGAAGCCGCCGTGCTGCAAGACGCCGCCGTGCAACGGGCCCTGGCGGGCGCCGCGCCAAGAAAGCTGATCGTCGTGCCGGGCCGGATCGTGAATGTGGTGGTCTAGCCACGCCGCCGATCGCGCCGCCCCGGCACGCGGGCGCGGCGAAGCCGTTTCGAAACGGCGTCCTGCAATTGGCGGTGCCGTTGCCCGGGCCTGGAAGGGTCTGGCGCTGGCCGCGGCGCTGGCCGCCTGCGGCTTCACCCCGCTCGATGCGCCCGGCGGCGGGCCCGATCTGGTCGGCCGCGTCGCGATCCTGCCCATCGACAGCCTCGACGGGTTCATCATGACCGGTCGGCTGGAGGCGTCGCTGGGGCGTGCCGGGCCGCTGGCCGACCGGCAGCTTTCGGTCGCGCTCGCCATCGAGAACCAGGCGATGGCGCTGACCACCCAGAACGAGATCGACCGCTTCAACCTGCTGGGCAGGGCCGATTGGCGGCTGACCGAGCTGGGCACAGGCACCGTGCTCGCGGCCGGGACCGTTCGCGACTTCACCGCCTATTCGGCGACCGGGTCCACGATCGCCACACTGTCGGCCGAGCGCGACGCCTACCGGCGCCTCGTGCTGGCGCTGGCCGATGCCATCGTCACCGACATGACGCTGACGCTGGCCGCACCATGAAGCTGTCGGCCCGCGATGCCCGGGCGTTTCTTGTCCGGCCCGATGCCGACGCCGCCGGGGTGCTGATCTACGGCCCCGATCCGATGCGGGTGGCGCATCGCCGCGCCGGATTCCTCGACGCGCTGCTGGGCCCCGACGCGGCGGCCGAAATGCGGCTTGACCGGCTCGAACCCGACGCGGTCCGGCGCGATCCGGCCGCGCTGGCCGATGCGTTGCGCGCCACGGGCTTCTTCCCGGGCGCGCGGGCGGTGCTGGTCGACGGCGCGGGCGACGGGGTCGCCAGGGCGGCCACCGCGGCGCTGGCCGCCTGGCAGGCCGGCGATGCCTGCCTGGTGATCACGGCGGGCCCCCTGCCCGCCCGGTCGCCGCTGCGCAAGCTGTTCGAGGGTCACCCGAGCGCCCGCGCGGCCCCGGTCTATGCCGATCCGCCGGGCCGCGCGGAGGTCGCCGAGCAGCTGGATCGGGCGGGTCTGCAGGCCCGCCCGGCCGAGGTGACGGAGGCCGTCACCGCGCTTGCCGGCGCGCTTGACCCCGGCGATTTCGCGCAGTTCGTCGAGCGGCTCGCGCTTTACAAGCTTGGCGATCCCACGCCGCTGTCGCCGGCCGATATCGCCGCCGTCGCCCCGGCCACGACCGAGGCGGCGCTTGACGACGCGATCGACATGGTCGCCGACGGTCGCGCCGCCGCGTTGCCGCCGATTCTGCGCCGTCTGCAGGCCCAGGGGCAGAACCCGGTCGCCATCGCCGTCGCTGCCGGCCGCCATTTCCGCCGCCTGCACGCCATCGCCTCCGATCCGGGCGGCCCCGCGGCCGGTTTGGCGCGCCTGCGCCCACCCGTTTTCGGGCCGCGACGGGACCGGCTGGCGCGGCAGGTGGCGCTTTGGGGCCAAATTCTGCTGGAAGATGCGATTACTGAACTGACGGGTCTTGATCTTGCGTTGCGATCTGCGCAACACTCTCCGCGAAAGGCTATGGTTGAGCGGGTTTTGTTGCGGCTCGCCGTTCGGGTTGAGCGGGAAAGGTCACGTGTATACGGTCGTCGGGGTCAGTGAGAGTCGCGCCTTTCGGGTGCTCTGGGCGCTCGAGGAACTTGATATTCCCTACGAACACAGGCCGAGCAGACCGCCGACGCTCGACTCCCGCGCAAGGGATCGGGCCAACAAGGCGCCGGTGATGATCGAGGACGGCGAGACGCTGACCGATCCGATCGCCATCGTGCAGTATCTGGCCGACAAACATGGCGGCCTGACCCACCCGGCGGGAACTCTGGCGCGGTTGCGGCAGGACAGCCTGACCCATCTGATCCTGGAGGAACTGGAAGGGCCGCTGTGGGACGCTGCGCGCCATTCTGTCATCCTGCCGCAAATCCTTCGTTCGCCCAGCGTGTTCGAAAGCCTGCTTTGGGAATACTCGCGGGCGCTGCAAAGGATATCGGAGAAGATATCGCCCAAGGCGTGGCTGGCCGGTGATCGCTTCACGGTGCCCGATATTATGCTTGTCCATTGCATCCTCTGGGCGTCGCTGGCGGATTTCCCCAAACCGCCAGCTTCCCTGGCAGCCTATTTGCTGCGCGTGAAGGGGCGCGACGCGTTCCGACGTCTGATCGCCAAGGGGTCCGCACAGGTGGGCGACGACATGTCGGTGATGTGATCGGGCCTGCGGGTCGCCGCGCCGGCCGGTCGACAGCCTGCCATAGCCCGATGCCGGGTGGTTCCGGGCGGCCGTCGGCGCCCGAGCGGATGGGGGACCAGACGACGCATGCGGTGGTCGGCGTCGCCGACAGCAGAACATTCCGCGTGCTTTGGGTGCTCGAGGGACTCGGCCTGCCCTACGCGCACCGGCCGGAACGGCAGCAAAGCATGGCGGTGCGGGCGCTGCACCCGGCGGGAAAGATCCCGGTGATGCTCGACGGCGACAACACGCTGACCGACTCCACGGCGATCGCCCAGTAATTGGCCGACAAGCACGCCGCCCTGACCTTTCCGGCCGGCAGCGCCGAACGCGCCCGGCAGGACGGCTGGACGCATGCGATCCTCGAGGAAATCGAGGGGCCGCTCTGGATGCCGGCACGGCACAGTTTCGTGCTGCCGAAGGAGTTGCGCCTGCCGGCGATCAAGGAAAGCCTGCGGTGGGAGTATGTGCGCGCGATCGAGCGGATGGCGCGTGCGGTGCCGCCCGATGGCTGGCTGATGGGCGAGCGCTTCACCATTCCCGACCTCGTCCTGGCGCATTGCCTGCAATGGGCTCAGGCGGCGCATTTTTTTCCGGCCCCGCCCCCGGCGTTCAACGGCTACATGATCCGGATCGGTCATCGCCCGGCCTTTCAGCGCGCCCAGGCGCTGCGCCAGACCAAGGCGCCATGACCTGATCCTGGCGCCGGGGTCGGCTGCCGCGCGCGGCCAGCACGACCGCCGGTCCTGCTCGCATCACCCTTCGTGATCGAGGAAGGCTGCCAGCGCGGCGGCGGTTTCGCCGGGCGCGGTGTCGGGAAAGAAATGCCCGCCGGGCAAGGCGCGCGCGGTCATCCTGGCCAGAAGCGGCGCCCAGCTTGCGGCCACATCGTAATGCCGGGCCATCGCGCCGTCGGCCCCCCACAGCACCAAGGCGGGGCACCGCACCGCACGGCCCGCATCGGCCGCATCGTCGGCGGCGTCATGGCTCAGCGCAGCGCGATAGTCGTTGCACATCCCCCGGACCGTGTCCGCGTCGCGCCAGGCCGCGCGATAGGCGGCCAGTTGCGCCGGATCGAAATCGGCCAGCCCGGCCGCCCCCCAGCCCGTCAGGCAGCTTTCGAAGAAGGCGTCCGGATCGGCGCCGATCATGCGCTCGGGGCCCGGTGCCGGCTGGGCGAGGAAGAACCAGTGGTAATAGTCGCGGGCCACGGCCGCCGTCAGATGGGTCAACAGATGGCGGGTCGGCACGATGTCCATCACGCAGAGCCGGGCCACCGCCTCGGGCGCGTCGAGGGCCAGCCGATGTGCCACCCGGCCGCCCCGGTCATGGCCGGCGATCGCAAACCGGTCATGGCCCAGGCCCTTCATCAATCCGACCATATCGGCCGCCATGGCGCGAAAGCTGTAGGCGTCGACGGCGGCGGGCTTGCCCGACCCGCCATAACCGCGCAGATCGGGCGCGATCACGGTACGATGCCTGGCCAGCGCGGGGCCGATCCGCGCCCATAGCGCGCGCGATTGCGGGAAGCCGTGCAGCAGCAGCAGCGGCGGCCCGGCACCGCCGATGGAATAGGCGATCGGGACCGGGCCGCCGGTCCAGACCGCATCCGCAAAGCCGGGGATCATGTCAGCGCGGCAAGGATCCGGGCCCAGCTTCGGATGCCCTTGTGAAAGCTGGCGACGTCGTATTTCTCGTTCGGCGAATGGATGCGGTCGTCATCCTTGGCAAACCCCACCAGCATCGCGTCGAGGCCCAGGATATCCTTGAAATACCCCGCGATGGGGATCGATCCGCCGGCACCGGCAAACGCCGCCTCCACACCCCATTCGTCGGAAAGCGCGGCCCGCGCGGCGGCGAATTCCGGCCGGCCGGTCGCCATCTGCGAGGCCGGCGAAGCACCGTGATCGGCAAATTCGGCGGTGCAGTCGGGCGGCAATTGCCCGCGCACCCAGTCGCGGAACGCTGCGCGCAGCTTCAGCGGGTCCTGGCCCGGCACCAGCCGGAAACTGATCTTGGCCGCGGCCTGCGCCGGCAGCACCGTCTTGAAGCCCGCGCCGGCATAGCCGCCCCACATCCCGTTGATCTCGGCCGTCGGGCGCGCCCAGATCGCCTCGAGCGGGGAGCGGTCGGCCTCGCCCGCCGGGACCGACAGACCGACCGCGCCCAGGAAGGCACCCGCGTCGAAGCCAAGCCCGGCCCATTGCGCCAGCGTGTCGGCATCGGGTTCGGCCACATCGTCATAGAAGCCCGGGATCGTGATCCGCCCTGCATCGTCGCGCAGATTGGCCAGGATTCTCGCCAGCACCTCGTTGGGGTTGCGCGCCGCGCCGCCATAGGACCCCGAATGCAGATCGCGGCTGGCGGCTTGGATCGTGACCTCTTCGCCGAGGAGCCCGCGCAGCCGGGTGATGATGGCGGGCACCCGATCCTCGAACAGGCCGGTGTCGCAAATCAGCGCGATGTCGGCATCGAGCGCGTCGCGGTGGCCCCGCAGATACGGCACCAGCGAGGGCGAGCCCGATTCCTCTTCGCCCTCGAACAGAAAGGTGATGCGGGCCGGCAGGGCGCCATGGACGGCGGTCCAGGCCCGGCAGGCCTCGACAAAGGTCATCAGCTGGCCCTTGTCGTCCGACGCGCCCCGACCGCGGATCACCCGGCCCTGCGGGGTTTCCGCGATCGCCGGGGCGAACGGGTCGTGATCCCACAGCTCGATCGGATCGACCGGCTGCACGTCGTAATGGCCATAGAACAGCAGGCGCGGCCCGGTTGCACCGACCGTGCCATAGACCATCGGGTGGCCGGTGGTGTCGTGGCGTTCCGCCGCCACGCCGATCGAGGCCAGATCGTCGACCAGCCAGTCCGCCGCGCGGGTGACGTCGACGTCATGGGCGGGATCGGTCGAAATCGACGGGATGCGCAGCAGGGCCGTCAACCGGTCCAGTGCGGCGGGCAGATCGTCGTCGATGCGGGCAAGAACGGGGTCAAGGGTCATGCGCGGCGTCCCATTTCGGATCGCCACAGTCTTAGCAACCGCGCCCGGGATGTCGAGGGCCCGGGTAGAACCGGCTTTCCCCGCTGCGGCCGGCGGGGTCCGATCGCGATACCGGGGCCGTGTCATGCCCATGGTCAATGCGCATGACCCTGGGTTTCGATCCCTAAAATACCCGCAAAGTCGTTCCGGCAGGGGCACACCGCCGTTCACCGTCACTTCACCTCGAAACACCTAGAACA
>DNSZ01000016.1:0-6258 GCA_003500165.1 Paracoccaceae bacterium | reverse complement strand
GCAAACGGTCCGAGCGGCGTTTTCGGCGATTCCGGCGACGATCTGATCGACACCACCGCCGACCGATATCGGAGCCAGATCCATACCTTCGGGGGACCGGGAAGCGACTGGACGATCATGCGGTTCGACGGCATCACCGCCGCCTCGCTTCAGCAAATCGGGCACGCTCACGGCCATCACGTTCGCGGCGATGCCGATCCGCAGCGTGTGCGCGGTTCGGATGTATTCGAGTTTCGCGATATCGGCGGTGTATCGGGTATCGTTGTGGGGCGGATCGAAGATTTCGACAGCTCACGCGATCGCCTGCTGATCGAGGGGCAGGATATCGGCCTGTCCGACGGCTTTGCGTCATGCGTCATCGATGGCAATCACATCCGCATCGTCAGGTATAATGGCGACCATAACGATCCGTCTGCCGATCCNNCTTGAGACGGTGACCTATGTCGATCCGGTCAACTACGTTCCCGATGGATATGGCGCGGAACCGGGCGGTATCATGCTGAATGACGACGACAATATCGCTGCGCATGTGGACAGGGTCATCTATGGCTCCGACTACGGCGATGCCATTTCCGCCGGTCTCAACAATGATGTGGTGGAGGCCCTTGGCGGCGACGATTTCATCTGGGGCGGAAGCGGGCATGATACGATCCATGCCGGGTCCGGCGACGATCAGGTCTGGGGGAATGCCGGCGACGATGTGATCTGGGCGGGCAGTGGTGACGACGTGATCCATACCGGCCTGGGCAATGACCAGGTCTGGGCCGGTGAGGGCGACGACATCATCTTCGTGTGGCAAACCTCGCGCCGGGACCATGCGCCAGCGGAGGCGCGATGCGCCACCGGCGAACGGGCGACGACCGTCGCGGCCGACGGTGCGGGGCAGGATGCGGCAGAGCATGCCACCATGCTGGCGGATGCCCCCGACACATGCGGCGCAGCGCTGGCATCGGGGGATTTCGCCCTCGGCGATGGGGCGCTTTTCCTCGACGGGGTGTAGCCCGCGCGCCGAGGCACCAAGGCGGCGCGCCGCCCGGCCATGGCCATGGGCGCGCCGCCGCGCTAGGGTCCGGCATGACCGAAGACAGCCCGGCCCCGGTTCGAATCGCCAAGGCGCTGGCCCGCGCCGGCATCGCGTCGCGGCGCGGCGCCGAGGCGCTGATCGCAGCGGGCCGCGTCGCGGTCAACGGGCGGGTGATCGACAGCCCGGCGCTGAACGTCACGCCGCACGATCGCATCGCGGTGGACGGGCAGCCCCTGGCCGAGCCCGCACCGGCGCGGCTGTGGCGATACCACAAGCCGCCTGGCCTGGTGACCACGGCACGCGACGAAAAGGGCCGGCCGACGGTGTTCGATGCCCTGCCGGCCGAGCTCGGGCGCGTCGTCTCGGTCGGGCGGCTCGACCTGAACTCCGAGGGTCTGCTGCTGCTGACCAATGACGGCGCGCTGAAACGGCGGCTGGAATTGCCCGCAACCGGCTGGCTGCGCAAATATCGGGTGCGCGTGCATGGGCACCCCGATGCCGTCGCGCTGGCCCCGCTGGAAGCCGGGATGACGGTCGATGGTGAGCGGTTTCGCCCAATTCAGGCACGGATAGACCGGCAGCAGGGCGCCAATGCCTGGTTGACGCTTGGCCTGCGCGAGGGCCGCAACCGGGAAATCCGCCGCGCGCTGGCCGCGCTGGGGTTTCCGGTGACAAGGCTGATCCGGATCGCCTATGGCCCGTTCCAGCTGGGCGAGCTGCCGCCAGGCGCGGTGGCGCCGGTGCCCCAGCGGGTGCTGCGCGATCAGCTTGGCGAAACCGGCGGCGCGGGTTCGAAACCGAAACGAAAACGCGCCCCAGGCCCCTAGGCAGGCGGGCCTTTCGCCGGTATACCGCAGGAGGGGCGCAAGGGGTCCGCTACAGGCATGCCAGCCAAGTTCATTCAGATCGCCGCCTATCTGGTGCTGCTGACCCTTGTCTTTGCCGCGTCGCTGGGGCTGATCGACGGGGTCCTGTGATGGCACAGCGCTATGGCGGCAAATTCAGCCCATCGCCCGGTGCGCCGGGCAGTCTGGCGCCACCGGCCCGCCGCCGGGGCTTTCGCGGCCCGCATCCGGTGCCCGGGATGGCCCGCGCCAATCTGATGTTCGTGGCACCGTTGCCGCTGCTGCCGGGCGCGTTCGGCGGTGGCTCGTTCACCATGGTGGTGCACCTCTGTGCGTTCGCGGCGCTGATCCTTGGCGCCTGGCTGCTGCGCGAGGGTCTGCAGGCCGAGGCGGCCTACAACGCCCGCGACGTGGCCCGGCGCCCGGCCTTTCCGCGCAAGTTCTTCGCCGCCGAGTTCACCGGGATCGGCGTGGCGCTGGCCACGTTCAACATCGATGGCGGCATCGTGCCGCCGGTGATCTATGGCATGATCGCGACCATCCTGCAGCTGGTGGCGTTCGGCTTCGACCCGATGCGCGACAAGGTGGTCGAACACCAGGAAGCCGTCGACCGGATCGCGACCGAGCGGGTCACCCGGGTGGTCGACACCGGCGAGGATTACCTTGCCGCGATGGCCGAGGCGATCGCCAGCCTGCGCGACCGCCGGCTGGACGAACGGGTCGAGGCATTCCAGGCCACCGCCCGCGAGATGTTCCGCGCGGTCGAACGCGACCCGCGCGATCTGTCCGCGGCGCGGAAGTATCTGGGCGTCTATCTGATGGGCGCCCGCGATGCGGCGCGGAAATTCGCCACGGTCTATGGGCGCGGGCGCAACCCGCGCGACCGCGCCGATTTCATCGCGCTGCTTGATGACATGCAGACCCATTTCGAGGCCCGCACCGACGCGCTGATGGCAAATAACCGCACCGATCTGGACATCGAGATCGAGGTCCTGCGCGAACGCCTGCAGCGCGAAGGCGTGCGCCCGCAATCCCCAGAGGAGACAGCCCATGACCAGCCCGACCGCGTTTGAGCAAGCCAGGACCACCACCAGGGAAGTCGCGGAGCTGTCCGCGGCGATCCTGCCCGAACCGAAGGGCGAGCTTGTGACGCTCGACGCCGCGGGTGCCGACGACGCGGCCGAGATTCGCCGCCGCATGTCCGAGGTCGATGTCGCCGACACCGGCTCGATCATCGGCTTTGGCGCCCGTGCGCAAGCGGAACTGCAAACCATCAGCCAGGAAATGCTGACCGGCGTGCGCAACAAGGATATCGGACCCGCCGGCGACACGCTGCGCGAGATCGTGACGACGATCAAGGGCTTCAACGTCTCCGAGCTCGACATGCGGCGGTCGCGGTCGTGGTGGGAATGGCTGACCGGAAAGATGGCCCCGGCGGCGAAATTCGCTGCCCGCTATGAAACCGTGCAGGGCCAGATCGACGCCATCACCGACAATCTGCTGCGCCACGAGCATACCCTGCTGAAGGATGTGAAGGCGCTGGACAAGCTTTATGAAAAGACCCTCGAATTCTACGACGAGCTGGCGCTTTACATTGCCGCGGGCGAGGAAAAGCTGAAAGAGCTCGACACCATGGTGATCCCGGCCAAGGAGGCCGAGGTGAACGCCGCGCCCGAGGCCGACCAGATGTTGCGCGCCCAGGAACTGCGCGACATCCGCGCGGCGCGCGACGACCTGGAGCGGCGGGTGCACGATCTGCGGCTGACCCGCCAGGTCACCATGCAGTCGCTGCCCTCGATCCGGCTGGTGCAGGAAAACGACAAGAGCCTGGTGACCAAGATCAACTCGACGCTGGTCAACACCGTGCCGCTGTGGGAGACCCAGCTGGCCCAGGCGGTGACCATCCAGCGCTCGGCCGAAGCCGCGCGCGCGGTCAAGGAAGCCTCCGACCTGACCAACGAATTGCTCACAGCGAACGCCGCCAATCTGCGCGAATCGAACAGGATGGTCCGTCAGGAGATGGAGCGCGGTGTCTTCGATATCGAGGCAATCAAGGCCGCCAATGCCGATCTGGTCGCCACGATCGAGGAATCGCTGCAGATCGCCGATGAGGGCAAGGCGCGACGCGCCGCCGCCGAAGACGATCTGGTCAAGATGGAGGGCGAGCTGCGCGATGCCCTGGCAGCGGCCAAGGCGCGCACGCCGGCAGCCGGGGGTGACGGCCCCGGCGCCTCGGGCTGATCGGGCGGGCCCGCGCCGGCCTCGCCCTTGGGGCGCTGGCGGCCTTGACGGCCTGCGCCCCGGGGCCTGACCCGGGGCACCGGGCGGGTTCATCCGATCCGACCCCGGCGATTGCGCGCGCAAGGTCCGACGAGGTGGGCGCATTGCGCAGCTATTACGCCCGGGTCGAGGCCGACCTGGTGGCGCGCGGTCTGTTGCGCACCGAGGCCGCGCCGCCCGACGCCCCGTTCGATGCCCGGATGCTGGCCCGCAACTTTGAAGCGATCGCGTTCTTCAGCGAGTATTCGGAGGCTGGCGGACGGGTCGAGGCGCGCCGCGTCGCCGCCCCGCTGCGCCGCTGGGAAGAACCGGTTTCGATCGAGATTGTGTTCGGGCGGGCGGTGCCCGATGCCCAGCGCCGCCGCGACCGTGCCGAGATCGCATCGCTGGCGCAGCGGATCGCCGGGGCGACCGGCCTGCCGATCAGCCTTGGCGGTGCGCGTCCGAACCTTCACATCGTCGTCGCGGATGCCGACGACCGCCAGGACACCGCCTGGTTGCGCGCCGCCGTGCCCAATCTGTCCGAAGCCACCGCGCGCGAGATCGCCCGGATGCCGCGCGGGGTCTATTGCATGGCCTATTCGTTTTCCTCAGAGCCCGCACCGGCGGTGTTCACCCGTGCCGTCGTGCTGATCAAGGACGAACAGCCGCCGCTGTTGCGCCGCGCCTGCTTTCACGAAGAGATCGCCCAGGCGATGGGATTGTCGAATGACAGCCTTACCGCGCGGCCCTCGATCTTCAACGACGACGAGGAATTCGCGCTGCTGACCCGGCATGACGAGATGCTGCTCGGGATGCTCTATGATCCGGCGCTGAGGCCCGGTATGACCGCCGACGCGGCCCGTCCGATGCTGCCCGCGCTGGCGCAGGCACAGATGGCGGGCGAAAGCTGATCAGGCAAGGGGACCGACCATGCCCATCTTCGACTTCCTGTCCGGCCAGTTCATCGATGTCATCGCATGGACGGACGATACCCGCGACACCGTGGTCTGGCGGTTCGAACGCCAGGGCCACGAGATCAAGTATGGCGCCAAGCTGACCGTGCGCGAAGGCCAGGCAGCGGTCTTCGTCCATGAAGGCGTGCTGGCCGACGTGTTCGCGCCCGGGCTTTACATGCTCGAGACCAACAACATGCCGGTGATGACCAGCCTGCAGCACTGGGATCACGGCTTTCGCTCGCCCTTCAAATCCGAGGTCTATTTCGTCAGCACGGTTCGCTTTGCCGATCTGAAATGGGGCACCCGGAACCCGATCATGACCCGCGACCCCGAATTCGGGCCGGTGCGGCTGCGCGCCTTTGGCAGCTACACCATGCGGGTCGCCGATCCGGGCCGCTTCATGACCGAGATTGTCGGCACGGATGGCGAATTCACCACCGACGAGATCAGCTTTCAGATTCGCAACATCATCGTGCAGGCGGTGTCGCGCACCCTTGCCGGGTCTCCCATCCCGGTGCTCGACATGGCAGCGAACACAGCCGATCTGGGCAAGCTGGTGGCCGCTGCGATCGCGCCGACCATGGCCGAATACGGCCTCGCCATTCCCGAGCTTTACATCGAGAACATCTCGCTGCCGCCGGCGGTCGAGGCTGCGCTCGACAAGCGCACCTCGATGGGGCTGGTCGGCGATCTGGGCCAGTTCACCCGGTTCTCGGCGGCCGAGGCGATGACCCGGGCCGCCGCCCAGCCGGGCGGCGGCGGCGCGATGGGTGCAGGCGTGGGTGCGGGGCTGGGGATGGCGATGGCCGGCCAGCTGGGCCAGGCCGGGCCGTGGGGCGCGGCGCCCGCGGGTCCGGTCGCGCCGTCGCCCCCGCCCCCGCCGGTCGAGCGGGTCTGGCACATCGCCGAGAACGGCGCGACGCGGGGACCGTTTTCGCGCGCGGCACTCGGTCGGATGGCGGCCGATGGCGGGCTGACGCGCGCGACGCTGGTCTGGACGGCGGGTCAGGACGGCTGGCAGGCGGCCGGCGACATCGCCGAGCTTGCGCAGCTTTTCACCGTGATGCCGCCGCCGCCTCCCCCGCCGGTCGCCGGCTGACCGGGGTCAATCGCGGCACGCGCCTGGCCGGTGGCAGGAGGGCTGTTGCAATCATACCAAGCTGCAATGAGT
>DNSZ01000020.1 GCA_003500165.1 Paracoccaceae bacterium | reverse complement strand
GCCCTGACTGCCGCCGCCGGCCTGCTTGCCGCCGTCGCGGCCCATGCCGAAACGGCCATGCCTTTCGCGCTCGACTGGAAGTTCGAGGGGCCGGCAGCGCCCTATTTCGTCGCCATCGACAAGGGCTATTTCGCCGATGCGGGCCTCGAGGTGGAAATCAGCGCCGGGCAGGGGTCGCTCGACGCCATTCCGAAGGTCGCGACCGGGGCGTTCCCGGTGGGGTTTGCCGACATCAACAGCCTGATCAAGTTCCTCGACCAGAATCCGGGCGCCCCGGTCATCGCGGCGATGATGGTCTATGACAAGCCGCCCTTCGCCATCGTCGGCCGGATCAGCCAGGGGGTCGCGGCGCCCGCCGATCTGGAAGGCCGGGTGCTGGGCGCGCCCCCGCCCGACGGCGCCTGGGCGCAATTCCCGATCTTTGCTGCCGAGAACGGCCTCGATGTGGATGCGATAACCGTCGAGCCGGTGGGCTTTCCGACGCGCGAGCCGATGCTGGCCGAGGGCGCGGTGGACGCGGTCACCGGCTTTTCGTTTTCGTCCTTCCTCAACCTCGTGCGGCTGGGCGTGCCGGAGGACGATATCTCGGTGATCCTGATGGCCGATCACGGGGTCGATCTGTATGGCAACGCGATCATCGTGAACACCGATTTCGCGGCCGAGAACCCCGAGGCGGTGTCGGCCTTTCTGGCCGCCGTCGCCATGGGCTGGAAGGATGCGATCGCCGATCCCGCCGGCGCGATGGACAGCCTGATCGCGCGCAACCCCGCCGCCGATGCCGCGCTCGAACAGCGGCGGCTGGAACTGGCGATCGAGGCCAATGTGCTCACCGATGATGTGACCGCCAACGGCATGGGCGGGATCGACGCCGACCGCATGGCGAACGCCATCGAACAGATGGCGCTGACCTACGCGTTCCAGAACGAACCCGACGCGGCGCTTTACTTCACCGATGCCTACCTGCCCGCGGGCGGGTTCGCGCTCGACTAGGGCGCTGGCCGGGGCGGCGCGACACCGCCCCGGCATCGCAGCCATGAGCGAACTGATCGCCATCAGGGGTGTGCGCCACGCCTACCGCACCAAGGCCGGGCCCTTGCCGGTGCTCGACGGGCTGGACCTGTCGGTCGCCGAAGGCGGGTTTGCTGCCGTGGTCGGCCCGTCGGGCTGCGGCAAATCCACCCTGACGAAGCTGATCGCGGGGCTGATGAAACCTGACGAAGGCGAGGTCTGGCTGCATGGCGAACCGGTCAGGGGACCGCGCGCCACCGTCGGCATGGCGTTTCAGAACCCGGTGATGCTGGAATGGCGCACCATCCTGCAGAATGTGATGCTGCCGCTTGAAATCGTGCCGACAAGACTGTCGAGAAGCGAACAGCAGGAACGCGCCCGCTATCTGCTCGCCCTGGTGGGCCTTGAAGGGTTCGAGGACAAGCGCCCTTCCGAGTTGTCGGGGGGCATGCGCCAGCGCGCCTCGCTTTGCCGGGCGCTGGTGCATCAGCCCGAGGTGCTGATCCTCGATGAGCCGTTCGGCGCGCTCGACGCCTTCACCCGCGAGGATCTGTGGCAGACGCTGCATGACGTGAAAGAGGCCGAGCCGTTCACCGGCGTGCTGATCACCCATGATCTGCGCGAATCGATCTTTCTGGCCGATCAGGTGGTGGTGCTGTCGGGCCGGCCCGCGCACACCCAGTATGTGCTCGATGTCGGGCTGTCGGGGCCGCGCGACCTCGAACATCTCTATACGCCCGGGGCCACCGCGATGCTGCACGATCTGCGCCACCAGATCGAGATCGCCCAGGGACGCGCGCCGGAAGAGCCCGCGGCGCCGAGCGCGGCATGACCGATCTGTCCGCTCCCGACGCCGCGCCGGTCGCCCGCCCGGTCTGGCTGAAACGCCTGACCAGCCGCGCGGTCGTCGCACCGCTGGCGGCTGTCGTGGTGTTTCTGGCGCTGTGGGAGGCGCTCGTCCGGATCAACAACTGGCCGAACTATGTGATGGCCTCGCCCTCCGACCTGCCGGCGGCCTATGCCAGATACTGGCAGCTGTTTCTGGTGATGGGCTGGCAGACCCTGTGGCGCACGGTGGTCGGCCTTGTCCTGGCGGTCGTGGTCGGCATCGCGATCGGCATGGTGATGGGGTTTTCGCGCACCATGCGCGATGCGCTTTATCCGTTGCTGGTCGGCTTCAACGCGATCCCCAAGGCGACCGTGGTGCCGATCGTGGCGCTGCTGTTCGTCGGCATGCATGATTTCAACACGGTGCTGATCGCCTTCATGATCTCGTTCTTTCCGATCGCGGTGTCGGTTTCGATCGGGCTCTCGACGCTCGAGCCCGAATACCGCGACATCCTGCGCAGCCTCGGCGCGTCGCGCACGGCGATCTTCTGGAAGATCGCGCTGCCCAAGACCCTGCCCGAATTCTTTGGCGCGCTCAAGGTGGCGGTCACGCTGGCCTTCATCGGGACCAATCTGATGGAGATCGTCTCGCCGCATGGTCGCGGGCTGGGGGCGCTGTTCGATTCGGCCAAGACCAATTCGGACTATCCGCTGATGTTTGCGGTGCTGATCGCGCTCGCCGCGCTTGGCATCCTGCTGTATTATGTGGTGGTGGCTTTGGAGAAGACCTTCGCCGGCTGGGCCGAGCGCGATCATCACTGACGGCTGGGCGGGNNGGCGGGCGCGGTCCGGGGCGTGCGCCCCGGACCCGGCTTCGGTCGTCACTCCGCCGCTGCGCCCGCCCGGTACCAGGCCGCCAGGACCGCACGCTCATCGGCGGGCACGAAAGCCACCGCGGCGGGCGGCATCGCATGGGACCGCCCGGCCTGCAGATAGATCTCGCGCGCCTGGCGGGCGACATCGGCTTCCGTTTCCAGCAGCACGCCGTTCGGCGCGATCGCGGTGCCGGGCCAGTTCGGCTCCCGCGCATGGCACATCGCGCAGCGGCCCATCACGATACCATAGGCCGTGTCAAACCCGTCTGCATCGGCGAAGCGCGCCTCGCGCGGCGTCGGTTCGCGATCTGCGGCCATGTCGAACGGGCCGAAGGCGGGCGCCAGCGACAGCGCCATGATCGCCGCAAACACCGCCGCCGTCGCGGGCCATGTCCACCAGGGGGAGCCCTTGCCGGCATGGCGGGTGTTGAACCAGTGCCGGATCGTCACCCCCATCAGGAAGGTCAGCGACGCGATCAGCCAATTGTACTGGGTGGCAAAGGCCAGCGGATAATGGATCGACAGCATCAGGAACAGGACCGGCAGAGTCAGGTAATTGTTGTGCATCGAGCGCAGCTTGGCGATCCTGCCGTATTTCGCGTCGGGGGTCCGGCCGGCGCGCAGATCGGCCACCACGATCTTCTGGTTCGGAATGATGATCAGGAACACATTCGCCACCATGATGGTGCCGGTGAACGCGCCCAGATGCAAAAGCGCGGCGCGCCCGGTGAAGCTCTGGTCATAGCCCCACGCCATCGCCGTCAGCAGCGCGAACAGCACCAGCATCAGCGCGGTCGGCCGATCCCCGAGCGGCGACTTGCAAAGCGCGTCATAGATCAGCCAGCCGATCGCCAGCGATCCGCCCGAGATCAGGATCGCCAACCACACCGGCAGATCGGCCTTGCCCGGGTCGATCAGGAACAACTCCGCACCGACCCAATAGACGATGGCCATCAGGGCCGCACCCGACAGCCAGGTCGCATAGGCCTCCCATTTGAACCAGGTCAGATGGTCGGGCATGTGATCGGGCGCAATGGTGTATTTCTGGATGTGGTAGAAGCCTCCGCCATGGACCTGCCATTCCTCGCCCAGCACGCCCCGGGGCATCGCGTGGGCCTTGCGCAGCCCCAGATCGAGCGCGATGAAATAGAAGGATGAGCCGATCCACGCGATCCCGGTGATCACATGCAGCCAGCGGGCGGCGAACTCCGCCCACTCCCACAAAAAGGCAGCTTCCAGCATCAGGGTCTCCCGGGCCGCATGGCCGGGTTATTCCACCCGGCCCGGGCCTTGCCAAGCCGCGCCCGTCAACTGCCGCGATAGGTCGAATAGCCGTATGGCGACAGCAACAGCGGCACATGGTAATGCGCCGTCTCGGCGATGCCGAACCGGATCGGCACGGTATCGAGGAACAGCGGTTCGCCGCCCGCCTGCCCGGTCGCGCGCAGATAGTCGCCGGCATGAAACACCAGCTCGTAGACCCCTGTTTCAAAGCGGTTTTCGGGCAGGATGGCGGTGTCGGTCCGGCCATCTTCATTGGTGATGGCGCTGGCGATCGCGACCCGCGCCGCACCGTCGAGGCGGAAAAGGTCGATCCGCAACCCCGCCGCCGGGCAGCCGCGCGCCGTATCGAGCACATGGCTCGTCAGATAGCCAGCCATCGCCGTGATCCCTCCTGCCTGCGATTTGGGCGCTTCGCCCATCGGGCGGGCCGGATCGGAACAAACCGCACCCGCGCCCCTTTCCGCTGCCGCAGGGTTGGGCAGAATGGCCAGCGATGCAAGAGCATGGGGAAGACATGAACCGCTATCCGCGCGACATGGGCGGCCATGGCGCCACCCCGCCCGATCCGCAATGGCCGGGCGGTGCCCGGATCGCCGTCCAGATCGTGCTGAATTACGAAGAGGGCGGCGAGAACTGCCTTTTGCATGGCGATGCGGGCTCCGAGGCGTTCCTGTCCGAGATCGTGGGCGCCCAGCCCTGGCCGGGCCAGCGCCACTGGAACATGGAATCGATCTATGAATACGGCGCGCGGGCGGGGTTCTGGCGGCTCCACCGGATGCTGAAGGACATGCCAGTCACCGTCTTCGGGGTCGCCACCGCGCTCGCCCGGTCGCCCGAACAGGTGGCGGCGATGCAGGCAGCGGGCTGGGAGATCGCCAGCCATGGCCTGAAATGGATCGAGCACAAGGATATGGCGCCGGCCGAAGAAGCCGCCCAGATCGACGCGGCGATCCGCCTGCATGCCGAGGTGACCGGCGCCGCGCCGCGCGGCTGGTACACCGGGCGCTGTTCGATGAACACGCTGCGGCTGGCGGCGGCGGCCGCGGATTTCGCCTGGCTCGCCGATTCCTATGCCGACGATCTGCCCTACTGGCTGCAGATCGACGGGCGTGACCGGCTTGTCGTGCCCTACACACTCGATGCCAACGACATGCGCTTTGCCACGCCGCAGGGGTTCAACACCGGCGAGCAGTTTGCGACCTATCTGACCGACAGCTTCGATCTGCTCTATGCCGAAGGCGCGGCGGGGGCGCCGAAAATGCTGTCGATCGGGCTGCATTGCCGGCTGGCCGGGCGGCCGGGCCGGGCGGCGGGATTGCAGCGCGCGCTCGATCACATGGCCGCCCATGACGGGGTGTGGTTCGCGACCCGCCTGCAGATTGCCGAACACTGGGCAGCGACCCACCCGCCGCAGGCCCGGCTGCGGCCCTCTGAGATGGATCGCGCGACCTTCGTCGACACATTCGGCGGCATCTTCGAACGCTCCCCCTGGATCGCCGAGGCCGCCCATGGGCTGGAACTCGGGCCCGCCCATGACAGCGCGCAAGGCGTCCATGCCGCGCTGGCGCGCGCGTTTCGCGCCGCCCCGCCCGAGCGGCGGCTGGCGGTGCTGCGCGCCCATCCCGACCTCGCCGGCAAGCTGGCGCAGGCCAGACGCCTGACCGCCGCCTCGGCCGCCGAACAGGCCGGCGCCGGGCTCGACGCGCTGACCGATGCCGAGCGGGCCGCGTTCACCGAATTGAACGCGGCCTACACCGCACGCTTTGGCTTTCCGTTCATCATCGCGGTGCGCGATCACGACAAGGCCGGCATTCTGGCCGCCTTCCGCCTTCGGCTCGACAACGATGCCAGGACCGAATTCGCCGAGGCCTGCGCCCAGGTCGAACGGATCGCCGAATTGCGGCTGCTGGAGCGTTTCCCGCAATGATCCGGGCCGAGCCCCTGACCGCAGCCGCCTTCGCCCCGTTCGGCGATGTGCTCGATACCGCGGGCACGCCCGACAGGATCATCAACCAGGACCGCTGCGGGCGGTTTCACGACCGTGCCCGGCTCGATTTCGGGCCGGGCGGCCGCGCCGGGATCAGCCTGTTTCGGGCCGAGCCCTGCAGCCTGCCGCTGACGCTCGATCTGGTCGAACGCCATCCGCTCGGCAGCCAGGCCTTCGTGCCGATGGCCGCCGAGCCGTTTCTGGTGGTCGTGGCGCCCGATGCCGGCGGGGTTCCGGGGCCGGTTCGGGCATTTCTGGCGGCGCCGGGGCAGGGGGTGAACCTGCTGCGCGGCACCTGGCATGGGGTGCTGACACCGCTGGGGCCGACCGGGCTGTTCGCGGTGATCGATCGGATCGGCCCGGGCACCAATCTGGAAGAGCACACCCTGTCCGATCCGCCGGTCATCGTGGCCGCCGGATAGGGCAGCGGGGCGGGAGGCGGATAACGGTCATCACCAATGACCGTCGGGATCAGCCCTGGTTCTGCTGCTCGATCCAGGCGCGCAGCTCGGCCGCCTCGGTGCGGGCCGCCCGCAGCCCATCCATCGCCGCCGAAAGCTCGGCCTCGCTCTGGTTGAGCTGTGCGGTCAATGCGGCCTCGCGTTGCTCCTGATAGGCGACGGCGGCGTCCCGGGCCTCTTCGGCCTCGTGCAGGGCGGCGGCCATCGAATCGAGTTCCGACACATCGGCCCCGGTCACGCGGGTAAAGCGGTGCCACGCCCAGCAGGTCCCCCAGCCGATGCAGAAGGCGACAAACAGGATCAGCGCGGTGACGATGACAAGTTCAGTCCGATCCATCGGCGGTCTCCGGCTGGGCGGCGGGCGGTGCATCGGAAACCGATGCCTCCGAAATCGGCGGATCGGTCAGCGCCGGCGCGTCGGACACGGCCAGCGGGCCGTCCGACACCGCGGCGGGCGCGCCGGGCGGGTCGAGAAGCCGGAACGCGATCCGCCGATTGGCCTCGCGCCCCGCCTCGGTATCGTTGTCGGCGATCGGCCGGGTTTCGCCATAGCCGCGCGCGATCAGCCCCGAGATCGGCGCCCCGCGCGCCATCAGCGCGTCGATGACAGCCTCGGCGCGGGCCTGGCTCAGTTCCAGATTCATCTGCTCGCGGCCCTGCGAATCGGTGTGGCCGCCAATCTCGATCCGCATCGGCACCTCTTCGCAATCGCTGAGGATGGCGGCGATCTTGCCCACCACCACACCCGCGCCGGCATCGATCCGCGGCGAGCCCGGGTCAAAGGTGATCTGTCGCTCTTCGAGCACGCGGTCGATATCGGCGATGCAGCCTTCGGGGGTGGGCAGGTTCAGCGCCGGATCGCGTTGCGGATCATAGGTGATGTCGAGGACGAACGCCGCCTCGCCGCCCAGCCTTTCGGTCAAGAGCCCGGTCAGCCGGGCGCGCAGCCCGGCATCGCCGGTCATCCCGCGCAGCGTCAGCGTTTCGGGCTGCACGCGCAGGCTGCCGGTCTCGAGCTGGGCGAGCGCGTCGAGCCCGGCGATCACCCGCACCGGCCAGTCCTCGGGCAGGTCGGGCGCCTCGCGCAGGGCCAGGTGCAGACCGGCCTGCCCAAACCGCGCCTCGGCCAGCGCGGCCACGATTTCCAGGGTTCCGGCATCGCCGAGGCCGCCGCGCAGCTGCACTGTCCCCTCGGGGCTGCGCGTGGCGGTGAATTCGGGCGCATCCGCCGCCGCCGGGGCGGGCGGGATCAGCGCGGTCAGCGAGAAGCCGGCCGGCAGGGCCCGGCGCAAGGATTGCGCCACCGCTTCGAAGCCCGCCTCGTCGGCACCGGGCGGCGCGGTCAAGGCGATGTCGCCATCGGCGAAAGTGACCGTGCCCCCGCCCAGCTCGCCGATCGTGGCGATCGCCACCGCGGCGGCCATGCCCCATTCGGGCGATGGCGCGCCGAGGCCCAGCGGACAATCGACCTTGCCCTCGATCCCCGCCGCGGTCGCGGCCGCCAGTATCTGCCGCCGCGCGGCCTCGGTATCGGCGGTGCAGCTGTCGAACCGCGCGCCGCCCGCGTCGCGCACGAAGCGCAGCGAATAGGGTGCGACCACCGGGCGCGGCGCCCGCAGGTCGAGGGCGACCGACACGCCCTCGGGCGCGGCGCGGGCAAGCCGCGTGGCCAGGCGGCGTTTTTCGGCCTCGCTGGCGGCAACGGCGGTGATGCGCACCCGGCCCGGCGAAACCGTCAGCTTGGCCCGTGGCAGATCGGCGAGCGCCGCGGCGGCATAGCGGGCGGCTTCGGTCCAGCCTTCGGGCGCATCCATGGCTGCGCTGTCGAGCAGATCGGTGATCGGCCCGCCATCGGCCAGCCGGCCGACAGCCTCCAGCAGATCGCTGCGCGCGGCTTCGCCCGGGACGAGGCCGATCAGCGAAATGCCGCCATCGCTGCGCAGGATCTCCACCGAAAAGCGCGGCGGCGGGATGCCCTCGGCCGGGACCACATCGGTTGCGTCGCGAATTCGGCTGGGCGCCACCACCTCGCCGGCCGCGCTGAGTGCGGCGAAACGCGTCGCCTCGTCGGGCGCGGTGCCGGAGATCGCCACGCGCAGCCCGTCGACCGCAACCGTTGCCCAGCCATGGCCGCTCGCCTGGAAAACCGCGGTGACCGCCCGGGCCGAGGCAGCCTCGATCCGCAGCGCGCCGGCCACGGCGGTCGCGACCGACAGCAACGCGGCCAGGGCGAACACCCCGACGATCAGCAATTTCCGGCGCAGCATGTGCGGTGGTCCCCGATCCCCGATGTCGCCGGCGTTGTTTCATGCCGGCGCGGCGGCTTCAAGCGAGCATGGCGACGAGCAACGCCGCCACCGGGATCAGCCCGGCATCGCGATTCGATCGGAAAAGCCGCAGGCAGGCGTCCGGATCGTCGATATCGACCGCGCGCAGCTGTCGGATCAGATGCGCGGCAAAACCCGCCGCGCCGATGAGCGCCACGGCCAGCGCCGGGCCGGACAGCGCCACCGCCATCGCGGCGCCCATCAGCGCGGTGGCAAGCGCGCCGAACAGCCACAGCCAGCGAACCGTCTGCCCGGCAAACAGCCGGGCGGTGGATTTGACGCCGATCAGGGCGTCGTCCTCTTTGTCCTGATGGGCATAGATCGTGTCGTAGAACAGCGTCCAGGCGATGCCGGAAAGGTAGAGCAGGATCGGCGCCAGCCCCAGGCCGCCGGCATGCGCCGCCCAGGCCAGCAGCGCGCCCCAGTTGAAGGCGAGACCCAGAAACATCTGCGGCCACCAGGTGAAGCGCTTGGCAAACGGGTAAAGCGCAACCAGCCCCAGCGACCCGATGCCGAGGGCGATCGCGACGCGGTCGAAGGTCAGCAGGATCAGGAAGGCCAGCAAGGACTGCACGACACCCCAGATCAGCGCGCCGCGGACGGTCACCTGGCCCGAAGGAATCGGCCGCGAGCGGGTGCGCGCCACGGCGGCGTCGAAGTGGCGATCGGTGATGTCGTTCCAGGTGCATCCCGCACCGCGCATCAGCACCGCACCGATGGCGCAGCCCGCGGCGATCCACAGATCGCCCCATCCCGGGCCGCCCGCATCGGCCGCAACGGCAAGGCCAAGGCCCCACCAGCACGGGATCAGCAGCAGCCAGGTGCCGATCGGCCGATCGGCGCGCGACAGCCGAAGCCAGGGCCGTGCCCAGACCGGTGCCAGCCGGTCGACCCAGTTGCCGCGCACGGCATCGGCGACGCTGCCGGTCTCTGGCGTCGGGGCAGGGGCAGGCATAGACTGACCTCCATGGCTGAAGCGCGCGTCCGGCTGTATCTAGATCACCCGCTCGGGGCGGGGCAAACGGTTCCGCTGTCGCGGGATCAGGCGCACTATCTCGGCACGGTGATGCGGTTGCGGCCGGGCGACGCCCTGGCGGTGTTCAACGGCTGCGACGGGGAATGGCGGGCGATGCTCTGTCGGGGGGCGACGCTGCACGTGACGGCGCAGACCGCGCCGCAACGCAACCCGCCCGATCTGTGGCTGCTGTTTGCCCCGATCAAGAAGGCGCGCACCGATTTCATCGTCGAGAAGGCCGCCGAGCTGGGTGCGGCGCGCATCATGCCGATCCTGACCGAAAGATCGCAGTCCCGGCGGATCGCGCGCGATCGGTTGCAGGCGCATGCGATCGAGGCCGCCGAGCAATGCGGCGGCACCTTTGTTCCGCCGGTCGATGCGCTGCGTCCGCTGGGCGATGTGCTGGCCGACTGGCCGCCCGAGCGGCAGCTGATGTTCTGCGACGAGGCGCTTGCGGATCGCTCGTCCGCCCTTGCGGGCGACCTCGCTGCGGTGGGGGCGGGCGACGTCGCGCGCCAGCGCGGAGGAGCCTGCCCCTGGGCGATCCTGATCGGGCCCGAAGGCGGCTTCACGGATGCCGAACGCGCCCGGCTTGCCGCGCTTGCCTTCGCGCATCCGGTGCGGCTGGGGCCGCGCATCCTGCGCGCCGACACCGCCACCGTTGCCGCGCTGACGCTGTGGCAGGACCGTCTGGGGGATTGGCGATGAACACCCAGCCGCAGCGCCGCCTGTATCTGTATTTCGCGACCGAGAACGATCGCGCCGTGATCCTGCTGCGCGCCGCAAGGCGGCTTTGGGCGATGATCCTGTGGGACCGGGCGGCAGGCACCTTCACCGAAGGCCAGTGGCTCAAGCGCGAGATCGACCCGGCGCTGTGCCAGATATCCCCCGATGGCCGGCATTTCCTTTACAACGTCCGGTACAACCGGCCGAATGATGCTGCGACGGAAAGCTACACCGCGATATCGCGGCCGCCCTATTTCACCGCGCTTGCTCTGTTCGCCCAGGGATGGATCCCGGGCTGGGGCGGGTGTTTTCTGGACAACGGGCATTACTGGATCGATGGCCTGCCCGGACCCGAGGCGCAGCGGGTCGGCAAGACCCCCGATCTGGCGCGGGTGATCGAAGGCACGCCCGCCAAGGGCTGCACCACCGGGTTGCGGCTGACCGATGGCCGCCCGGCACCGCTGGCGCGCGACGCGGCGCGCCGGCTTGTTGCGCTGCTGCCGAAGGCCGGTCAGCGCGGCTGTCCGCCCGATCTGATGTGGCTGTGGCGACAGGCTCTTGCCGGCGAGCAGGACGCCATCCACGCCCGATACGACACGCTGGGCGGGCGGCTCTACCGCCGCGACGGGATGGAACTGGCGCTCATCCGCGATTTCGACGAGCTGCAATTCCGTCCGGTCCGTGCGCCCTATGACGACCGGCCTCTGGCGGGCGCGGAACCCGCGCCCTGGCATCCGCTGGATGGCGAGGCATGACCGCGCCGCCGCCGCGTCTGTTCGTGCTGACCGCCACCGGTTCGGATGCCGCGATCGTGCTGCGGCGCGGGCCGGCCGATTGGGTCGCCGCCATCGGCTGGGACCGGGCCACCGACCGGTTTGGCGATGCCCATTGGCTGAAGGCGCGCCTTTATGAGAATAGGGCCGATATCTCCCCCGACGGGCGCTGGTGGGTCTATTTCGCGTTGAAGGGTCTGCGCCCCTACACCGTTGTGGCCGAAACGCCGCGCTTGACCGCCAGCGTGTTCCTGCCCCAATGCGGGACCTATGGCGGTGGGGGTCGCTTTGACGCTTCGGGACGGTTGCGAATTCTGAACGATGCTCTCGACCCGGTGCCGTGGCCGCCGATCCTGCCCCCCCGCACGATGGACGACGTTCCCGATCCGCTCCTCCTGCGGGGGTGGTCTGAAGAGCGACGCGGCGGCTATTCCTATTTTTCCAAGCGGTTCAAGGGCGACTGGTGGCTGCAACGGTCATGCCAAATCCCGTCTCGGGCATCCAAGGTCGCAGACCGCCTGGGATATCGGTTGTACCATCCCAAAACCGAAACGGCGGGTCCCCGGCCGTTCTGGGGATGGGCAGATATCCTCGACGGCCGGCTTTTCTATGCCGCCGAGGGGTGCCTGTGGTCCGCCCGGCCGCATGGCGACGGTAAAGAAGTCGATGTTCGCTGCATCAAGGATTTCTCCCAGATGCGCCCCGATCCACGGCCATGAGCCCCTCGGCCGCACGCTTATGGGCCTTCCTGCGCCGCTGGGGCGAGGTGGCGGTGACCGCCGCGGCGGCCCTTTGGGGGCTGTGGACCTTTGCCGATCATGCCGCCGCCAGCGTGTTCTGGGCCGCGGTCGGGCTCGGTGCGATGGTCCTTGCGCTGCTCAATCTGCGCGGCGCCATTGCCCGGGCAAGGCTGGCGACCGGGGGCCACGGCCCGGGCATCGTCCTGTTCGACGAGGCACAGATCGGCTATCTCGGGCCAGAAACGGGTGGGGTCACGGCGCTCGACCTGATCGACCGGGTGGCAATCGGCCCGGTCGGGACGCTGACGCTTTACCATCGCGGCGGTGCACCGATCGCAATCCCGCTGTCGGCCGAGGGCGCGGACGGGCTGGTCGATGCGCTGAGCGCCTTGCCCGGTTTCGACCCCGCGGCACTGGCGCGGGCGCGTGCCCGGCGCGGCGCCCGCGAAGCGACGGTCTGGCAACGCCGCGGCGGCGACCGGTTGCCCGCGCTGTCGAGGCCGGGGTCGCGGTAAGACGAATGGTCACGGTTGATGGCCGGGGGTTCCGGCTACAGGTCCCGCACATCGGTCAGCCGCCCGGTGACCGCCGCCGCGGCCGCCATGGCGGGCGACATCAGATGCGTTCGCCCGCCGCGGCCCTGGCGCCCCTCGAAATTGCGGTTCGAGGTCGAGGCGCAACGCTCCCCCGGGCGAAGCTGATCGGGGTTCATGCCCAGGCACATCGAACAGCCCGCCATGCGCCAGTCGAAGCCGGCCTCGATCAGTTGGGCCGCGATGCCCTCGGCCTCGGCCTGGGCGCGGACAAGGCCCGAGCCGGGCACGATCATCGCGCGGATGCCGTCCTTCACCCGGCGGCCTTCCATCACCTGGGCGACGGCGCGCAGATCCTCGATCCGCCCATTCGTGCACGACCCGATGAAGACCGTATCGACCGCGATGTCCTGCAGCCGCTGGCCGGGTTTCAGCCCCATATAGGCCAGCGCGCGGGCCGCGGCCTCGGCCTTGGCGCCCTNNGGCGGCCTCCAGCACCAGTTCCTTGTCGAAATGCGCACCGGGATCGGTCCGCAGGGTCTGCCAATGGGTCAGCGCGGCCTGCCACTGCGCCCCCTTCGGCGCCTTCGGGCGGCCTTCGAGATAGGCGAATGTGGTCGCATCGGGCGCGATCAGCCCGGCCCGCGCGCCGCCCTCGATCGCCATGTTGCACACCGTCATGCGGCCTTCCATGCTGAGCGCCGCGATCGCCTCGCCGCAATACTCGATCACATGGCCGGTGCCGCCCGCCGTGCCGGTCGCGCCGATGATCGACAGGGTGATGTCCTTGGCGGTGACGCCGGGGCCGACCGTGCCGCGCACCTCGACCCGCATGTTGCGCGACTTCTTCTGGATCAGGGTCTGGGTGGCAAGGACATGTTCGACCTCGCTGGTGCCGATGCCGTGGGCCAGCGCGCCAAAGGCGCCATGGGTCGCGGTATGGCTGTCGCCGCAGACGATGGTGGCGCCGGGCAGCGTCCAGCCCTGTTCGGGGCCGACGATGTGGACGATCCCCTGGCGGATGTCGTCGACATCGTAAAGCTCGATGCCGAATTCGCGGGCGTTCTGGCGCAGCGCCTCGACCTGGATGCGGCTTTCGGGGTCGCGGATCGCGATATGGCGGTCCTTGTCGGTGGGCAGGTTGTGGTCGGGCACCGCGACCGTCTTTCGGGGGGCGCGCACCGGACGGCCGGCCAGACGCAGGCCTTCGAAGGCCTGCGGGCTGGTCACCTCATGCACGAGATGCCGGTCGATATACAGAACGCAGGTGCCGTCGGGGTCCTCATGCACCACATGGGCGTCCCAGATCTTGTCGTAAAGCGTCCTTGGCGCAACCATACCCGTGCTCCCGCGGCAAAGTTGGCACCTGTCATAGGGCGCGACCGGCGCTGGCGCAATCACCGGCCGCCGGGTCTGCCGATTGGGCTTGGGCCGGCGACGATTGCATGGGAAAACGTCGGCGATGGATGATCCGGTGACCACGGATGCGGCCGCCCTGCGGGTCGAGCCGGGGGCGGAGGCCACGCATATCCGCCTGTCCGGGCGGATCGGCGTGCGCGATCTGCCCGACATCGCGCCGCAGCTCGATGCGGTCGCGGCGGCGCCGCGCGTGGTGATCGACCTGTCGGAGGCGGCGCTGATCGACACCTCGATCGCCTGGGCGATCGACGCGACCGGCCGGCGGCTGCGCGATGCCGGCACCGCGGTCGATATCACCGGTGCCGCGCCCGAAATCGCGCAGACCCTGGAAACCGTGGCCGCCGCCCGGCCCCAACCCGAAGCGCGCCCGCCCGGGCCGGGCCCGCTGCAGGCGCTGCTGGGCGGGGTCGGCGCGGCGGTCGTCGGCCTTTGGGGCGGGCTCGTCGCGTTTGCCGGCGTGCTGGGGCTGTTCCTTGTCCGCCTGGCCCAGTCGCTGGTCCAGCCGCGCCAGTTCCGGCTGACCGCGCTTGTCCATCATTGCGAGGCAGTCGGCGTCCAGGCCGTGCCCATCGTTGCGCTGATGGCCTTCCTGATCGGCGTCGTGCTTGCCTTTCAGGGCTCGGCCCAGCTGCGCCAGTTCGGCGCCGAGGTGTTCGTCGTCGATCTGATCGCGGTGTCGATCCTGCGCGAGCTTGGCATCCTGCTGACCGCGATCATCGTTGCCGGGCGCACCGCCTCGTCGTTCACCGCGGCCATCGGTTCGATGAAGATGCGCGAGGAGATCGACGCGATGCGCACGCTGGGGATCGATCCGGGCCATGTGCTGGTGGTGCCGCGGGTGCTGGCGCTTGTACTGATGCTGCCGCTGCTCGGCCTGATCGCCGATCTGGCGGGGCTGTTCGGCGGCGCCCTGATGTCGTGGATCGAGCTGGGGATATCGCCGGCGATGTTTCTGACCCGCCTGGCCGAAGGCGCCAATGCCGGCCACGCCTTTGTCGGGCTGGTCAAGGCGCCGGTCTTTGCCGTGCTGATCGGCGTCATCGGCTGCCAGGCGGGGCTGGCCGTGGGCAAGACCGCCGAATCGCTGGGCCGGATGACATCGACGGCGGTCGTCGCCGCGATCTTTGCGGTGATCCTCGCCGATGCGATGTTCTCGATCTTCTTCCAGCGGATCGGGGTTTAGAAATGACCGATGCGGTGATCCGGGTTCGCGGCCTGCGCAACCAGTTCGGCCCGAACATCGTCCATGACGGGCTCGACCTCGATGTCATGCGCGGCGAGGTTCTGGGCGTGGTCGGCGGCTCGGGCACCGGCAAGTCGGTGCTGCTTCGCACGATTGCGGGGCTGCAGCGGCCGGCGGCGGGATCGGTCGAGATGCTGGGCGTCGACATGCAGACGGCGGGCGAGGCCGCCCTGAAGGCGGTCAGCCAGCGGACCGGCGTCCTGTTTCAGGACGGCGCGCTGTTCTCCTCGCTCACCGTGCGCGAGAATGTCGAGGTGCCGTTGCGTGCCATTCATGGCCTTGCCACCGAAACCCGGCAGGCGCTGGCACGGCTCAAGATATCGCTCGCGGGCCTGCCCTGGAGCGCCGGCGACAAGTTCCCGGCCGAACTGTCGGGCGGGATGCGCAAGCGCGCCGGGCTGGCCCGGGCGCTGGCGCTCGACCCCGAGATCGTTTTCCTCGACGAACCGACCGCCGGGCTCGACCCGATCGGCGCGGCGGCCTTCGACGATCTGATCGGCAGCCTGTCGCGCACCCTGGGGCTCACTGTGTTTCTGGTCACCCATGACCTCGACACGCTTTATGCGATCTGCGACCGGGTCGCGGTGCTGGCCGAAAGGCGGGTGCTGGTCACCGGGCCGGTCGCGGCGATGGGGGCGGTCGATCATCCCTGGGTGCAAAGCTATTTCCGCGGCCGGCGGGCCCGCGCGGCACGCGACGCGATTGCGGCGCAGGCGCCAGGCGGATAAGCCGGGTCGATGGAAACCCGCGCCAATTTCGTCCTGATCGGGGCCTTCACGCTGGCCGGGTTTGCCGTGCTGCTGCTGTTCCTGATGTGGTTCGCGCGGATCGAACTCGACCGGCAATACGACTATTACGACACCGATTTCCCCAGCGTCTCGGGCCTGTCCAGCGCCTCGTCGGTGCGCTTTGCCGGCCTTCCCGTCGGCCAGGTCGTCGATGTCAGCCTGTCGCCCGACCAATCGGGCCGGGTGCGCGTCCGGATCGAGGTCGCGGCCGACACGCCGGTGCGCACCAGCAGCGTGGCGACCATCGAATCGCAGGGTGTGACGGGGGTTTCCTATGTCGGGCTGTCGGCGGGCGATCCGCGCGACCCGCTTCTGAGCGCCACCAGCGCAGACCAGGTGCCGCAAATCCCGGCCGGCCGGTCGGCGCTGCAGACGCTGACCGAAGGCGCGCCCGAGATCATCGACGAACTGCTTTCGGTGTCGCGACAACTGGGCGAAATCCTGGGCCCCGCGAACCAGGGGCGGATCGCGACCACCCTGGCCAATATCGAGGCGGCTTCGGGCGAACTTGGCCGGTCGCTGGAAAGCTTCTCGACCGTGTCCGAGACGATCGCCACATCGGCCGAGGAGATCGCCGGCTTCACCGGCCGGCTGGAAGGGGTGGCCGAGTCCGCCGAGACGGCGCTGGCTTCGGTGACGGAGCTGGCCGACCGGGCGCAGGCGACGCTCGATACCGGCGACGCGGCCCTCGTCAGCGGGCGTGCGGCGCTCGACGCGGCAGAGCTGTTCGTTCGCCAGGATCTGCCGGTGCTGGCCGACGATCTGGCCGCGGCGGCCACCGGCATCCGCCAACAGGTGGACGAGATCGGTGCAACGGCACAGGTCGCGCTGGACGAGATCCGCCGGACCGGTGCGTTGGCCGCGGATCGCCTGGCCGAGGCCGAGGCGACGGTCGCGGCGGCCGACCGGGTGCTGGGGGATGCGTCGCGCACGCTGGCCAGCGTCGACGGCGCCGCGCAGCGCTTCGACAGCTTTCTGGCGGTCGATGGCGCGGCGCTGGTCGCCGATGCGCGCGGCTTGCTGGCCGATGCCGGGCGCATGGCCGATGCGGCGGCCCTGATCGCCGAGACCGATCTGCCCGATCTGGTGGCCGCCATCCGGTCCGCGACCGGCACGGCGGAAAGCGTGCTCGCCCAGGTGGGCACCGATCTGGGGGCGGCGGCGGGCCGGATCGACGGGCTGTCGAACGACGCGTCCGAGGCGCTGGACGCGGTGACCGAGACATTTCGCAACGCCAACGGAACCCTTGCCCGCCTCGATGCGGCGCTTGAAACCGGCGATGCCGCGCTGGCCGCCGCCGATCGGGCCTTTGTCTCGGCCGACCGGGTGCTGCGTGAGGATATCGGCGCGATGACCGCGACGCTGCGCGAAACCCTGTCGCAGATCGATGGGGCGCTGGCCCAGATCGCCGAGGACATTCCGGTCATCAGCAGCGAGCTGCGCCAGACCGCCGAACGCGCCAATGCCGCCTTTGGCGAGGTCGAAAGCACGGCCGCCAGCCTGGGGCCGCCGCTGCGCGTCTTCGCCGATCGGGGCCTGCCGCAATATGCGACCCTGGCCGAAGAGATGCGGCAACTGGTCCGCTCGCTCGACCGGCTGGTGACCCGGATCGAGCGCGATCCCGCCCGCTATTTCCTCGGGCGCGAGGCGCCCGTTTTCCGCCGCTAGGGGGTGTTGATGCTGCGGTTTCCTGTCCTGGCCCTGCCGATCCTGCTGGCGCTTTCGGGGTGCTCGGCGCTGGGCGTGCTCAATCGCGCCAGCGCGCCGCAGGACGTGTTCGAACTGCGCGCGCCGGCGACGGTGCCGGTGGCGCGGGGCCGTCCGCAGAATGTCGATCTGGTCGTCGCGGAGCCGGCGGCGGGCGGGGCGCTCGACACCGACGGGATCATGGTGCGCCCGTCGCCCAGCCAGATCCAGTATCTCGAAGCGGCAAGGTGGAGCGAGAGCGCGCCGGTGATGTGGCAGACCGCGCTGGTCGACGGGCTCGAACGCACGGGCGCCTTCCGCTATGTCGGGCGGCGCCCGCTGAGCGAGATCGGCGACTATGCCCTGGTGACAAGCCTGTCGGACTTCCAGGCCGAGATCGTGCCGGGTGCTGCGGGCGCGGTGGTGCGGGTCACGCTGACGGCGCGCCTGCTGCGCGAGGAGGACGCGGCCGTCCTGGCCAGCCGCCGCTTCACCGATGCCGTGGCGATCGCCGAGACCAGCGATGCGGCGATCATCGCGGGCTATGTCGCGGTCGGCCAGCAGGTGCTGGCCGAGGTCATCGGCTGGGTTCTGTCGGTGCGCGGGGTGCAAGCGGGCTGAGCGGCTCGTCCGGGTCCGGATCCGGCCAGCGCAGGCCCATCTGGCGGATTTCGGCGGCTGTCGCCGCGGCCCAGTCGGCGGCCAGCGCGGCGTTGGGCCGGTGGCGCAGGCCCCAGCCGGCGAGCCGCGCGAACCGGTCGGATTGGCCGCGCCCGAAACTCAGCCCGACGCGCGGCACCCAATAGGCGAGCGCCGCCTGCGCCGCGTCGGCGCCGCCCCGCGCGAGGATGCTTCGCACGCCGTCGGCGGCCAGTTCCGTATGGCGGGCCTCCACCGGCGCGATCTCGCCCAATGCCTCGGCCAGCGGCCGGTAACTTGCCCGCGCATACTCCGCCAGTTGCAGTCCGACCGCGCGGCCCATCAGCAGGTGCATCACCACCGCGTCGACCCAGCCGTCGAGCGGGTAGTGAAACAGCGCCAGACGCATGTCGCCGCCATGCCGGGCGGCGCCGAGATCGGCATCGCGCGGCAGCCGCGCCGCCCAGGGATGGGCGGCGTCATAGCGCGCCATGTCGGCGCCGAATTCGGCCATCAGGCCGAGCACCCGCTCGGCATGGGCGGTCTTTTCCAGAACGATCCGGGCCGCCGCGATCCGGCCCCGGATCGACGGCGCGTCGTTGATCCGCTCGGCAAAGCCGGCCGCCGCGGCCATCTCGGAATCGACGAAGCTGGCCATCAGCCGCAGCAATTCGGCGCGGTAGCGCGGCGGGCAGTTCGCCGGCGCGGTGAGCACGCCGCCCTGTGCCAGATACTCCTCGATCGGCATGTTCCGGTCCATCGCGGCCTACCCGTCGTAATCGACGACGATGTGGGGCGTGACCGGCCGCGCCTGGCAGGTCAGCGCATAGCCCTGCGCAACCTCGTAATCCTCGAGCGCGTGGTTGGCCGCCATTTCCACCTCGCCTTCGACGATCCGCGCGCGGCAGGTCGAACAGACGCCCGCCTTGCAGGCATAGGGCGCGTCCAGATCGGCACCGAGGGCGGCGTCGAGGATCGTCTGGCCGGCGGCCAGCGTCACCCCATGCACCGCCCCGTCAAGCGTGATCCGCGCCGCCGCGCGTCCGCCCTGGCGGGCGACCTCGCGGGCGGCCGCGTTTCGCGGCAGCTGCCCCGGCTGGGCCGAGGCGAAAAGCTCGTACTTGATCCGATCCTCGGCCATCCCGTGGTCGCGCAATGCCGCCGAGATCGCCAGCATCATCGGTTCGGGCCCGCAGATGAAGGCGGTGTCGGCGGCGCCGACATCGATCCAGCCATCGAACAGGGCGGCGCATTTCCGCGCGTCCACCCGGCCGGTGAACAGTTCCATATCCTCGGCCCCCTCTTCGAGGATGTGCAGGATCGTCAGCCGGCCCATATGCAGGTTCTTCAGATCCTCGAGTTCCTCGCGGAACATGATCGAGGACAGCGCGCGGTTGGCATAGACCAGCGTGACCTCTGCGCGGGGCTCGCGCGCCAGCACGGTTTTCACGATCGACAGCACCGGCGTGATGCCCGACCCGCCGGCAAAGGCCAGATAGGCGCGCGCGGCGGTGGGATCGAGCGGGGTGTGGAACCGACCCTGGGGCGGCATTGCCTGCAGAACCTCGCCCGGGCGCAGCTCTTCATTCGCCCAGGTCGAAAACGCCCCCCCATCGACCCGCTTGATGCCAACCTGCAGGAGGCCGTCATCGAGGCCCGAACAGATCGAATAGCTGCGGCGCAGTTCCTGGCCGTCGAAATCGCGCCGGAAGGTCAGATACTGCCCCTGGGTGAAGGCGAAGGCCGCCGCATCTTCGGGCCGGGTGGCCAGCGTGACCGCCACCGCATCGCGGATCGTCTTGCGAATGTCGGTCACCGTCAGGTCGTAGAACCGTGCCATCGCGCCCTCAGATGCATTTGAAATAGTCGAACGGCTCGTGGCAGTCGCGGCATTGCCATTGCGCCTTGCACGGGGTCGATCCGAACTGGCTGATCCGTTTCAGGCGGGTGGCACCGCAGCGCGGGCAGCGTTTCGGACCGCCCGCCGGTTCGGGCGGGGCGATCCCGTAGGCCTCGAGTTTCGCCCGCCCCGCCGGGCTGATCCAGTCGGTGGTCCAGGCCGGCGAAAGCTGGCGCTTCAGCGTCAGGTTCTCGATGCCGCGGACGCGCAGCGCCGCCGCGATATCGAGGTTGATGACCGATGTCGCGGGGCAGCCCGAATAGGTCGGCGTGACGGTCACCGTCAGCGTGTCGCCCTGCCAGGCGATGTCGCGCACGATGCCGAGATCGACGAGCGAGATCGCCGGGATTTCGGGATCGGGGATCTGGTCGAGCCAGCCCCAGATCTCGGCAAGCGAAGGCCGGACCGTCACCATGTCGCATCCGGATAGGCGCGTTGCAGCCATTGCATCCGGGCCAGCAGATGGCCCAGCTCCTCGGTATGCATCCGGCCCGTCTTGCCGCCCTGATGGGCAAACCGGCTGTCGGGGACGGTCAGGGTCGCCGCGCCAAGCACCCTTCGCACGATCGCATCCCATTCCGGGCGCAGATCGGCCGGGTCGGGCGCGATGCCCGCGGCCGCAAGCGTCGCCTCGACCGCGTCGCCGGTGAACATCTCGCCCACCCAGGGCCAGAGCGCATCGAGCGCGGCCTGCATCCGGGCATGGCTTTCGTCGGTCCCGTCGCCCAGGCCGATCACCGTGTCGCCCGAGCGTTCGACGTGATAGGCGACCTCTTTTGCCGCCTTTTCGGCGATTTCGGCGACACGCGGCTCGGCCGCGCCCCTGAGCCAGCCGAGCAGCACCGACTGGTAGGCGTCGAACAGGAATTGCCGCATCATGGTGTGGCCGAAATCGCCATTCGGGCGTTCGCAGATCAGCAGGTTGCGGAACTCCCAGGCGTCACGGTGAAACGCCAGCCGGTCGGCATCGCGGCCCTTGCCCTCGACCGTGCCGGCCAGCCCCAGCCACAGCTGGGTCTGGCCGATCAGGTCGAGCGCGGTGTTGGCCAGCGCGATGTCTTCCTCCAGCACCGGGGCATGGCCGCACCATTCGCTGACCCGCTGGCCCAGGATCAGCGTCGAATCGCCCAGCCGGAGCAGGTATTCGAACAGCGCCGCGTCACGCTCCATCACATCGGCCCCACCTCGTCGGGGATGTCGAAAAAGGTCGGATGGCGATAGACCTTGGCGTTCGACGGCTCATAGAACGGGCCCTTGTCGGACGGCGCCGAGGCGGCGATATGGCGCGCCTCGACCACCCAGATGCTGACGCCCTCGTTGCGGCGGGTGTAGACGTCGCGCGCGTTCTTGATCGCCATCGCGGCGTCTGGCGCATGCAGGCTGCCGACATGACGATGGTTGAGGCCATGGCTGCCCCGGATGAACACCTCCCATAGCGGCCATTCGTTGCTCAAATCCAGTACTCCGACTAAAACTCTCTAGGCAGCAGCCCATTTGCCAGCCGCGGCGGTTCTTCGATACCTTGCTCTTCAAGAACAGCGCGCAAACCCTGTTCTCGGTATGGCGGCCAGCCATCGTGGTTTCCTTCGTCGCACGAGAGGCAAACCGTAACGCCATATCCTGAAAGAGGTCGGCCTTCATACCGATGTGGGCCCATCTGATAGCGTTTCCCGCAAACTTGACAGTCAAACATGACCGGATCAATTTCCTTGGTCATCACCCTACTCCGCCGCAACCCGCGCCGCCCGTTTGCGGGCATGCGCCATCAGCCCGTCGCGGACCCATTGGCCATCTTCCCACGCCTTCACCCGGGCCGCCATGCGGTCGCGGTTGCACGGGCCGTTGCCGCGGATCACCTCGAAGAACTCCGCCCAGTCGGGCTGGGTGAAATCGTGATGCCCGCGGTCGGCGTTCCACGTCAGATCGGGGTCGGGGATGGTCAGCCCCAGATACTCGGCCTGCGGCACGGTCTGGTCGACGAATTTCTGCCGCAGCTCGTCATTGGTGTTGATCTTGATCTTCCAGGCCATCGATTCGGCNNTCTTCCTTGCAGATGCGCACCATGGCGCGGGCATAGGGCCCGTAGGAGGTGCGCTGCAGCGGCACCTGGTTCATGATCGCCGCGCCGTCGACCAGCCATCCCACCGCGCCGATATCGGCCCATGTCAGGGTGGGATAATTGAAGATCGACGAATATTTCATCCTTCCCGAATGCAGCTCTTCGATCAATGCGTCGCGGCTGACCCCCAGCGTTTCGGCGGCACAGTAAAGATAGAGGCCGTGCCCGGCTTCGTCCTGCACCTTGGCCAGCAGGATCGCCTTGCGCTCCAGCGTCGGGGCGCGGCTGATCCAGTTGCCCTCGGGCAGCTGGCCGACGATTTCGGAATGCGCGTGCTGGCCGATCTGGCGGATCAGCGTCCTGCGATAGCCTTCGGGCATCCAGTCCTTCGGCTCGATCTTTTCGCCCGTATCGATGCGGTCCTGAAAGGCGCGCTCCTCCGCGCTCATGTCTTCGCGCGACGTCGCGCCCGCGCCGGTGCCCGTGACCATCTGTGCGTACATCGGCCTCTCCCTGTCAGATGCGTTCCAGGATCAGGGCCACGCCCTGTCCGACGCCCACGCATAATGTACACAAGGCGAAGCGTCCGCCAACCCGGCGCAGTTGCAGCGCCGCGGTCAGGGCAAGCCGGGCGCCCGACATCCCCAGCGGGTGCCCCATGGCGATGGCGCCGCCATTCGGGTTCACCTGCGGCGCGTCGTCGGCCAGGCCAAGCTGGCGCAGCACCGCCAGCGCCTGGGCCGCGAACGCCTCGTTGAGTTCGATCACATCCATCTGGTCGAGCGTCAGGCCGGTCCGGTCCATCAGCTTGCGCACCGCCGGCACCGGACCGACCCCCATGATGCGCGGGGCGACGCCGGCGCTGGCCATGCCGACCACTCGGGCAATCGGGTTCAGGCCGTGGCGTGCCGCGGCGGCCTCGCCCGACAGGATCAGCGCCGCCGCGCCATCGTTGATGCCCGAGGCATTGCCCGCGGTGACCGACAGATCGGGGCCGTTCACACCCTGGAGCGTGGCCAGCTGGTCGGTCGTGGTTCCGGGGCGGGGATGTTCGTCGCGCGCAAAAGTCACCGGATCGCCCTTGCGCCGGGGGACGGTCACCGGGGTGATCTCTGCGGCGAACAGCCCGGCCGCCTCTGCCGCGGCCCAGCGGGCCTGGCTGCGCGCGGCAAAGGCATCCTGATCGGCCCGGGCGATCGCGTATTCGGCCGCCACATTGTCCGCCGTCTCTGGCATCGAATCGGTGCCGTAGGCCGCCTGCAAGGCGGGGTTGACGAAGCGCCAGCCAATCGTCGTGTCGTAGACCGCGTTCGCCCGCGAGAATGCTGCCGTGGCCTTGGGCATCACGAAGGGCGCGCGGCTCATGCTTTCGACCCCGCCGGCAACGATCATGTCGGCGTCGCCCGCGCGGATCGCCCGCGCCGCCATCCCCACCGCCTCGAGCCCCGAGGCGCAGAGCCGGTTGACCGTGGTGCCGGGCACCGCCTCGGGCAGTCCGGCCAGAAGGGCGGCCATCCGGGCCACGTTGCGGTTGTCCTCGCCGGCCTGGTTGGCACAGCCGAGGATCACGTCGTCGATGGCAGCCGGGTCGAGGCCGGGGTTGCGTTCGATCAGCGCGCGGATCGGATGGGCGGCCAGATCGTCGGCCCGAACGGCCGCCAGTGCGCCGCCATAGCGGCCGATCGGCGTGCGGGTGCCATCGCAAATGAACGCCTGCGCCAATGGGTCCCCCCGGTTGCGGCCCCAGTTTTCCCTAGCGCGCCGACGCATCTGGGACAAGCCGGGCAGGCCGGCGGGAGGGATCCCGGCCGGGCCGGCCAGCGGGCCCCCGCCCGGCGCGCGGCGCCGGGCAGCCCGATCTAGCGCACGATCCGCGTGTATTTGCCCCCGTTGAGCGTCGCCCCCGCGATCAGCCCCTGCTGGCCGAACACCACGGCGATGACCGGCGAGAGCAGCTTGGTCGTCGATGTGCCGATCGCGTCGCCCTGATCGGGCAGCGCATACTGGATGTCGCCCCCGGCGGTCCAGCCGCTGGCGCCGCGGAAATCCGCAAGCGCCGCGGGCGTCATGAAGAACAGCGCATGGGCCGATTGCTGGGCGCCGATCTGAAAGCCGAAGGAGCCCATCACGAAAGAGTAGTAGTCGACAATCGCGTCGTCGATCAACAAAGCGCCCTCGCCATAGCCGCCGCCGACGCCGAAACCGGCCTCGGTGACCAGCGGCATCATCAGCATGCCGGCGGATTTGGCCCGCAATTCGCGGCTGTCGGGGAATTCGCGATACATGATCCCGATCGCGCCGCGGACGCGGGTGTCGATGACGTCGCGCTGGCTTGAACGGGTGCCGTTGTTGCAGGCCGCAAGCCCGGCGGCGGCGGCGGCCAGAAAGCCGCGGCGGCTCCAGTCGTGCATGGTTCTGTTCCTTGTCTGCTCGATGCTTTATGACGCTACATCTAGCGGGTCCGCGCACCGGTGTCACCCGGGAAGCTGCGGCGCCCCCGGGGGCTTGGCATGGATTTGCCGGACGTCGTCATCGCCAATCTGCACCGCCGTCGCACCGGCGTCAGCGCGACGGTGGCGGCGCTTGTCCCCGTGCAGCGGGCGGGGATCGAGCTTGCGGTCGTCGACAGCGGTGGCCTGGGGCTGGGCGGGGCGTGGCGGTTTCGCGATGTGGTCCGTGCCGGATGGACCCCGCCCGAGGCGGGCCGGTTCCGGGTCTGGCACGCCCGGCGCAACAACGAGATGCAGGCCGGCCTGTTCCTGCGCGATGTCCTGCGCCAGCCCTGGAAGCTGGTCTTTACCTCGGCCGCACCGCGCCGGCACGGCCGCATCCTGCGCGGGGTGATGAACCGCATGGACGCGATCGTTGCCACCAGCGCGCGCGCGGCGGGCCTTCTCGACTGGTACAGTGTGATCGTGCCGCACGGGGTCGACACCGACCTGTTTCACCCGCCCGCCGACCGGGCCGCCGCCTGGGCCGAAGGCGGGCTGCCGGGGACACGGGGTATCGGGGCGTTTGGCCGTATTCGGCCATCGAAGGGGTCGGATCTGTTTGTCGAGGCGATGTGCCGGCTGTTGCCCGCCTATCCGGGCTGGACGGCATTCCTGACCGGGCTCTGCCAGGAGCGCGACCGCCGGTTCTTTGCCGGGCTGCGGGCGCGGATCGCCCGGGCCGGGCTCGCGGACCGCATCTTTTTCCTGGGCGATCTGGCACCGGCGGAAATCCGGGCCTGGTATCGAAGGGCCAGCCTGGTGGTGGCGGCCTCGCGCAGCGAGGGCTTCGGGCTGACGCCGCTCGAAGCCTTCGCCAGCGGGGCGCCGGCGGTGACAAGCCGGGCCGGCGTCTGGCCCGATCTTGTGACGCCCGAATTTGGCGCCCTGTTCGACACCGGCGACGTCGATGGCCTGATCGCCGCATTGCGTCCGTTGATGGCGGATCCGGACCGGGTGGCCGCGATGGGGCAGGCGGCGCGCAGCCACACCGTGGCGCATCACGCAATTGCCGAGGAGGCCGCTGCGCTCAACGCGCTTTATGCAGGGCTGCAGGCAGGACGGGCGCCGCAGCGAAGAACGACGAGCTGAGGCTGGTGGCGGCGAAAACCGTTCCCCGCGATTGCGAACCCCGGCTGGGATGCAGATGGTTCATCGCGCTGCCCCGCCCCGCCTTCAGAGCTTGATCCGATGTTGCAGCGCCTCGAGACACCGCCGTCGCGTGAGGCGATCGACCGGGGCCAAAGCTCTGTCGTGCGAGGTGACCGGCTGCTTTTGGGTGCTCCCGGGCGCGCGCCCGGGAGCGCGCCCGCCGCGCGGCGGGCGCCTGCCCGATGCGGTCGCATCGGGCGGGTCATACCAAGGCGCAACGAGTTTGACTCATACCAACTTGCGCTGAC
>DNSZ01000142.1 GCA_003500165.1 Paracoccaceae bacterium | reverse complement strand
GGACCGACCGCGTGGGGACCGCCAATGCGGTCCCCACGCGGTCGGTCCATCTGATGCAAACGGACCCGAGTGGCCCGATGCCGGGCGGCGCTTAGCTGCCCTGGGCGGCGTTGCACTCCATGGCGCTTTGCATGGCCGCATAGGTCCCATCGAGGCTGACCTGGAATGCGGCTTCGGTATTGGGATAGACCGTCATGACATAGCGCTTTGCCACGTCGGTCAGGAAGGCCGGGTCGTTGCTGAGAACATAGCCACCCTGGTAGCCCTCGGTTATGCGCTTGGTCACCGCGACGCCTTGTCCGGTGAAGAGCTGTCCATCGATGTCGATGATCAGATCGCCCACTGCGCCGTCGCGCAGGTTCGTCGCATCCTTGGTAAACACCCCGATATAGACCATCAGGGGATCTTTCTGCCAAACCCCCATCTGCACGACGCCCGCGTCACTGATGCGCTGGATCAGGCAGGTTTGGTCCGAGTTGTCGACGAAAACGTCCCACCCCTCGACTTCGGCGTAAAGCTCGTAATCCTGCGCCTGAGCGGTCGAAGCGACGACCGCAAGGCCCATGCACAGTGCCAGAGATTTCAGCATTTTGGAACTCCTTGTTTTGATGCTGATGTTTTGGGACGAGACCCGAACCTAGAAGCTTATTTTCAATCCGACAAAGGGTCCGGTGACGTAAAGCTGGTCGAGCGGCCCGAAATCGTCGAATTGCCAGTCAATATGCCGATATCCTGCGTTCAGACCGATTCTGTCACTGACCTGGTAATTGATTGCGGCAAGCGCCTGCCAGGTCAGATCGCTGCCGCCCGCGCCAATATCGGCATAATAGGAGATCGCCCACTTGTCGTTCAGGTCGGTTCTTCCTGAAAGCCCGATGAACCCATCCCAGACGGTATCGGTTTCATCGATTCCCCTTGACAGGGGTCCAATATTGGCGTTCACGACCGTTTCCACCGACAGATAGCGCGCGCCACCGACCACATCGAAGGTCGAACTCTGCGTCTGGGCGAAATTATAGCTCGCGCCAAGCGACACGATCCAGCTTTTCATCTTCACCGACACGCTGTCGGCGAGATCAAACGGCCCGACACGGATCGATCCGCTCTTGGAATCCGCGATATTCAGATAGACCAGATCGGCGAACAGACCCCACCGGCCTTTCTCCGCCTTTACGGCGCCCATGAAGGTGAACTGAAGTGAATCCAGAATATCGCTGAAATCGATCTCCAGATCCTGGCCAGAGGCCAGTTCCGGATTGATCGACGGCATCCAGCCATAGATTTCGGCCGTGACATTCCAGCCGCCAGCCCCGGTGGCCTGAACCACCGGGGCTGCTGCCTGTTGCGCGGCGACGGGGCCGGCCAGCCCCGCCACCAGTGCCGCCGCCAGGGGCGTGAACCGCGCCCGCCTGGCTTCCGTGGTCCTGCTCATTCCTACTCCTTTCGCAGCATGATGTCCTCATGTCCGAACCCGGCCAGAAAACCATAGATCTTGTCGGCCATCGCGGTTGGACGGTGGGTGACCTCTCCGCTGCTGGGGTGGAATGCGTCCCATCCGGTGTCAAAGGGCGGGTGCGTGCCGTTGACCGCCGGACCGGTGGCCGAAAAGGCGGGAGTCTTCGACAGCCGCGCCGGCGGTGCGAGTTTCGTGAACACGGCCCCGAAATCGGAATCCTGATCGACCAGATACTTGGCGTCCGCCTCGATGGCGTTGGGAACCGCATCTTCGGGCTCATGCGGCAGCGCCATCATTTCCATGGCCGTGCGCGTCAGCATCGCATTGACTTCCCAGAACCCGCCCTGCTCCTGACGATGTTTCAACGCCGCCATTGCCCCAATTGCAGCCAGATACCCGGTTGCATAGTCGTTCGGCAGCGCCGCGACAAGGTGATGCTGCGGCCGCCCCTGCGAGGCCGCCACAACCATGCCGGCGCAGGTTTGCGACAGTTGCTCCCATCCCTTGCGCTGCGACCACGGCCCCTTTGGCCCATAGGCCGACACATGGGTGACCACGAGGTTCGGGTTCAACGCGCGCAACGTGTCGCGGTCAAGCCCGAGCCGGTCGAGCGAACCGGGCGCATAGCCCCAGCACAGGACATCCGCGTCCTTCAGCAGTTCCTTGAAGCGCGCCAGCGACTTCTGCATCTTGAAATGGAGCAGGATCTGTTTCTTGCCGTAGCTTTCCGAGAAGATCATCGGATACAGGAACGGGAAGGCCGGGTTGCGGATCGAGATCACATCGGCGCCCATATCGGCCATGACGCGGGTGGCCCAGGGGCCCGCGACGACATGCGTCACATCGATGACGCGCACGCCCTCCATCGGGCGGTGTTTCGCTTCGGGCAGAACCCGGCCCTTGGCGTCGCCGAATTTTTCCATGGTCAGGATCGGAAGATCGCGCATCGCTTCACCCTGAGGATGGGCCAGCCATTCGTCATGGCTGTGCATCGGTGCCATGCACAGACCCATTTCTGCGAAATCGGCTTCGATCTTGGCCGCATCATGCTTGGCGATCTGGCGGATCAACGCATCCTGGTCATGGGGCGCGTCGAAGTATTTCAGGATGCCGTCGCGCAGATGCGGATAAGCGCCGTTGAAGCACATCCACTGGCCGGCCTTGTCCTGATAGAACCCGTTCACCGGCACCATGATCTCGCCGCCCAGGATGACCACGCCGTTCATGTAGTGATACATGCCGTCGTTGAACGACATCACGGCATGGCGCCGATCGACCGCGACCTCCTGGCCCGGCAGGCCGCGCGCCTGCGCCAGTTCTGCCGCGCTGGTTCCCACCGCCCCGACAACGCCCACGGCGAAATCCGCCACCGCGATCGGTTCCTTCAGAAAGGTCGGTGTCTGTTCGACGCTGATGGCCTCGAACGGGGTGGTCAGCCCGGCAGCCTTGGCGATGTTGTCATAGGCGGTGGCCTGTACTTGTTTCGTAAGCGTCCGGTCTGACC
>DNSZ01000216.1:20969-33632 GCA_003500165.1 Paracoccaceae bacterium | reverse complement strand
GCGCGCATCGGCGGCGTGGCGCAAGAGGCGCCGGCCGGCCCCACCAGCCTGCTCGACACGGTCCTGGCCGCCGATACCGAACGCGCCGCGCTGCTGGCCGAGGCGGAAACCGCCAGCGACCCCGCCCGCATCGCCGAGATCCAGACGCGGCTGGCGGATATCGACGCCTGGTCGGCCGAGGCGCGCGCGGCGACCATCCTGCAGGGCTTGGGTTTCGACGCCGCCGCCCAGGCCCGCCCCTGCGCCGAATTCTCGGGCGGGTGGCGGATGCGGGTGGCGCTGGCGGCGGTGCTGTTCGCGGCGCCCGACCTGTTGCTGCTGGACGAGCCGACCAACTATCTCGACCTCGAAGGCGCGCTCTGGCTCGAGGGGTATCTGGCCCGTTATCCCCATACGGTGCTGACGATCAGCCACGATCGGGGGCTTCTGAACCGCGCGGCCGGGGCGATCCTGCATCTCCACGACCGCAAGCTGACGCTCTGGCCGGGCAATTACGACGCCTTCGACAGCGCGCGACGCGCCGCCGCCGCGCAGCGTGCCGCCTTCACCAAGAAACAGGCCGCCCGGCGCGCGCATCTGCAAAGCTTCGTCGACCGGTTCCGGTACAAGGCGTCGAAGGCGAAACAGGCCCAGGCCAGGCTGAAGATGATCGCGCGGATGGAACCGGTCGCGACCGACGGGCCCCAACAGCATGTCCGCTTCGGCTTTCCCGAACCCGAGGCGCTGTCGCCCCCCATCGTGACGCTGGACGGCGCCGCGGCAGGCTATGACCAGCGACCGGTCCTGCAGCGGCTCAGCCTGCGCATCGACCCCGACGACCGGATCGCCCTGTTGGGCCGCAATGGCGAGGGCAAGTCGACACTGGCCAAGCTGATCGCGGGCAAACTGCCGCGCATGGCCGGGGCGGGCACGCGGGCGGCAAAGCTGCGCGTGGGCTATTTCGCCCAGCATCAGATCGAGGAACTGCATCCGGACGAGACCCCGCTCGATCATATCCGCCGGCTGCGACCGGCCGAGGCGCCGGCACGACTGCGCGCGCAGCTTGCCGGCTTTGGCCTTGGGGCAGAGGCGGCCGAGGTGCCGGTGGCGAACCTGTCGGGCGGGCAGAAGGCGCGGCTGTCGCTCATGCTCGCCACCATCGACGCGCCGAACCTGCTGATCCTCGACGAGCCCACGAACCATCTCGATATCGACAGCCGGGCCGCGCTGGTCGAGGCGCTGGCGGAATATCCCGGCGCGGTGATCCTGGTCAGCCACGACTTTCACCTGCTCAGCCTGACCGCCGACCGGCTGTGGCGTGTCGGCGCGGGTACGGTGCGGGTCTGGGACGGCACGCTGGAGGAGTACCGGCGCGAACTGGCGGGCCAGCCCGCGCCGACACCGGAGCCCGCGAAACCCGCAGCGCGGAAGGCCCCGGCCAAGCCGCCCCCTGCCGCCCGCGCGGAACTGGCGGCCGAGGTGAAGCGCTGCGAGGCGCGGATCGAAAAGCTCGAGGCGATGCGGGCGAAACTCGACGACATCCTTGCCGATCCCGACCTCTATGCGCCGCACCGCGCTGCAGAAGCGCGCAAATGGCAGGCCAAGCATGCCGAGCTGCTCGACGGGCTCGACCGGGCCGAGGCGTTGTGGCTCGCCGCCCAGGAACGGCTGGAGGCGGCGGGGGGGTAAGTGCGGAACCGGCGGGGCATCTTGCAGACATGTTGGGGGTCATGCGTCTATCGTTCACAAGCAACGGCTGCGTTCTTTCAGTCAAGGAGGTGTTAGGAGACTTGCACCAACCTATCAAAATGATAAGTTGTAGGGGAATGGAGAGAATCACCCGGATGCGACGTGTCGCAGCAAAGCCAACCATGGAGACCCGCAGTTGCCACCACCGAGATACGCAGGATAGCTCGGGATCCGACCTGCGGTTTCGCTTGTACTGAGCATGCGCGAGAAAGGCTGAACGAGCGGAGCCTGATCATATCAGATGTGCTGTTCGTGCTTCGACAGGGCTATGTTTACGCCGATCCAGAGCCGTCCACCGTCAGCGGCCTGTTCAAGTACAAGGTTGAGGGGCAGTCCCCGAACTCGGGTGCACGATTTCTGAGGATGGTTGTCATACCGGATCGGCGAGCATCTGAGATCAAGGTCGTCACTGTGATGTGGCGAGACTAGAGCGTTGGAAGAACCATGAATGATGCCTATCACTACACCGAATGCGGTCTGGACAACGTATTCATCGAGGGGATGAGTGTTGTTCAGGACCATTCCGGGGAGGATACAGTAACGATCCCGGCCATCGGCCTTCTGCACAAAGTGATCGCGGAAGGGATCGTGCAGTTGCCGTCCAAGATGACCGGCAAGGAACTGCGCTTTCTGCGTACCGAAATGGGCCTTACCCAAGAGAAGCTTGCCGAAACCCTCAAGGTTACGCTTCTTACGGTTAGCCGCTGGGAGCGTGAGGAAAACCCCATCAAGGACACGGCTGAGATGCTCATCAGACTGATGGCAATCAAACGGCTTGACTTGGGCGCAGAGATGGACGTCGACTCGGTTTCGGAGAAGGTCACCGCAGCTCCGAGAACCGACCCGATCAGAATCGGTGGGCAGGATCCTAAGCGATACCACCTCCTGTAAGCCGCCTGATGTAGACGGCAGCGGGCCGTAGGGTCGGGTTTGACAGGTCCGATATCCGCAACCGCGCGGCAAGCACCCGTTTTGCCGTCGACGCCCCCCCGCACCGCGCCGCGGAGGCGCGCAAATGGCAGGCCAAGCATGCCGAGCTGCTCGACGGGCTCGACCGGGCCGAGGCGTTGTGGCTCGCCGCCCAGGAACGGCTGGAGGCGGCAGGAAGATAGCGACCGCAAGGCGCCCGGACTGCCGGCTGCCAGGTCGCAATGAATCTGGCGCATCGCGCCAGCCCCGCATCGTGGCGCTGGCGCAAGGCAGCCTGCCGCGCTATCGAGACCCGGTGCAAGAACGGGAGGCACCATGCATTGCGTGTTCGTCCAACTTCGCTGTCAGCCCGGCCGAACCTATCAGGTCGCCGATGCGATCTATGAGCGCGAGCTCGTGTCCGAGCTTTATTCGACCTCCGGCGAATACGACCTTCTGGCCAAGATCTATGTCCCGAAGGAGGTCGATGTGGGCCATTACATCAACGAGCGGCTGCTCGACATTCCGGGCATAACCCGCTCGCTCACCACAATGACGTTCAAGGCGTTCTGATAGCAACGGTCATGCCCGATGACCGTTGCTACCCTGCACCCTTTGCCGTGACGGCAGCCGTCCGGGCCTGTATGGTGCGCCGCTGTAAGGCCATGATCCGGCCGGGATGCGGAGAGGTTTCGCCATGTCAGCACAGAGAATCATCGCGTTTGACAATATCCAGCTTTTCGATGGCAGGGCTCTGCATCCAGCGGGGCGGGTGCTGGTCGCGGGGACCAGGATCGAGGCGGTCGCGACGGAAGGACTTGAAATCCCCGAGGGGGCCATCGTCATTGACGGCGGCGGACGCGTCCTGTCGCCGGCGTTCATCGCCACCCACGAGCACCTGTTGTGGTCGTTCAATGGCAGTATCACGACGCTTGACGAGATGCATTGGAGCTATGTCGGTGCCCTTGGCGTGGTCATGGCGCGGCGCTGGCTCGACTGGGGCTTTACCACCGTGCGGTCGGCCGGCGGGGCCGACATCGGACTGAAGAAGGCCATCGACGAAGGCTTCGTGCCGGGGCCGCGGGTTTTTCCCTCGATGGCGACCCTGACCTCGACGGGGGGGCATGGCGACTGGCGGCACTTCGCCGACCCGCACCCGCATTTCGGCGGTGCGCGTCCGCCGTTCGAGACCCTGGGTCACACGATCATGGCCGATGGCGTCGCCGATATCACGCGGGCCGCGCGCGAACAGATGCGCCAGGGCGCCACGCAGTTGAAGCTGATGGGCAGCGGCGGCATTTCCAGCGTCTTCGATCCCATCGACATGCACGGGTTCACCGAGGAAGAATACCGCGCAGCCGTTGCCGTTGCCGAGCAATACGGCACCTATTGCATGGCCCACACCTATATGCCGCATACGACGCAGCGCTGCCTGAAAGCGGGCGTGCGGTCGATCGAGCACGCGATGCTGTGCGACGAAGACACGTTCAAGATGATGGCCGATTACGGCGCCTATTTGTCAACCCAGGCCTATCCGGCTGTGGTGACCTGTGCGCCGGAAAACGTGCCCCCCATGCTGACCGGTGATCGGCGCGAGAAAGCCATCCGCGTCCATAATGGGTTCGCGACCATGGTCGAGCTGTCCAAAAAGCACAATGTGACGGTGACCTGGTCAACCGATGTCTGCCAGGGCCAAAGCATCGTCCTCGCCGCGCCGCAGGAATGGACCGTGCGGTCAACGTATTGGGAGCCGCTCGATATCCTGCGCCAAGCCACCTCGAATGCTGCGGAACTGGTGGAATTGTGCGGGACCCGGAACCCCTATGGCAAGCTGGGCGTCATCGAGAAAGGCGCGCTTGCCGACCTCGTCCTCTTCGAGGGTGATCCAAGCAAGGATATCACGATGCTCTCGGACCCCAAAGAGAGCATACGCCTCATCATGAAAGACGGCCGTCTCCACAAGAACAACCTTGAAGGCTCGATGGCCGTCGACGAAAGCGACGTTCCCGAGATGCTGCCGTCCGACATCCTGGAACGTCTGAGCGGCAAGCAACTCGAAAGCCTTGCGGCCTATCTGCAGAACGCAAAGCTTGACATCGGCGTTTAGGCTTCCAATCGGCGGCGGCTCCACGGACCTGATGGCAGCCTCCCCCGGACTACTCATACCAAGCCGCAATGAGCATGACTCATCGCGGCTGGTCCGCCTCCCGCGCCCTTCCTCCCCGCCTCACCACCAATCTTGACCCTTGGGATAGGACAGGATTGGTGGGGAGGCGGGGCGGAAGGCACACAACGGTCAATATCAATGACCGTTGATATAAGGTGCGCCGACGAAGGGCGTCTGTTTCCGATGCGGGCCGGGACCGCTTTCTATCCCGGCAGCCGGCCGGTCATCACATAGCGCAGCGCATCGGCCACCTGGGCCGGCGTCTCGGCGACCGCCTGGGCCGCGGCATCGACCTCCTTCAGCGCATGGGCGTGCTCGGGCGAATGCAGCACGATCAGCGGCGTGCCAAGCGCGGCCGCATAGCCTGCATCGAAGGCCGCATTCCACTGCCTGTATTTCTCGCCAAAGCGGATGACGACGACATCGGCCTCCTCGATCAGCGTGCGGGTGCGGATCGCGTTCAACAGCGCACCCTTGCGATCGTGCCAGACCTTGCTGTCCTCGGGGCCGAACACCGCCACCCCGCAATCGTCGGAGGCCGCATGATCGGTCACCGGCGCGGTGAAATGGATGTCGAGCCCGTCGCAAGCCTCGGCCAGTTCGGCCCGCCAGTCGGTGTGAATCTCGCCCGAAAGATACACGGTCAGTTCCATGCCGCCCTCCAAATTGTGCCCTTGGGCCTTAAACCGGTCACAGTGGCGAACCAACCCCCGGGGACGGCTCAGACCAGGGCGCAATGGGTGACCCCATTGCGCCAGGCCATCAATCCCGGTCGGACGTGTCGAAAACGGCCCCGTCGCCGCCACCGCCGAACACCGCATCGGGCGATTCCAGCGCCGCCGCCGCCTCGGCCGCGGCGCGCTTTTCCTCGATGATCTTCTGGTCGCGGTCGCCCGCAATCCGGCGGACCCGCTGGATCGCCCCGCCGGTGCCCGCCGGGATCAGCCGGCCGACGATCACGTTTTCCTTCAGGCCCAGCAGCTTGTCGCGCTTGCCCTGCACGCTCGCCTCGGTCAGCACCCGGGTCGTCTCCTGGAACGAAGCGGCCGAGATGAACGACCGGGTCTGCAGGCTGGCCTTGGTGATGCCCAGCAGGATCGGCTCGGCCTCGGCCGGGCGGCGGCCTTCGGCGGCGGCTTTCGCGTTGGCCGCCTCAAGGTCGATCTTGTCGACATGCTCGCCCTTCAGAAGCGTCGTTTCGCCCGAATCGAGGATTTCCCATTTCTGCAGCATCTGCCGGACGATCACCTCGATATGCTTGTCGTTGATCTTGACGCCTTGAAGACGGTAGACCTCCTGCACCTCGTCGATCAGATAGTCGGCCAGCGCCTCGACTCCCATGATCCGAAGGATGTCATGCGGCGCCGGGTTGCCGTCCATGATGTAGTCGCCCTTCTGGACATAGTCGCCTTCCTGCACCGGGATGTGCTTGCCCTTCGGCACCATGTATTCGACCGGTTCCAGGCTGTCATCGGCCGGCACGATGCTGATCCGGCGCTTGTTCTTGTAGTCGCGGCCGAATTTCACCGTTCCGTCGATCTCGGCGATGATCGCGTGGTCCTTGGGCCGGCGTGCCTCGAACAGTTCGGCCACCCGCGGCAGGCCGCCGGTGATGTCCTTGGTCTTGGCCGATTCGCGCGGGATGCGCGCGACCACGTCGCCGGCCGCCACTGCCTCGCCCTCTTCGACCGACAGCACCGCATCGACCGACATCGGATAGCTGACCGGGTTGCCCAGATCGTTGCGCACCGGTTCGCCGGTTTCGGGATCCATCACGATGATCTCGGGCTTGAGTTCGTTGCCCTTGGGCGCGGAACGCCAGTCCGAGACGATCTTCTGGGTCATCCCCGTCGCCTCGTCGGTTTCCTCGCGCACCGAAACCCCGGTCGCGAGATCGACAAGCCGCGCCACGCCGCCCTTCTCGGCGATGATCGGCTGGGTGAACGGATCCCATTCGAACAGTTTCTGGCCGCGCGTGACCTCGTCGCCCTCGGCCACCAGAAGCTTGGTGCCATAGCCCAGCTTGTAGCTGGCCAGTTCGGCGCCCGCCGGATCGGCAATGATCATGACCATGTTGCGCCCCATGACGATCGGTTCCCCGCGCGCATTGCTCAGCGTGATTGCGTTGCGGAACGAGATCCGGCCGGCCTGGCCAGCCTCCTGAAAGCTCTGCTGACCGCCGCCCTGGGCCACGCCGCCGATGTGGAAGGTGCGCATGGTCAGCTGGGTGCCCGGTTCGCCGATCGACTGCGCGGCGATGATGCCCACCGCCTCGCCGACATTGACGATCGTGCCCCGCGCCAGGTCGCGCCCGTAGCACATCGCACAGACGCCTTCCTCGGATTCGCAGGTCAGCGGCGAGCGGATGCGCACGGACTGGACGCCGGCTGCCTCGACCGCGTCGGCCTTGCGCTCGTCGATCAATTCGCCCTGGCGGACCAGCAGTTCCTCGGTCCCCGGCACGACGATATCGTCGGCCGCCACGCGACCGAGCAGCCGTTCCGAAAGGCTCGACACCACCTCGCCATCGGACAGGGCCGCCTGGGCGTTGATCGCCTGGTCGGTGCCGCAATCCAGTTCGCGGACGATGCAGTCCTGCGCAACATCCACCAGGCGCCGCGTCAGATAGCCCGAATTGGCCGTCTTCAGCGCGGTGTCCGACAGCCCCTTGCGCGCACCATGGGTGGAGTTGAAATACTCCAGCACGGTGAGGCCTTCCTTGAAGTTCGAGATGATCGGCGTCTCGATGATCTCGCCCGACGGCTTGTTCATCAGCCCGCGCATCCCGCCGAGCTGCTTCATCTGGGTGACCGAGCCGCGCGCCTTGGAATGGGCCATCATGTAGACCGAGTTGGGCTCGAGCTCGCGACCGTCCTCATCGACCTGCGTTGTCGAGATCGCCGCCATCATCGCGTCGGTCACCTGATCGTTGCATTTCGACCAGGCATCGACGACCTTGTTGTACTTTTCGCCCTGGGTGATCAGCCCGTCCATGTATTGCTGTTCGAATTCCTTCACCTGGGCGCGCACCCCGTCGACGATCGTCCATTTTTCGTCCGGGATCACCATGTCGTCCTTGCCGAAGGAAATGCCGGCGCGGAATGCTTCCTGAAAGCCCAGGCTCATGATCTGGTCGCAGAAGATGACGCTCTCCTTCTGGCCGCAATAGCGGTAGACGGTGTCGATCACCTCCTGCACCTCGCCCTTCTTCAGCAGCCGGTTGACCAGATCGAACGGCGCCTTCGCGTTGAGCGGCAGAAGCGCGCCCAGCCGGACCCGGCCCGGTGTGGTTTCGAACCGGCGGTAGACCTCGTTGCCCTCTTCGTCGATCTGCAGGACCCGGGCCTGGATTTTCGCGTGCAGATGCACCACGCCCGCGGCCAGCGCCTGTTCGACCTCTTCGATCGTGCCAAAGGCCATGCCCTCGCCCGGCATGCCCTGGCGCATCAGGGTGACATAGTAGAGGCCCAGGATCATGTCCTGCGACGGCACGATGATCGGCTTGCCGTTGGCCGGCGACAGGACGTTGTTGGTCGACATCATCAGCACGCGGGCCTCGAGCTGCGCCTCGAGGCTGAGCGGCACATGGACCGCCATCTGGTCGCCGTCGAAATCGGCGTTGAACGCCGAACAGACCAGCGGATGCAGCTGGATCGCCTTGCCCTCGATCAGCACCGGCTCGAAGGCCTGGATGCCCAGCCGGTGCAATGTCGGCGCGCGGTTGAGCATCACCGGATGTTCGCGGATCACCTCGTCGAGGATGTCCCAGACCTCGGCGCGTTCCTTTTCGACCAGCTTCTTGGCTTGCTTGACGGTCGAGGACAGGCCCTTCGCCTCCAGCCGCGAATAGATGAACGGCTTGAACAGCTCCAGCGCCATCTTTTTCGGTAGCCCGCATTGGTGCAGCTTCAGTTCCGGCCCGGTGACGATCACCGAACGGCCCGAGAAATCGACCCGCTTGCCCAACAGGTTCTGGCGGAACCGGCCCTGCTTGCCCTTCAGCATGTCCGAGAGCGATTTCAGCGGCCGCTTGTTCTGGCCGGTGATCACCCTGCCACGCCGGCCATTGTCGAACAGCGCGTCGACCGATTCCTGCAACATCCGCTTTTCGTTGCGGATGATGATGTCGGGCGCGCGCAATTCGATCAGCCGCTTCAGCCGGTTGTTGCGGTTGATCACCCGGCGGTAGAGGTCGTTGAGGTCCGAGGTGGCGAAACGCCCGCCATCCAGCGGCACCAGCGGCCGCAATTCGGGCGGGATCACCGGGATCACCGTCAGCACCATCCATTCCGGCCGGTTGCCGGATTCCAGGAAATGCTCCACCAGCTTCAACCGCTTGATGATCTTCTTCGGCTTCAACTCGCCGGTCGCCTCGGCCAGATCGGCGCGCAGTTGTTCGGCCTCGGCCTCCAGGTCGATCTGGGCCAGCATGTCGCGGATCGCCTCGGCGCCGATCCCGGCGGTGAACGCATCCATGCCGAACTGGTCCTGGGCGTCCAGGAACTCCTCCTCGGTCAGTTTCTGGCCATAGGACAGGTCGGTAAGCCCGGGCTCGATCACCACGTAATTCTCGAAATAGAGAATCCGTTCGAGGTCGCGCAGCGTCATGTCCAGCATCAGCCCGATCCGGCTGGGCAGCGATTTCAGGAACCAGATGTGAGCGACCGGCGCGGCCAGCTGGATATGGCCCATCCGCTCGCGCCGGACCTTCCGCAGAGTCACCTCGACGCCGCATTTCTCGCAGACGACGCCGCGATATTTCATCCGCTTGTATTTACCGCACAGGCATTCGTAATCCTTGATCGGGCCAAAGATGCGCGCACAGAACAGCCCGTCACGCTCGGGCTTGAAGGTCCGGTAGTTGATCGTCTCGGGCTTCTTGATTTCGCCATAGGACCAGCTGAGGATACGCTCGGGGCTGGCCAGGGTCACCCGGATCTCGTCGAACTGCTTGGGCGCGGCGAGCGGGCTGAACGGGTTTTGGGTCAGTTCCTGGTTCATTCGGAAACCCTCCTTTACGCCGCTTGGGCGGGAATTGTTGTGTCGATCGGGGACCGTGTCATCGGTCTTGCAGGTTGCGCCCGGATCATCGGTTGGACCCTTCTGCACAGGGTCGGGTCGAAAGGATGTGCCGCCATTCGTTGGACATCTGGGTCAACTTCCAACTCCGGCAAGCATGCCCTTTCGCATGTGATTCAAGCGTGAGGCGCGTTTCTTCAGCCGCTCAAGGATGCTGCCCTGCGACATGTATGTCTGGTAGACCAGGTCCTTTGCGGGCGACGGCCCAAAGCGGCGATCCCGCACGATGGCCCGATTGATTTGACCCTGCAGGAACAGACCCGATTGATAGGTCGGCCAGGGCTGATCGATGAAGAAATGCGGCTGTTTGGCCTCGGGCTTTACATCCAGATCCTTTTCGAACGGATTTTCGAACCCCCATGGATCGGTTATCCCGACCCGCTGCTTTTCCGACAGCACCGCAAGAAAGTAATCGACCCGCCAGAAGGCGACGACACAGCTGTAGTAGAACGGATACGCCTCGCCGACATCGTGAATGCCCAGCCCGGCTCCGGCCTCACCCAGCAGACCCGTTTCCGCCTTTGCGACGTGATGCCGGTGTGCACCGGCCCATGGCATGTAGAAATAGGCGCCATTGCCGGCCTTCATGGCATTCTCGACCCTGCGCAGGCGGTCGTCATCGACGGGCGCAAGAGGCGCCAGATCCTCCAGCAGCAGGTATATGTATCGGACCTGCTGCTGGCGGCGTCTGATCTCGGCCACACCGTCCTGCAGGGCGGCAACGAATTCCCGTTCTTCCGTCCGAATGACCTCGTCACCGTCGAGTTCGCCATCCGTCAGGATGTAGAGCTGCGGGTGATCGGGCCAGAACAACTCGATGTTCGCGCGCGCCGCCGGCACGATCCACTCATGCTTCCGGTAGGTTGACATCAGGATGGCGATATCGTCCCGGCCCGGATCGGCGGGCCGGGCCGCCGGCGGCTGCGCCTGTTGCAGCACCGTGCCGCCGGGCTGGATATCTGCCGAAGCTCCGGGCGTCACGCCTCCTCCTCCGCATCCAGAAGCTCCATGTTCAGGCCCAGTCCCTGAACCTCTTTCACCAGCACGTTGAAGGATTCCGGAACGCCCGCTTCGAAATTGTCCTCGCCCTTGACGATCGACTCATAGACCTTGGTCCGGCCGGCGACGTCGTCCGACTTCACGGTCAGCATCTCCTGCAAGGTGTAGGCCGCGCCATAGGCTTCCAGCGCCCAGACCTCCATCTCGCCGAAGCGCTGGCCGCCGAACTGGGCCTTGCCGCCCAGCGGCTGCTGGGTCACCAGCGAATAGGGGCCGGTCGAGCGCGCGTGGATCTTGTCATCCACCAGATGGTGCAGCTTGAGCAGGTATTTCACTCCCACGGTCACGGGGCGCGCAAAGCGTTCGCCGGTGCGGCCGTCATAGACGGTCGACTGGCCGGATTCGTCGAAACCCGCGCGCCGCAACGCGTCGTTCACATCGGGCTCCTTGGCGCCGTCGAACACCGGCGTGGCGATCGGCACGCCGCGGCGCACATTCTCGGCCGCCTCGATGAAGGCGTCCGCATCATGCCCCGACAGCGCGGCCTCGAAGGTCTCGTCGCCATAGGCCAGGCGCATCGCCTCCTGCACCGGGGTCATGTCGCCGGTTCGACGATACTCGTCGAGCGCCTCGTCGATCCGCACGCCCAGCCCGCGCGCCGCCCAGCCCATATGGGTTTCCAGGATCTGGCCGACATTCATCCGGCTCGGCACGCCGAGCGGGTTCAGAACGAGGTCGACCGGCGTGCCGTCTTCCAGGAACGGCATGTCTTCCATCGGCACGACCTTCGAGACCACGCCCTTGTTGCCGTGCCGGCCGGCCATCTTGTCGCCCGGCTGCAGCTTGCGCTTCACCGCGATGAAGACCTTGACCATCTTCAGGACGCCCGGCGGCAGGTCGTCGCCACGGCGGACCTTTTCGACCTTGTCCTCGAACCGTGCCGTCAACACGCGCTTCTGCGCCTCGAACTGGGTGTTCAGGGCTTCGACCTGGGCGGCATCGGCCTCGTCACCCAAAGCGAGCTGCCACCATTGACCGCGCGACAGGCCGTCCAGCAGCTCTTCGGTGATCGGGCTGTTCGCCTTGACGCCCTTTGGCCCCTTTACCGCAACCTTGCCCAGGATCAGCGCGCGCAACCGCGCATAGGTGTTGCGTTCGAGAATCGCCATCTCGTCGTCACGGTCGCGGGCCAGGCTTTCGACCTCCTCGCGTTCGATCTGCAGGGCGCGTTCGTCCTTTTCGATCCCGTGGCGGTTGAACACCCGAACCTCGACCACGGTGCCGAAATCGCCCGGCGGCAGACGCAGCGAGGTGTCGCGCACATCCGATGCCTTTTCGCCAAAGATCGCCCGCAGCAGTTTCTCTTCGGGCGTCATCGGGCTTTCGCCCTTGGGCGTGATCTTGCCGACCAGAATGTCGCCCGGGCCGACCTCGGCGCCGATATAGACGATGCCCGCCTCGTCGAGATTGCGCAGCGCTTCCTCGCCGACATTGGGGATGTCACGGGTGACTTCCTCGGGGCCCAGCTTGGTGTCGCGGGCGGCGATCTCGTATTCCTCGATATGGATCGAGGTGAAGACGTCGTCGCGTGCGATCCGCTCGGAGATCAGGATCGAATCCTCGTAGTTGTAGCCGTTCCAGGGCATGAAGGCGACGAGGCAGTTCTTGCCCAGCGCCAGTTCACCGAGATCGGTCGACGGCCCGTCGGCGATCACCTCGCCCCTGGCAACGCTGTCGCCCACCTTCACCAGCGGCTTCTGGTTGATGCAGGTGTTCTGGTT
>DNSZ01000216.1:20590-20958 GCA_003500165.1 Paracoccaceae bacterium | reverse complement strand
CGCTGCATGTTCGAGCCCATCAGAGCGCGGTTGGCGTCGTCATTTTCCAGAAACGGGATCAGCGATGCCGCCACCGAAACGAGCTGCTTGGGCGAGACGTCGATATAGTCGATATTCCCCGTCGGGCTCATCGTGTATTCGCCGCTTCGCCGGGTCGAGGCGAGATCGTTGATGAACCGTCCCTCGTCGTCGAGCTGGGCGTTGGCCTGTGCCACGGTGTGCCGCATCTCTTCGGTCGCGGACATATAGGTGACCTCGTCGGTCACCTTACCATCCTCGACCCGCCGATAGGGCGTTTCGATGAAGCCGTATTTGTTGACCCGGGCAAAGGTCGCAAGCGAGTTGATCAAGCCGATATTCGGACCTTC
>DNSZ01000216.1:13194-20514 GCA_003500165.1 Paracoccaceae bacterium | reverse complement strand
CTCGCCGACCGACCGGACCCGGCGGTTGCCGAGATGGTCGATATCGTCGACCTCGCCGCGGCCGTCGCGCAGCTCGACCAGGGCGCGGATGCACGACACGATATCCTCGCGGCGCAGCGTCCGCTGGGTGTCCGGCGCATCGAGGTTCAGCCGCATGTTCATCTTGACCCGGCCAACGGCCGACAGGTCATAGCGCTCGGGGTCGAAGAACAGCTGCTCGAACAGGGCGGTCGCGGCATCGACGGTCGGCGGCTCGCCCGGGCGCATCACCCGGTAGATGTCCATCAGGGCCGAATCGCGGTCGTGGTTCTTGTCGGCCGCCATCGTGTTGCGGATATACCCGCCGAAATTGATGTTGTCGATGTCGAGCACCGGGATATCGACGACACCGTTGTCGAGCAGCGTCTTCAGCGTGCCGCCGGTGACGGTGCCGTCCTTGTCGACCTCCCAGGTCAGTTCGTCGCCGGCCTCGACCCAGATCTCGCCGGTCTCCTCGTTGATCATGTCCCTCGCGGCAAAGCGGCCGACGATATCGTCGAACGGCACCAGGATGTCCTCGATCTGGCCTTCGTCGATCAGCTTCTTGACCGCGCGCGGCGTGACCTTCTTGCCGGCCTCGGCGATCACCGTGCCGGTGTCGGCATCGACGATGTCAAAGGGCGGCCGGGTGCCGCGGATACGCTCGGGAAAGAACCGGGTCGCCCAGCCCTCGCCCTGGCGATGGGAAAACGTCACGGTCTGGTAATAGGCATCCATGATGCCTTCCTGGTCGAGACCGAGCGCGTAAAGCAGGGTCGTCACCGGCAGCTTCCGCCGGCGGTCGATGCGGGCATAGACCAGGTCCTTGGCGTCGAACTCGAAGTCGAGCCACGAGCCGCGATAGGGAATGATCCGGCAGGCAAACAGCAGCTTGCCGCTGGAATGGGTCTTGCCCTTGTCATGGTCGAAGAACACGCCGGGCGAGCGGTGCATCTGGCTGACGATCACCCGCTCGGTGCCGTTCACGATGAAGGTGCCGATCGGTGTCATGAGCGGCATGTCGCCCATGAACACGTCCTGCTCCTTGATGTCCTTCACCGCCTTGGCGCCGGTATCCTCGTCGACATCGAACACGATCAGCCGCAGCGTGACCTTCAGGGGCGCGGCATAGGTCATGTCGCGCTGCTGGCATTCGTCGACATCGTATTTCGGCGGCTCGAGGTCGTATTTCACGAATTCGAGCACCGCCGTCTCGTTGAAATCCTTGATCGGGAACACCGACTGGAACACCCCCTGGATGCCCTCGCCATCGGTGGGCTGCGCCGCCTCGCCGGAATTCAGAAACAGGTCATAGGAGGATTTCTGAACCTCGATCAGGTTCGGCATCTCCAGCACTTCGCGGATCTTGCCATAGTTGCGGCGGATGCGTTTCTGATTGACGGAAATGTCTTGCATGCGGGTGCTGCCTTCCTCTTCTCGCGCGGGCGGCCGCCGGGCATCGGCCGGGCCGCGCGGGACATGCGCGTGGGTTCCATGCCTGCGGTCCGTCCCACCGGACCGCGCCCGAACCCGAACCGCGTCTGAAACAGGGCCGCACCGACGGCCCTGTCTGAGACGGGTTCGGCCGGCCCCGGGGCAACGGGACCGGCCTGTGTCGTCGTGGTCCGCCCGACCGCGTTACTTCAGCTCGACCTCGGCGCCAGCCGCTTCGAGCTTTGTCTTGATTTCCTCGGCCTCGTCCTTCGANNGGCCATCATCACCGCGCCGCCGGCGGCGGGTTCGATGCCGTATTCATCCTTCAGGATGGTTTTCAGTTCCTGCGCCTCGAGCAGGGTCAGCCCCACGATCTCTTCGGCAAGTTTCTTCAGGTCAGCCATGGTGTCTCTTCCGTTTCTGTCAGGGATGGGCCCCGGCGCGGCGCCTTGTCGGTCGGCCGGGGCAAGGGTTCTTGCATTCAGGCCGCTTCGCGCTCTTCCAGGGTTGTCAGGATGCCCGCGATGTTGGCAGCGGGCGCACCCACCGCCCCGGCGATATTCGCCGCCGGCGCCCCGATCGCACCGACGATCGATGCGATAAGCTCTTCGCGCGACGGCATGGCGGCCACCGCCTTGACCCCCGCGGGATCGAGCGGCGTTTCGCCCATCGCCCCGCCAAGGACGACGAATTTCGCATTCGCCTTGGCGTAGTCCTCGACGACCTTTGCCGCCGCGACCGGATCCTCGGAAAAGGCCAGCGCCGTCATCCCGGTCATCAGATCGGCGATGCTGGCGCAGGGCTTACCCTCGAGGGCGATCCTGGCAAGCTTGTTCTTGGCCACCCGCACCGATCCGCCGGCCGCGCGCATGCGACCGCGCAGATCCTGCATTTCGGCAACCGTCAGGCCGGCATAATGGGCGACCACGACAACGCCAGAGCTTTCGAAGATTTGGCCGAGTTCCTCGACCACGCGCTCTTTCTGGGCTCTATCCAAAGTCTCGCTCCGGTTGGTGGGGGGCCGCGACCCCCCGGCTCAGCTTGGGTCCGGCCCGGGGGCCGAACCATTCGGGTCCGCTTGTCACGGGACCCGGGGCCAAGCCCGCCCACAGGCACCGTGTGCCCATGGCCGCATTCATCCCCGATTCCCGCCTCGGGAAGGACTTACCGGGTGGGCCACGCCCCCCCTTGCCCTCCGTCTCGGACAGGTGTTCCGACCACTGCCAGCGCGCACGAAACACGCGCCCACGAATCACTGTTCGGAACGAAGCCTGCGTCATAGGCGGTTTCCAGCGGCAGGAAAACCCCCAATGGCCATGCACCGCTGCCCCGGTCAGGCTGCGCTGGGGGCAGTCGCCATCATGCTGGCGCGGCCGGCGAACCGCTTTTCCCACGCCGCCAGCGCATCGCGGCCCTGCCGCCAGGCGCGATCGTCATGGCGAAAGTCCAGATAGCCCAGCGCGCAGCCGACCGCGATCTGGCCGATATCGAGCCGGCCGTAAAGGTGGCTCATCCAGCGTTCCTCGACCGCGTCGAGCGACCGGGCGATCTTGGCCCATTGCGCCTCGACGACATCGGCCGAGCGGAGCGCCTCGGGGCGCAGCCGGCTTTCATAGACCATCGCGACGGCGGCATCGAGGATCCCATCCGCGGTCGCCTCCAGCACCAGGCTGTCCCACAGGCGGGGCGGTTCGGGATAAAGCCCGGCCTCGGCCCGCGCATCCAGATAGCGGCAGATCACGCGGGAATCGTAGAGCGCCGGTCCGTCCGACCGTTCCAGCACCGGTATCTTGCCCAAGGGGTTGTGCGCCAGCGGCATCTGCCCGCTGTCAAGCGGCGTGCCCTGGGCCGCGGCATAGTCGATGTCGCCGTCCTGGCCGGTTTCGTGCAGAACCACCATGACCTTGCGCACATAGGGCGAAGCCGGAGACCGGTAGAGCCGCAGCACGGCTAGACCCGCCGCAACCGAAGCCGACCCAGAACGCTGGCGTCGATCTCGACTCCGGGGCCGCCCGGACCCAGCCGGATGACCCGGCGCAGCCGGCCGTTCACATTGGCCTGACCCCGATCCGAGCGCAGACCGAGCCCATCGTCGAGATCGTCATGCGCATCCTCGGCACGTTGATCGCGGCGGGCGGGATCGGCGGCGCGGGTCACGGCATAGGCCGCCAGCGCGACCACGCCATAGCGCAGCGCGACACCGGCGATCGGGGCAAGGGGCAGGGCCATGGGTCACCTCCTGTCGCAACGAAGTTAGGCATGCCGGGGCCGCCTGTCCAGCATCGCGGCACGGCCATTGACGGCGATGCGCAATTATGGCTCCAAGACGGGGCCATCCGGATAAGGGGAGATCCATGTTCCGAGCCGTTTGCCTGACCACTGCCAGCCTTGCCGCCCTCGCCGCACCGGTCGCGGCCGAAACCGCGCTGCGCCTGCTGCATACCAACGATTTTCACGCCCGGTTCGAGCCGATCAGCAAATACGATTCGACCTGCGCCGAAGAGGACAACGCCGCCGGAGAATGCTTCGGCGGATCGGCCCGGATCGCCACCGCCATCGAAACGGCCCGCGACACGGATCGCCCCGTGCTGCTGCTGGATGCCGGCGACCCGTTTCAGGGATCGCTGTTCTTCAACCATTACGAGGGCCAGTTCGCCGCCGAGATGATGAACGCCATGGGCTATCAGGCGATGGCCGTCGGCAATCACGAATTCGACCGCGGGCCCGAGGCGCTGGCCGCCTTCATCGACAGCGCCGACTTCCCGGTGCTGATGGCCAATGCGGACATCGCCGAGGGCTCGGCGCTTGACGGCAAGACCGCGCCGTGGACGGTGCTGGCGGCCGGCGATGCGCAGATCGGGGTGATCGGCGCGATTGCCGAGGACACCGGCGAATTGTCCTCGGCCGGGCCGGATGTGACCTTTACCGATCCGGTCGCGGCGGTGCAGGCCGCCGTCGAGGCGCTGGCCGCCGAAGGGATCGACAAGCTCGTGCTGCTCAGCCATCTCGGGTATCCGGCCGATCTGCGCATGGCCGAGGCTGTGCCGGCGCTCGACATCATCGTCGGCGGCCATTCCAACACGCTGTTGTCGAACACCTCTGACCGCGCCGCTGGGCCCTATCCGGTGATGGTGGGCAACACCGCCATCGTGCAGGCCTATGCCTATGGCAAGTATCTGGGCGTGCTCGACGTGACCTTCGACGATTCCGGGGCGCTGGCCTCGGCGGCGGGCGAGCCGGTGCTGCTCGATGCCTCGGTGGCCGAGGAGCCGGCGATCAAGGCGCGCGTCGCAGCGGCGGCGCAGCCGCTCGCAGAGATCCGTAACACCGTGGTGGCGGAGGCGGCCGAAGCGATCGTGGGCGAACGCGCGGTCTGCCGGGCCGAGGAATGCCCGATGGGCAATCTGGTGGCCGATGCCATGCTCGACCGGGTGGCCGATCAGGGCGTGACCGTTGCCTTCCAGAATGGCGGCGGCCTGCGCGCCTCGATCGATGCCGGCCCGGTGACGATGGGCGAGGTGCTGACCGTCCTGCCGTTCCAGAACACGCTCTCGACCTTCGAGGCAACGGGCGCCGATCTGGTCGCGGCGCTGGAAAACGGCGTCAGCCAGGTCGAGGAGGGCGCCGGCCGGTTTCCGCAGGTCGCCGGCCTGCAGTTCACCTGGGACCCGGCCGCCGAACCCGGCGCCCGCGTGACCGAGGTGCTGGTGCAGGGCGCCGATGGCTGGACGCCCATCGACCCGGACGCCACCTATCTGACGGTCACCAACAACTTCGTCCGCAATGGCGGCGACGGCTATGCGATGTTCGCGGGCGACGGCAAGAACGCCTATGATTTCGGTCCCGATCTGGCCGACGTAGCGGCCGAATATCTGGCCGCCAATGCGCCCTACCAGCCCTATACCGACGGGCGGATCGCGCGCACCGAGTAGGGCCTGGCAGCAGAGTTTTCCAGAAAACTCTGCAAAGACAGGATTTTCTGGAGAATCCTGTCGCAAGCTCACCCGTCCGGCCAATGGTCGGGCGGGTCGCGCATCAGCGCCGCCAGCGCGGGGTCGGCGACCTGCGCCGCGGCCCCCAGACGCGCCGCTGCGGGCTTGTTCTGGTTGAGCTTCCAGGTGCTGTCGATCCGGTCGACGGTCAGCCGGCAGGGCGCGATCGCCCGCATCATCCGGGCCATCACGCCCTTGGTCATCTTGTCGCTGGTCCAGGCGGGTTTCGGGGCAAGTCGGGCCTCGAACCAGGCTGACAGCCGGTCGAGCATCGGCGCCAGCGCATCCTCGGGCAGGCTTTCCAGCGTGCCGCGCAGATGCACCGCCACATAGTTCCAGGTCGGCATCTGGTCGGGCATCCCGTACCAGTCGGGCGAGACATAGCCCTCCGGCCCCGTTACCGCCATTACAGCAGGCAGCGGGGCGGCCAGCGCCCGGGCAATCGGGTTCGACCGCAGCAGATGCAGTTCGGCCGTCGCGCCATCTGCGCTCAGCAGGAACGGGACATGCGACAAGAGTGGCCCCGCCGGCCCGTTGACCGCCAGCGTGCCAAAGCCGCGATCGCGGGCAAAGGCTGCCGCGCGCGCCTCGGCCACACCCCGGAAGGCCGGGTTCGGGTGCATCAGGCCGCCCGCAGCCTGCTGCCCTCGACGCCCAGGATGCGCGCCGCGACGGTGGCGCCTTCGGGCCGATCGCTGCTGAACGCGACCTCGGCGAAATGCGGCGTGCGGCCCAGCCGCGGGGTTTCCATCAGCACCGGGCGGGTCTGGCCCGCCTCGCCGGCCAGAAACCGCCGCCGCGCCGCGTCGCCCGCCGCGCGCAGCCGCGCCGCGCGGTCGCGGATCGTCGCACCGTCGAGCTGCGGCATCCGGGCCGCGGGCGTGCCCGGGCGCGGCGAATAGGGAAACACGTGCAGCCAGGTCAGGCCGCACTCGGCCACCAGGCGCTGCGAATTTTCGAACGCCGCTTCGGTCTCGGTCGGAAAGCCCGCGATGATATCGGCGCCGAACACGATATCGGGGCGGATGCGGCGGGCTTCGGCGCAGAAGCGGATGGCGTCGTCGCGCCCGTGCCGCCGCTTCATCCGCTTCAGGATCAGATCGTCGCCCGATTGCAGCGACAGGTGCAGATGCGGCATCAGGCGCGGATCGGCCAGCGCCTCCATCAGCGCCGGGTCGGCCTCGATCGAGTCGATCGAGGACAGGCGCAGCCGGGCCAGGTCGGGCACCAGCCGGAGGCATTGCTGGACCAGCCCGCCAAGCCGCGGCGCGCCGGGCAAGTCGGCGCCCCAGCTTGTCAGATCGACGCCGGTCAGCACGACCTCTTGATGGCCCGCCCCGACCAGACGGCGCAGCTGCTCGACAACCACCCCGGCCGGCACCGAACGCGAGTTCCCCCGCCCATAGGGAATGATGCAGAAGGTGCAGCGATGATCGCAGCCGGTCTGGATCTGCACGAAGGCGCGGGCCCGGCTGCCGAAACCGTCGATCAGATGCGGCGCGACGTCGCGCACCGACATGATGTCGCCGACCCGGACCCGTTCGGTGGTGCCGGTGAAATCCGGCGCCAGGCGCGCCCAGGCCTCCGGGTCGAGCTTTTCGGCGTTGCCCAGCACATGGTCGACCTCGGCCATCGCGGCAAAGCCGTCGGGATCGGTCTGCGCGGCGCAGCCGGTCACCACGATGCGCGCCCCCGGATGCCGGCGCCGCAGGCGGCGGATGTCCTGGCGCGCCTTGCGCACCGCCTCGGCGGTCACCGCACAGCTGTTGACCACCACGGCGTCCTGCACCCCGGCCCGGGCGGCGAGCCGCTTCATCGCCTCGGTCTCCCAGGCGTTGAGCCGACAGCCGAAGGTCGAGAACACCGGCGCGCTCAC
>DNSZ01000216.1:6738-13074 GCA_003500165.1 Paracoccaceae bacterium | reverse complement strand
CCCGGAATCGGCAGCGCGGTCACATCGGCCGCGCGGGCCAGCGGAATGGCCTGCCAGTCGAAGACCGGCGCGCCCAGATTGACCGCCGTCTGACCGCCGCCCAGGTCGCGGGCCGCGATCGCCGTGTGATCGGTGCGCAGGGTCAGCCGATCGGTCCCCGCTGCGGCCATCAGATGGCGGGCGATGCAGCGGGTGGCATTGCCGCAGGCCCCGGCCGTCGACCCGTCGGCATTCCAGAACCGCAGCCGCACATCGGCATCCGTGGCCGGCTCGATCACGGCCAGCTGGTCAAATCCGACACCGCGACGCCGATCGGCCAGCGCGCGGACCAGCGCGGGCGTCACGCCGGGGCCGCCCGCCCGCCGGTCGAGCACGACGAAATCGTTGCCGAGCCCATGCATCTTGTGAAACGTCCAGTCCGCCATGGCGGCGCCGTATAGGCGCGATGCGTCGGCTTGGCCAGAAGGGTTCCCGGGCCTCCCGCCCGGCGGCGCCGCGCTGCGCGCTGCGCCGCCCGTTGGGCCCGGCCCCGGCCGGTCGCTGCGCGACCGGCCGGGGCCGCCGCCGCGCGGGGCTCGACGCCCCGCGCGGTGGCCACCCGGGATGGGAAAGGCGGGCCTCAGGCGGCGGCGTGGTTATGCGCCAGCGCGCAGTGTTGCCAGAGCGCGTTGAGCGCCGTGACCAGATGGTCGATATCCGCGTCGGTGTGCAGCGGCGAGGGTGTGATGCGCAGCCTTTCGGTGCCCTTCGGCACGGTCGGATAATTGATCGGCTGCACATAGACCCCGTGATCGGCCATCAGGATATCCGAGATCTGCCGGCATTTCACCGGGTCCTTGATCATCACCGGGATGATGTGGCTGGGGTTCGGCAGATGCGGGATGCCATGCTCGTCGAGCCGGGCGCGCAGCCGCGCCACCTGGCGGCGCTGCTGCTGGCGCTCGACGTCGGATTCCTTCAGGTGCCGGATCGAGGCACGGGCAGCGGCGGCCACGGCGGGCGGCAGCGCGGTGGTGAAGATGAACCCGCTCGAGAACGAGCGGACGAAGTCGCAAAGCACCTTCGACCCGGTGATGTAGCCGCCCATGCAGCCATAGGCCTTGCCCAGGGTCCCCTCGATGATGTCGATCTGATCGGCCACCCCGTCGCGTTCGGAAACGCCGCCGCCGCGCGGTCCGTAAAGCCCGACCGCGTGCACCTCGTCGAGATAGCTGAGCGCGCCATGCTTCTTGCAGACCGCAGCAATCTCGGCGATCGGTGCGATATCGCCATCCATCGAATAGACGCTTTCGAAGGCGACGATCTTTGGCCGGTCGGGGCCGACGGCCGCCAGTTTCCGGTCGAGGTCTTCGACATCGTTATGCTTCCAGATCACCTTGTCGGCGCGGGAATGGCGGATGCCTTCGATCATCGAGGCGTGATTGAGCGCATCCGACAGGATGACCGCGTTCTTGAAACGGCTGCCGAGCGTCGACAGGGCGGCCCAGTTCGACACATATCCCGAAGTGAACAGAAGCGCCCCCTCCTTGCCGTGCAGATCGGCGAGTTCATCCTCCAGCAGGCGGTGATAATGGTTGGTGCCCGAGATGTTCCGGGTGCCGCCGGCGCCGGTGCCGCAGGCGTCGATCGCGTCCTTCATCGCCTGCATCACCTTGGGGTGCTGGCCCATCCCCAGATAGTCGTTCGAGCACCAGACCGTCACCTCCCGGGCGCCGACGGGGCCGTGGTTCTTGGCCCGGGGAAACCGGCCGCATTTGCGTTCGAGTTCCGCGAAGATGCGGTAATTGCCCTCTTCCTTGAGCGCATCGAGCTGTTCGCGGGCATGTGCGTTGAAATCCATCTGTTTCTTCCCCCGGGATCTTCAGGTTATCGTTGCGGGGCCTTCGGTTCGGGCAGCATCCAGCGCCACAGGCGGGCATCGGGAAGCGGCAGAACCATCAGCCAGTGTTCGAGAAGGGCGAGTGCCGTCAACGCAGTGACAAGCGCGATGCCGGCGGTTTCGGCCGGGGAGGTGGCGACCCCCAGCGCTTGGACACCCACCACAACCGCCAGCGTCAGCCCGGCGATCGACAGCGGGAACACCCAGTTCATTCGGGCGATCCGGAAGTGGCTGGGCAGATGCGCCAGCGGGGTCGGAATGAACTCGGTATTGATGCGCGGCACCCCGAAATAGAGGTTCAGCTTGGCCGAAATCCGCGCGATGTAAAGCACGCCAAAGGTCCAGGCGGCGATCGTGTTCTCGGCCGCCGGTGCGGCCAGGACAAGCGTCAGGAAACCCGCGAGCAACAGCGCCTCGTGATAGGCCACGGTGCCCGTCGCCTTTAGGAACCGGCCCCATTCGCTGTGGCCCTCGGCCAGCGGGGTCCGGTTCGGCCCGGTGACGATGCCGGTCAGGAAGGCAAGCTCGATCCAGCCCCAGATCGCCAGCGCGCCGAGAAAACCCAGATAGACGCCGGCGACGCTGGGCATCGACAGCGACAGGGTGGTGGCGACCGTACCCGCGACCAGCGCCGGCAGGCCCCACATCACCGCCCGGCCATGGCAGCCGGGCCGGTTTTCGGCCCGGCGCACCACGTAAAGGATCGCCCCGGTGGAAAACCACCAGATGAAAAGCGCAAACAGCGCGGCGATCCAGGGCGTTGCCATCAGTAGACGGGCTCCAGCCGGGTGGTGGCGGGCACGCTATGGCGCACCGCCGGGATGGTATAGAGCCGGGCAAAGGCCCAGGTCGCGCGGGTGCCGGCCCAGACCCGGCCGAAGAAGCCGCCGATGCCGCCCCGCTTTTGCGCCCGGTCCATATCGGCCGAGGCGCGCTGCAGCTGTTTCAGCCCCTTCATCCAGCGCGGATGGTCGATATCGAGGGTGAACGGGAAGATCTGCTTCGAGAGTTCGCTGGTCTTGCGGAACACCTCCTGCCCATACCAGTCGGTATCGACGCCAAGCGCCGCGTGGAAGGCCGGTCGCTGATGATCGCGGACATACATAGTGGAATAGACCGCCGTCAGGAAGAACTTGATCCACCATTCGTTGACGCCGGCGGTCAGCTTCGGATCGGTCTTCATCAGCAGGGCGAAGGCCTCGCCATGGCGGAACTCGTCATTGCACCACTCCTCGAACCATTTGAAGATCGGGTGAAAGCGGCGGTCCGGGTTGGCCTCCAGGTGGCGGAAGATCGTGATATACCGCGCATAGCCGATCTTTTCCGACAGATAGGTGGCATAGTAGATGAACTTCGGCCGGAAATAGGTATACTTCTTCTTCTGAGTCAGGAAGCCGAGATTCACCGCGACCCCCACCTCGCGCAGCGCGTCGTTGATGAAACCGGCATGGCGGGCCTCGTCGCGCGCCATCAGCTGGAACAGCTGGGTGATGTCGCGGTTGTTGCCGCGCCGCTTCATTTCCTTGTAGAGGACGCAGCCGGAGAATTCGGCGGTGCAGGAGCTGATGAGGAAGTCGATGAATTCCTTCTTCAGCTCGGGGTCCATCCCGGCCCAGTCGACATGGTCCCAATCCGCGGTCTTGCGGAAATGGCCGCGGTTCGGATCGGCCTCCATCTCGGCGATCAGCGCATCCCAGTCGTCGCGCACCGGGGTCACGTCGATCGCATCGAGCTCGTCGAAATCGGTGGTGTAGAAACGCGGCGTCAGCAGCGTGTCCTGCATCGCGACCGCGGTCGCGCTTTCGCTGTCGAGCACCGCCTGCCGCTCCTGGATGGCGAGACCTTCTTCGACGGTCCTGGCGTCGGCGGTGTGTGCCGCGATGGAAACCTTGGGGTCGATCGGGGACTGATCGTTCACAGCGTCGCCTCCTCGGAAAAGGAGAACTCGCACAGCTCCATCACCTCGAAATCCCCGGTCATCCGCGTCCACAGCCGTTCCAGCGCATTGGCCCGCGTGATGGTGGCCACGCGCGTCGCGCGCACCACCTCGCCATAGGGCGCCATCACCGGCGGCCCTTCGACCTGGACGGCATCGCCCGGATGCACCACCGCGCCATTGTCGAACCGGACATGGGCGTACAGGCTTTCGAAGCAATGCGACACTTCGACAGTGCAGGGCGCCGTCTCGCGTTCTCGTGTGAAAAGTCCCATTTCAGCTTCCCCTTTCAGCGGTCGAGCAGCCGGGCAAACGCCGCGACATTCTCGCTTCCGTGGCCGGTGATTTCGATTCTCCGGCCACTGTCCACATCGATAAGGGATATCCGTCCCGAATCAAAGCGAACAACGCGCAAGGGGGCGTCGGGATCGGTGCCGTCGACCAGACGCTGGCGATCGACCACGCGCCCGATCACGTCGATGAAACCGTTCTTGTTGCGGTCGCTGCGGGCCATGAGCCTGCCGGTCTCGGCATCGCGCACGAAGACCGGACCGTTGCGCTCGGGCCGTTCCAGCAGCACCAGCCGTTCGGCGGCGATCGCCGTTGTCGGCGGCTGCGCGATCGGCTCGGCCCCGGACAGGCGGAAGACCGTGACCGCAGCCAGGGTGAGAACCACAAAGGAGAACATCAGCCACACCGCACGGCGCTGCAGCTTCTCCCGGTCCACGGGTTTGGGGGCGGGGCGGCGCGGGGCTTCGGGCGATGTCACGGTCATTCCTCGTCGGTCCTTGTCAGGGTCATTCGGCGGCAAGCTTTGCGGCCGCGTCACCGCCATCGCGCGACAGCACGGGCTGGGCGAGCTGCGATTCGGCCGTTTCGGCAATCAGCGCGGCGACCCGCCTGGCATCGGGGATGCAGCGCAGGGCGGGTTCGGTCCGCGCCATGTGCCAGGGCCGCACATGCGGCCAGGCCACCAGATAGGCGATCTTGCTGCCCTCGGTCAGGCGCAGCGCGATGGTGCCCGTGCCGCCCTTGCGCAGATCGAGGCTTGCCGTCTCGATCTGCTTGAAGGGCAGGTTGAAGGTGACTTGCAGCGCCGCGCCGATACGCATCACGACACGGCGGTTCGTCAGCGTGTAGACCGCCGCCCGGGCCATCACCCAGGCGACCCCCCACAGGATCACAACCGCCGCGGCGCCAAGCAGCAGGAGCGGCACCCCGGCCCCAAGCACGCCCATGACGCCCTCGCCCGCGGCCAGCCCCCGCCACAGGGCCAGCAGCACGAACCAGCCCGCGATCCACCGCGTCAGCAGTGCCTCGCGCGCCAGCGCGCGCCAGTCCGGCGCCCCCTGCCAGAGGATATGCTCCCCCTCTGGCAGCGGTGCCGGAAGCCCGCGCACGGGCTCGAATGCGAAGTCGTCATGCGGCATGCCTGGTGCCTTTCCCTAGTTGTGGGTGTCGAAGATCGGCATCTGCCGCTGGGGGTCGGCATAGAGCACGCCGCCAGCGAAATAGCCGGAGATCTTGTCTTCCTCGAGCTTGGTGACGACGTCGGCCGCCTTGGTCGTCGGAACGCCGGCGAACTGCTTGCCATAGATCGAGCGGACCGTGACGCGGTCGGGCTTGATCACCGCCAGCGGCATCGGGATCAGTCGGCGACCGCCACCGAAATCGGCGAACAGCTCGACCTCCAGATAGCGCACCAGGCATTCCGGCTCGTCGACCCACAGATCGACGATGTTGCCCACCGCGGCGCCGTCGCCGGCCTGCACGGTCAGCCCGCGCGGATCGCGCCCGGCCGAGACCTTGAACTCGGTCATCACCGAGAGCGGCCGGATTTTCGGCTCGCCCCGGCCGGTCAGCTCGGGCTCGTCCTTGCGCGGCGCCCAGGAGGCAGGCCCGACGCCATCGGCCATCGGATCGCCGGTCGGGACGAAAGGCGAGCCCTCGGCCAGCGAGGACCGCTTCAGCGCCACCTCGCGTTTTTCCCGTTCCAGGGTCGGAACGGTAACGGTGCCCCGGCCATTGGGCAGGATGTATGTCTTCGGCGCAGGCGGCGCGATGGGGCCCTGGTTCGGAGAGATATCGCCGCCATCGGTTTCAAGCGGGTATCCCTCATGCATGTTGGAACGCTGGACGATATAGATAAGGATCGCCAGGAAAATCCAGAACGACCAGATCGCCAGCGACGCCAGGTCGAAGTCTCCGAAAGCTTCCACACCTACCATCATTGTCTTTTCCTCCGGGGTCAGGTGGGCAGGTCGGCAAGCCCGAACTTGCCTTGCTGTCCTTGGTGTTGGGGTGGGTTAAGGGCCCGGACGCGCACCAGCGGCCCGAGCACGGCGAGAGTAACGAACAGAAGTCCGATTTCGAGGTGGTAGACGACCGAATAGCCGGTCGCCGGATCGGCCAGCGCCGGGCCAAGATGGCCGGCCTCGGCAATGCCGCCGACCAGGTCGCGGATCGCCCCGCCAAGGGCGATCGCAAGGCCCGCCGCGGTCGCCTGCGCGGCGCCCCAGGC
>DNSZ01000216.1:0-6733 GCA_003500165.1 Paracoccaceae bacterium | reverse complement strand
CCAACCGCCCATTGCGCGGTCAGAAGTGTCGTGGCCGAGACCGACAGGCCCAGGATTTCGCCGCCATAGGGCTCGAGCAGGACATCCTGCATGTTGAAGGCAAGTGTGCCCATGAACACGACCACTAGCAGACGACCGGCATGGGTGCCATGCGTCAGGGCAGCCCAGGCATCGGCAAAGCGCGGCCGCGGTGCGGCGCGCTCTTCGCGCGACATCGGGCGGACATGTTCCTGCTTCCACAGTGCGATCAGGTTCAGCACCAATGTCATGGCGGCCGCCCCCTGGACGACCCGGATCAGCCGGATCGGCTCGAAATCGCGCAGCAGCCAGCCGATGATCAGCGACGATATGCCGGCGCCGACCAGGAACATCACGTAAAGCAGGGCGACGACCCGCGGCCGGGTCTCTTCGGTCGCGCGGTCCGAGGCCAGCGCCAGCCCTGCGGTCTGGGTCATGTGCAGCCCCAGCCCGGTCATCAGAAAGGCAAGCGCGGCCAGTACCTCGCCGGCGAAGGGCACGTCATGCACCGTATCGCCGCCCAGCACGATCAGGGCGAACGGCATCACCGCCAGCCCGCCCATCTGCCAGATCGTGCCGAACCACATATAAGGGATGCGCTTCCACCCGATGGCCGAGCGATAGGTGTCGGACTTGAACCCGAACAGCGCCCGGAACGGCGCGATCAGGACCGGCAGGGCAACCATGATCGCCACGATGGTCGCGGCAACGCCCAGCTCGACGATCATCACCCGGTTGAGCGTGCCCAGAAGCATCACCGTGGCCATGCCCACCGACACCTGGAACAGCGACAGCCGCAGGAGTTGCCCCAGCGGGAACCCCTCGGACGCCGCATCCGAAAACGGCAGCGCGCGCAGCGAAAGCGATTTGATCTGTCCCCGGCTGACGATCACGGCGCCACCTCCAGGCATTCGGAAATGTAGAACCCGCGCGAGATCCGCCCCGCCCGGGTCAGCCGGCCCGGCAAGACCCTGGCCAGCCGTTCGGCGGAATGCGGGATCATGGTCGGCGACCGGTCGGACCGCGGGAACACCTGGCCGGCGGCCCAGAACGCCATCAGGAACGGCGTGCGCGGGGCGACCGTGAACACGATCTTGCCGCCGGTGCGCGCCGCCAGCCCGCCGATGGCCGCGGCGATGTCTTCGGCCGTGTAATAGATCAGGCTGTCCATGGCGACGACATGGTCGAACCGGCCCAGATCGGGCGCCAGCATGTCGCCGGCCGCGAATGTCACCTGGCCGCGATAGGCCGCGGGCAGCCGGTCGCGGGCGATCCCGATCAGCGCGGGCGAGATATCGACGCCCACCACCTCGGCCCCGCGGGCAGCGAGTTCGGCGCTGGTCTGCCCCGCGCCGCAGCCGGCATCCAGAACCCGCGTGCCGGTCAGGTCGCCCGGCAGCCGCGACAGGATCAGCGCGCGCATCTCGTCCCGGCCGGCCCGGACGGTTTCGCGGATGCGGCTGACCTTGGCGTCCGAGGTGAGCTTCGCCCAGGCCTCGGTCGCGGTGCGGTCGAAATAGCCGTGCACCCGGTCGCGTGTCTGATCCCAGGTCATCGCCATCAATCGAATCCCAGAAGTTCGAAGATATCGCGGTCGGGCAAGGGCGCGGGCGCCAGCGGATCGGTCCCCCGCCACAGCGTTTCGGCGAGGCGGACATATTCGGCGCGGCAGGCCACGATGTCCTCGTCGTCGGGCATCTCGAACAGCGTCTTCTTTTTCAGCCGCGAACGCCGGATCGCATCCACATCGGGCATATGGGCGATGCGGCGGAAACCCACCGTATCGCAATAGCGGTCGACCTCGTCGGTTTCCTTCGACCGATTCGCCACGCAGCCCGCCAGCCGCACGCCGTAATTCTTGGCCTTGGCCTGCACCGCGGCGATGATCCGGTTCATCGCATAGATCGAATCGAAATCGTTGGCGGTGACGATCACCGCCCGGTCGGCATGCTGCAGGGGTGCGGCGAAGCCGCCGCAGACCACATCGCCCAGCACATCGAAGATCACCACATCGGTGGTTTCCAGCATGTGGTGCTGTTTCAAAAGCTTCACCGTCTGGCCCACCACATAGCCGCCGCAGCCGGTGCCCGCGGGCGGCCCGCCGGCCTCGACACACAGCACCCCGTTATAGCCCTCGGTCACGAAATCCTCGGGCCGCAGTTCCTCGGGGTGGAAATCGACCTCCTTCAGGATGTCGATCACCGTGGGCTGCAGATGCCCGGTCAGGGTGAAGGTCGAATCGTGCTTCGGGTCGCAACCGATCTGCAACACCCGCTTGCCCAGTTTGGAAAACGCCGCCGACAGGTTCGAGGAGGTGGTGGATTTGCCGATCCCGCCCTTGCCGTAGACCGAAAACACCTTGGCGCCCTCGATCTTCAGGCTGGGGTCCTGATGGACCTGGACCGATCCTTCGCCGTCCTCGCCTTTCAGCATCGGGATTTCGTCGCGTGGGCTCATTGTCTTTCCTCCGCGCGGCTACTCGGCCGCAATGCCTTCCATCCGGTCTTCGATTTCGTCCGCCGCATCCTGCAGCGCTTCGAGCGTCGCCTGGTCGGGCTGCCAGTAGTTGCGGTCATGCGCTTCCAGCAGGCGGTTCGCCATGCGCGCGCTGGCCGCCGGGTTGAGCTTCGCCAGCCTTGCCCGCATCTCGGCATCGAGCACGAAGGTCTCGGAAATCCGCTGATAGACCCAGGGGTCGACCGCGCCCGTGGTGGCCGACCAGCCCATGGTGTTGGTGATCTGCGCCTCGATCTGGCGCACGCCTTCATGGCCGTGCTTCAACTGCCCCTCGAACCATTTCGGGTTCAGGCTGCGCGACCGGGTCTCCAGCGCCACCTGATCCTTCAGCGTGCGCACCTTGCCCGCGCCCCGCGTGGTGTCGGAGATATAGACCCTGGCCTCCTCGCCGCCGCGGGCGCGCTTCACCGCCCGGGCGATGCCGCCCAGCGTGTCGAAGTAGTGGTCGACCGTGGTGACCCCCAGTTCGACCGATTCGAGGTTCTGATAGGCGAGGTCCACATCGCCCAGTGCCTTTTTCAGCAGCGCGGCCTGGCGCACCGGCTTGCCGTTGACGCCATAGGCAAAGCTCTTCCGCGCCTCATAGGCGTCTGCCAGATCGTCCTCGGCGCCAAAGGCCGAGCTGTCGACCAGCTGGTTGACGTTTGCGCCATAGGCGCCCTCGGCGTTCGAAAAGACCCGCAGACTCGCGGTTTCCATGTCGACGCCCATCTCCTCGGCGTATTTCAGGGCATGCGCGCGCAGGAAGTTCTGTTCGGCCGGTTCGTCGGCGGTGGCCGCCTTGTAGGCCGCCTCGGCCAGAAGCCGGGTCTGCAGCGGCAGCAGATCGCGGAAAATCCCCGAAAGCGTCATGATCACGTCGATGCGCGGCCGGCCGAGCTCTGCCAGCGGGATCAGATCGGCGCCCGACAGCCGCCCGAACGCATCGAAACGCGGTTTCGCCCCCATCAGCGCCAGCGCCTGGCCGATCGGCCCGCCATCGGATTTGATGTTGTCCGACCCCCACAGCACCAGCGCCACGGTCTGCGGCAGTGCCTCATGGGTCGAGAGCAGCAGATCGGCCTGCTTGGCGCCCTCGGCCAGCGCAAAGGCCGTGGGCATCCGGAACGGGTCGAAGGCGTGGATGTTGCGCCCGGTGGGCAGCACATCGGGCGAGCGGATCAGATCGCCGCCCGGCACCGGTTCGATATAGCGGCCCGACAGGGCGCGCATCAGCGCCGGCAGTTCATGTTCCTGCTGCAGAAGGGTCGAGACCCGTTCGCGCACCTCCGGGCTCTGGTCGGCCATGACGTTCAGATGCTCTTCGCGTTCGGCATCCGACATCGGCCGGCCGACCACATGCAGCCCGTCGGGGATCAGCGCATCCTCGGTCTCCAGCAGCTTCAGCCACAGCGCGTCGGGCGGGGTGCCGGCCATGTCCACCGCCTCGGCCTGGACGGCGATCAGTTCCTCGAGATCGGCGCGTTCGGGCGCACCGGGCGCGGTTTCGCGCCAGCGTTTCAGGCTGTCCTTGAGTTCCGCAAGCCCCTTATAAAGCCCCGAAGACGCCAGCGGCGGCGTCAGATGGGTCACCGTCACCGCGCCCGAACGGCGCTTGGCAAGCGTCGCCTCGGACGGGTTGTTCGACGCGTAGAGATAGACATTCGGCATGTCGCCGATCAGCCGGTCGGGCCAGTCGTTCGGCCCCATGCCGGCCTGTTTGCCGGGCATGAATTCCAGCGCGCCATGCATGCCGAAATGCAGCAGCGCATCGGCCTTCAGCGTGTTCTTCAGCCACAGATAGAAGGCGCTGAAGGCGTGCGTCGGCGCAAAGCCATGCTCGAACAGAAGCCGCATCGGGTCGCCTTCATAGCCGAAGGTCGGCTGCACGCCGACAAACACCTTGCCGAATTGCGCGCCCAGGATGAACACCCCGCGCCCGTCCGAACGGATGCGGCCCGGCGCCGGGCCCCAGACCTTCTCGATCTCCTTCAGCCAGGGCGTGCCGGCCACGATCTCGTCGGCGGTGACATGGGCAGCGACATTGGCCTCCTGCCCGTATTGCTTGGCGTTACCTTCCAGAACCGCAACGCGCAGCGCCTCGACGCTGTCGGGAACCTCGACGTCGTAGCCGTCGGCCTTCATCCGGTTGAGCGTGTTGAAGAGCGATTCGAAGACCGACAGATAGGCCGCCGTGCCCACCGCACCGGCATTGGGCGGGAAGCCGAACAGGATGATGCCGACGGTTTTTTCGGCGTTCTTCGCGCGATGCAGGCGGGCGAGCCGTTCGGCGCGCGCCGCCAGCGTGTCGATCCGTTCGAGGCAGGGCGCCATCTGCTTGTTCGCCGCCGCGCAGGCGCATTCGCGGTTGCAGCCCGCGCAGCCCTCGGGGCCGTGGCGGCCGCCGAACACGGTGGGGCAGGTCGCGCCATCGATCTCGGGCAGGGCGATCAGCATGGTGGTCTCGACGGGCCCCAGCCCGCCCGAACTGGCCGCCCATTGGCCGAGCGTCTGGAACTCCAGCGGATGGGCGGCGATATAGGGCACGTCGAGGCCGCGCAGCACCGTGACCGCCGCGTCGCTGTCGTTGTAGGCCGGCCCGCCGACCAGGCTGAACCCGGTGAGCGAGATCAGTGCGTCGATCTTCGGCCCCGCCCTGTCGCGGAAGAACGCATCGATCGCCGGCCGCCCGTCGAGCCCGCCGGCAAAGGCCGGGATTACCTTGATCCCGCGCGCCTCGAGCGCCCGGATCGTGGCATCGTAATGCGCGCAATCGGAGGCCAGCACGTAAGAGCGCAGCATCAGGATGCCAACCGTGGCGACCGGTTTCTTCGGCCCTGGCAGGTCCTTGACCTCGGTGACGATCTTGTGGCCCGGCAGATCGGGGTGATAAAGCGCCACATCGGGATAGACGATCGGCGCCGGCGCCTCGGCCTTGCGCCATTCCGGATCGGGGGCATAGCGGCCGACCAGAAAGCGGATCATCGCCGCCACATTGTCGTCCGAGCCGCCCAGCCAGTACTGCATTGTCAGGAAATAGGCGCGGAGGTCCTGCGCCTTGCCCGGCAGGAAGCGCAGGATCTGCGGCAGCCGGCGCAGGATCTTCATCGACGCCTCGGCCGAGTTCGACCGCTTGGTGTTCGGTTTCAGCTTCTTCAGCAGCTTCATCGCGCCCGAGGCGGGTTTCGACATGTCGAGCCCGCCCATCCGCGTCAGATGCACGATCTGCGGGTCGGCGATGACGCCGACCATGGCGTCGCACGCGTCGCGGCGGGCCTTCAGATCGGGCAGGATCGCCTGCACATGCTCTTCGAGGAACAGAAGATTGGCGATGACGATGTCGGCATGGCGGACCGCGTCGCGGGCGGTTTCCAGCGCCTGCGGGTTCTCGCCCCATTCGGCGGCGGCATGGACGGTGACCGTCAGCCCCGGGAAATCGCCGGCCAGATCTTCGGTGGCCCGCGCCGCGGGCCCCGCCGCATGCGAATCGAGCGTCACGATCGCGACGCGGTAGCCGGGGATATGAGCACTATCGCGCATAATGGGCCTTTGCCTCGTACAACACTTCACGACTGATCTCGGCGCAGCCATGATCCAGCGCAAACTTTTCGGTATTCCGCTTCGCCTTGCCGCGGACGAAGAACGGGATCTTCTTCAGCTCGCGTTCGGCATCGGGCAGCCAGACGGGCGCCCCGGCTTGCGCCGGGGCGGCCCCCGGCCGTTCGGCCGGGGCGGGCGCCGCTTCGGGCGCGGGCGCACCGGCCGGCGCCGCGGCGCGGTGGCCGTGATGCGACGGGCCGGCCGCGTCGTGAAACTCGAAATCGTCGCGGAACATCTGCAAAAGGTGTTCCTCGAGCCCCATCACCAGCGGGTGGACCAGCGTGTCGAAGAGCACATTCGCGCCCTCCCAGCCCATCACCGGCGAATAGCGGGCCGGGAAATCCTGGACATGCACGGGCGCCGAGATCACCGCGCAGGGGATGCCGAGACGCTTGCCGATATGGCGCTCCATCTGGGTGCCGAGGATGAGTTCCGGGGCAAGCGCCTCGATCCGCTCTTCGACTTCGAGATAGTCGTCCGAGATCAGCGCCTCGACCCCGATCTCCCTGGCGAGCGCGCGGATGTCGCGGGCGTATTCGCGGTTGTAGCAGCCGATGCCGGCCACCGCGAAGCCGATTTCCTCGCGCGCGACGCGCGCCATCGCCTTCACATGGGTGGC
>DNSZ01000329.1 GCA_003500165.1 Paracoccaceae bacterium | reverse complement strand
CAGCGCATCGGCCACCCGTTTGGTCGCGTCGAGGTCCCAATAGGGGCAGGGTTCCTCGAAATGGCAAAAGCCGTGATCCTCCAGCAGCCGGCCGACCGCGATGGCGCGCGGCACCGAGTAACAGGAATTGGCGTCGATCAGCAGGTCGGCGTCGGGCAGGGCGTGGCGCATGGCGGGCACGATCGCCTCGGTCCGGCCGGGCCATTCGTCGCGGTCGCGCCCCATCTCGGAGCCGGCCCGCACCTTGAGGGCGGAAAAGCCCTGCGCGCCGGCCAGCCGCTTCAGCCGCTCGGCCTCGGCCTCGGGCGCGATGTCGCGGCGCATCGACGAGGCATAGGCGCGAACCGGCCCCGCCGTCCCGCCCAGCAGGACCGTCACCGGCACCCCGGCCCGCTTGCCGCGCATGTCCCAGATCGCCGTGTCGACCCCGGCCATGGCGCGCCGCAGATAGGAGCCGGGGAATTTGTGCTCGCGCTCGGTCACCCGGTCCAGGAGATCGTCAAGATCGCTGGCGTCCTGCCCCAGCATCCAGGGCGCGACCTGGCGGTGCAGCACCTGACAGGTGATGTCGGCATTGTAGGTCGAGACCTGGCCCCAGCCCTGCGCGCCATCGGCCATAGTGACGCGGACGAAGCCGACATCGACGGTGGTGAATGTTTCCAGTTTCGCGATCGCGTCCATGCCCTACCCGCCCAGGATGATGTCGGCCGCCTTCATCGCCACCATCAGCGTGGGCGCGTTGGTATTGGCCGAAGTGATGTTGGGAAAGATCGACGCATCGGCAACCCGCAGCCCCGCCACCCCATGCACCCGCAGCGCCGGGTCGACGACGCCGCCGGCCACGGCCGGGGCCATCCGGCAGGTCCCGCAGGGGTGATAGACGGTGCCGGCGCGCGCCCGGATATCGGCCAGGATCGCCGCATCGGTCTGTGCCGCCGGGCTGAAGCCGTTCGCCGCCGTGACAAGGCCACGCATCGCCTCAGTCTCGAGCAGCCGCTCGACGACCCGCGCCCCGGCCAGCATCAGCGCGATGTCGGTGTCGGTCGACAGGGAGTTCGGCACGATAAGGGGCGCCGCATGGGGGTCGGGGCTGGCGATGTCGATCCGGCCGCGGCTGGTCGGCCGGCACGGGTTGAAACCGATGCAGAAGCCCGGCCAGGGATCGGGGGCAAGCAAGGGCCGACGGTTGCGATACACCGTCGAATAGGACAGCGGGTTGCAGTAAAGCTGGATGTCGGCGCGCGGCAGGCCCGGGTCCGAGCGGACCATGCCGCCCATCTGGTTCACCCCCAGGCTGAACGGCCCGTCGCGAAACAGCACATAGCGCAGCGCCGCTGCCGCCTTGCCGCGGAACCGCCCCAAGACCTGGTTCAGCGACGGCTCGCTGGCACGGAAGGCATAGGTCATGCCCAGATGATCCTGCAACGCGCCGCCGACGCCCGGCGCGTCCCGCACCACCTCGATCCCCATAGAGGCAAGCAGCGCGCCCGGCCCGATGCCCGACAGTTGCAGCAGTTGCGGGGATTTCACCGCCCCCGCGCTCAGCACCACTTCGGCGCGGCAGCGCGCCTCGTGCAGCTGGCCGTGCCGGCGATAGCGCACCCCGGTGGCGCGCAGCCCGTCAAGGGTCGCGCCCAGCACCTCGGCCGCCGTGACAAGCCTGAGATTGCGCCGGCGCAGCGCCGGCCGCAGAAAGGCGTCCGCCGCCGAATGGCGCCGGCCGCGCCGGGTGGTCAGGGCATAGGGGCCGACGCCTTCGGCGGACACGGTGTCGCCGGGGGGAAATCCGGCCTCCTGCGCTGCGGCCAGGTAATGCCGGCCCAGCTTGTGGTATTGCGCCGCGCAGTCGCTGACCCACAGCGCGCCCGCCCCGGTCGGCGTCCCGCCCGCCCCGATCCGGCGTTCCATCCGCTCGAAGGCCGCCGCCGCCTCGGCCGGCCCCCAGCCCGGGTTTCCCGCCGCCTGCCAGTCGGCGAAATCCCCGGGCAGGCCGCGGATATAGACCATCGCGTTGATCGCCGACGACCCGCCCAGCAGCTTGCCGCGCGGCCAGTAGATGGCGCGTCCGTCAAGCCCCGGCTCGGGCTCGGAGCGGAACCGCCAGTTCACGCTCGGGTCGTGGAACAGCCGGCCATAGCCGATCGGCACCCGCACGTCGAAACGCCGGTCGGTTCCGCCGGCCTCCAGAAGCAGCACGTTGTGGCGGCCATCCGCGCTCAGCCGCTCGGCCAGCACGCAACCGGCCGAGCCCGCGCCGACGATGATATAGTCGAATTGCTCCATTGACGTCCCAGCGTGGCGCGCGCCGGACGATGGCAGGGGCACGATGGCCGCACAAGAGGATGCAGGCCTGGCCGGGCGCGGGCGCGATGCTCGGGGCTGGAGATGGGCGGACCGCTTGGGATGAAGCAAGGCATGTGGCGCGCGATCGGTTCCGCGTCTCCTTCCTGCCAGGCGGCCGGCCTCCGCCAAGCGCTCCCGGGCGCGCGCCCGGGAGGGCGCCCGCCGCGCGGCGGGCGCCTGCCCGATGCTCGGGTCGGGAGACGGGCGGACCGCTTG
>DNSZ01000212.1:5922-6759 GCA_003500165.1 Paracoccaceae bacterium | reverse complement strand
CATCCCGAATTCGCCAAAGGGGCCGCGAACAGGGATTGTCATGCCGGACTGCCCGATGCCGAAATCGCCGGCATCCTTGAACACACGCGCATAGTTGGCATCGCGTCGCAGCCGGGACCAGTCGACTGGCGCAACGCTGCGAATCGCGGTGTGCAAAGTCGGATCGATCAGTTGAAAGTTATGTTCGATATAGTGACCTTTCCAGTCGTCGGAATAAGTCACGAATGTGTGCATCGTGCCGGCAGCTGGATTGATGCCGGCATAGGCCGCGTCGTCGAACCCGAATTTCTCACAAATCTGGCGCAGGAAGCGAACGTATTTGTCCTCTGATTCGGGAACGTCATGAAGATTGATCAGATCCATGGATTGTGTTTCCCATGAAACGGGCACATTGGCATCGCTATTCCGAATGGGCGTTGCGCACGGTTGGCGACGGCACGGCCACCATTGCACCGACGAAGTCGAGGACCGCACGACGTTGCCCCATTGGCAATTGTTGGAACAGCTCAACCAATTCGTGCAGATCGGGGTCCGGCGCGACAGCCGGGCCGGGGCGACCATCGCTGTTTCCGGGGCGGCGAAACGCCCCGAACAACCAGGCCACGTCGACGTCGAGCTCCTCCGCTATCGCCCAAAGCCGCGATGCACTGACACGGTTGGTTCCGGTCTCGTATTTCTGGATCTGCTGGGATGAGACACCCACAGCATGGCCCAACTGGCTCTGTGTCAGTCCCATCGCGCAACGGCGTACACGAATCCGATCACCAACACATATATCGACCTTGTTCATGACACACCTGCGCGCGTTTCGGCGTTCGAACGATTTCCAACCGGCCG
>DNSZ01000212.1:0-5836 GCA_003500165.1 Paracoccaceae bacterium | reverse complement strand
CCTTTCCGGCAGGTCGTCAGCCGAAAGGCGCCGGCGGGGTCGGCGATGCAGGACGGCGCGGCGGCGCCAGTTGCGCGACGCCAAAGGCAATCTCCGGAACCAGAAAGACCCACAGCAGCGGGCTCGCCCCGGCGGCCATGGCGTTGATCATGGCGATCGAGAACCCGACCCGCCCCGCCCCGTCCCAGCGCGCCAGGCGGACATCGTCGCGCACCAGCCGCAAGATCGCCCAGATCGTGACGACACAGCCGAAGAAATTGGCAAACAGCACGCCATAGACGCCCGGCATCGGCAGCGGTCCGAAACCCGCCGCATCGACCAGCGGCGACAGCACCCCGCGCCACATCGGCACGAAGGTCCAGATCGTGGTAAAGGGCAGGGCAATGGCAAGGTCGTACCAGGCCGAGAGGCGAAACACACGGTGATAGGCGGATTGGCGCAGCATGCGAAGGCTTCCTTTGCGTTCCATGCTGACCTGTGTAGGGTATGGACCATGGTCTAGGGTCAAGGGGTGAGATGCATATCGGCGAACTTGCCGCCCGGACCGGCGTCAGCCGCGACGCGCTGCGGCTTTACGAGCGGCGCGGGCTGATCCGCGCGGTCCGCCGCGCCAATGGCTATCGCGCATTCGACAGCGATGCGCCGGCGCTTGTGCGGCTGATCCGGCAGGGACAGCAACTGGGCTTTTCGCTGGCCGAAATGGCCGATGTGCTGGTCCATGCCGACAGTTTGGACGCGCAGGCGGCGCAGGCGCTGCTCGACGCGAAGATCGCCGATGTGGATGCGCGCATCGCGGGGCTGCAGCGCTTGCGCGGCGTGCTGGCAGAGCGGCGGGCCCGGGCCTGCCCGTTGATGGGCAAGGGCGGATAGCGTTCATGGTCAATGAGTTGGCCCTGAAGAACGCTCAAGTCTCTGATTCTTCTGGGCGAGAAGGCGTTCGAGCTGTTCTGGAACTGCAGGGTTTGCGACGGTTCCCGAGAGAACCCTGCAAGTCCGGATGCCCCATGAAGCCGAAGTCCCGCAGCCCCGAACGGGACGATCTGCTGCGCCCGCGCCCGAGCGCCATGCGCTCGTGCGGCTCGAGGCGCTCATCCGGGTGATTCCGGTCGGTCGGCGCAAGTGTCGGTTCGCACTTGTACCTTGCCAATCAGCCGCCCCGATGCGCCAGACCGGCGTGAGACATGCGGATTACGGCCGGCGCTGGAACGCGATCATGACGAGGGCAAGGCAGGACGAGCCGATCATCAGCAGCAGCGACACCGCGTTCAGCAGCGGGGTCGATCCCTCTTTCAGCCGGTCGAACATCGCGATCGTCAACGGCGCGTCCGAGCCCACCAGCATCAGCGTGGTGTTGAAATTCTCGAAGCTCATCAGGAACGCGACCACGAAGGCGCCGATCATCGCCGGCATCAGATAGGGCAAGGTCACCGTGCGCACCGCCGTCAGCCGGCCGGCGCCCAGATTGAGCGCCGCCTCCTCCAGCGAGCGGTCGAATTTCTGCAGCCGCGCGCCGATCACCAGCGTGGCGATCGTGGCAATGAACGAAAACTGGCCCAGGATCACCAGCACCAGCCCGGGGCGCAGCGCCGCGATGTCCCATTCGGCCATCTCCCAGGCGCCGTTCGCCAGACGGCTGGAAAAGACCAGGATCGAGATGCCCAGCACGATGCCCGGGATCACCAGCGGCAGCAGCATCAGCACATAAAGCAGCCCCTGGCCGGGAAAGCGGTAGCGGTTGAACAGGAACGCGTTCGACAGCCCGACGCCGACCGACAGGATCGACACGAACACCGCGACAAAGGCCGAGGTGCCGATGGCGCGCAGGATCGGGCGTTCATGGAACACCCCGATCATCGGCCGCTCGGCGCCGAAGAACCAGTTCCAGGTAAAGCCCTCCCATGGCAGCGAGGGAAACTGGCTGTCGTTGAAGGCAAACACCGCGACCACCACCAGGGGCAGCGCAAGAAAGACGAAGAACAGCACGACATAGCCGGTATAGGCGATGTCCAGCAGCCGCGGACGGGGGATCGAGGGGATCATGGCCGGTCTCCTATCCCATCGACTTTTCCAGCGACTGGCCGGTCAGCTTCAGCATGCCCCAGACAATGGCCGACGACAGACCGAGCAGCAGAAAGCCGAACGCCGCGCCGAGTTCCCAGTTAAAGCGGACGATGAATTGCGAATAGATCAGCTCGGTGAACCACAGGCTGTCCTTGCCGCCCAGCATGGTCGGCGTCAGATAGTTGCCGAGGCTGAGCATGAAGACGATGATCGAGCCCGACACGATCCCGGGCATGGCGTGCGGGATCACGATTTCCCGCATCACGGCGACGCCGCTGCCGCCCAGATCATAGCCCGCCTCGATCACCTCGTCGGGCAGGCTTTCCAGCGTCGTGACCAGCGGCACGACCATGAACAGCATCGAGGTATAGACCAGCCCGACCATGATCGCGGCATCGTTGTAGAGCATCTCGACGGGCGCGTCCGTCAGGCCGACGAATTGCAACAGGTTCGAGATCAGCCCGGTTTCCCGCAGCAGGATCATCCAGCCGAAGGTGCGCACCAGTTCCGACACCCAGAACGGCACCAGACACAGCAGAAACAGCGCCGAGCGCGTGCGCCCGCGGGCGATCTTGGCGATATAGTAGGAGACCGGAAAGGCGATCATCAGGGTGATCACCGTGGCGATCACCGACATCACGGCGGTGCGCAGAAAGGTCCGCAGATAAAGCGGCTCGTTGATGAAGGTCAGGTAGTTGGCCAGGCTGAGCCGGTATTCCCCGACGCCCACGCGTTCGCGCAGCGACACCAGGAACATGTCGACATGGGGAATGAAGATCAGCAGCGACAGCCACAGCACGAGCGGTGTCAGCAGCAGGAACAGACCGAGGCGCGCCTGCGTTCGCATCAGCTGCCGGGCGCCGCGAAGCAGTTGCCCTGATCGCCCGACCAGCCGATGTGAATCTCCGACCCCCGTGTCAGCGCGGCGAATTCACCCGATTGCGGCAGATTGACCTCGATTTCCTCGTTGCCGGCGCGGTCCTGCACCAGAATGCGGCTGGCCGCGCCGTTGAACAGGGTCGAGGTCACCCGGCCGGCGATGCGGTTGTCGAAATGCGCCAGGTCGTCCGCGGTCCGGGCGATGCGGATCGCCTCGGGCCGGACGAACACATCAGCCCGGTCGCCGGCGGCAAGCGGCCGGCCATGGGCCGCGCCGCGCATCAGCAGGCCGCTATCGGTGCGCAGCTCGAGCTGCGCGCCGGCGACCCGTTCGATCCGTCCGCTCCAGCGGTTGGTATCGCCGACAAAGGCGGCCACAAAGGCGGTCCCGGGCCGATAGTAGAGGTCGCGGCCCGCCCCCACCTGTTCGAACCGGCCGTGATTCATGACCGCAATGCGATCCGACATCACCAGCGCCTCGGACTGGTCGTGGGTGATATAGACAAAGGTGGTGTCAAAGGCGGCCTGCAGCGATTTCAGCTCCACCTTCATGTGTTCGCGCAGCTTCAGGTCGAGCGCGCCAAGCGGCTCGTCGAGCAGCAGCACATCGGGTTCCAGCACCATGCAGCGGGCGATCGCCACCCGTTGTTTCTGCCCACCCGACAGTTCGTCGATCTTGCGCCGGCCGATCCCGGCCAGCCCGATCCGTTCCAGCGCCGCGTCGACCTGCCTTGCGATCTCGGATTTCGCCATGCCCGCGCGGCGCAGCCCATAGCCGATATTGTCGGCGACATTCATCATCGGGAACAGCGCCAGGTGCTGAAACACCATGTTCACCGGACGCTTGTTCGGCGGCGTGTCGACGATCGACCGGCCGCGGATCTGGATGTCGCCCGAGCTTGGCGACAGAAACCCCGCGATCATCCGCATGATCGTGGTCTTGCCGCAGCCCGACGGGCCGAGGATCGAAAAGAACGATCCGCGCGGCACGTCGAAAGACACGTTGTCGACGGCGGTCATGGACCCGAACCGCTTGGTCAGGTTCAGGCATTCCAGATCGACGGTCATGCGGTGTTCCTGTGCGCGGGGCCCGCCCCCGGCGGTTTGCCGGGAGCGGGCGACGTTCGCCTAGTTGGCGGCCTTGACGCGGTCGAGGACCCCGCCCTCGATCACCTCGAGCCCGGCCGGGACGGGCGGGTACCACTTGATGTTGTCGATCGCCTCGGGCGGAAAGCTGGCCTCATAGCGGGCTTTCAGCGCATCGTCGGCGAAGGCTGCCGCGCCGTCCGAGGCGGTGAAGTTGCCCGCCGCCGCCGTGATCATCGCCGCGATTTCGGGCTGCATGACGAAGTTGATCCAGTCATAGGCCGCGTCATCGGCCTGGCCGCGGGCCGGCAGGGCAAAGGTGTCGACCCAGCCGAGCGCGCCCGAAGCCGGCGCGACAAAGGTGATGTCGGGGTTGTCGGCGTTGAGCTTCCAGCCGCCGGTATCCCACGCCATCGACGCGACGACCTCGCCCGAGCGCATCAGGCCCATCAGCTCGTCGCCGCCGCCCCAATAGGTCTTCACATTGGGTTTGCAGTCGATCAGCCTTTCCTCGACCTGGGACATGATGTCGGTATAGGCGGCCTCGTCGCCATAGGCGGCGAACGGGTCAAGGCCCATGGCAAAGGCAAAGCCGATCAGCGTGGGCCGCTTCAGCCGATAGGACACCCGACCGGCGACCGCGTCGGAACACAGATCGGTGTAGTCGGCCACCATATCGGCTTGCGCGGTATCCAGCACCAGCCCGCTTGTGCCCCACACATGGGGCACGCCATAGACCTCGCCCCCGACGGTCGTGTTCGCCTGGGTTGCGGCCAGCATGGACGGGATGAACAGGCTGGTATCGATCTTCGACATGTCGATCGGCTTGTAGATGCCGAACTCTTCCTGCGGGCCGGCAATCCGGTCCTGGCTGGGCTGAACCAGATCGAACCCGCCGCCGCCGGTGGCGCGCAGCTTGGCGATCATCTCCTCGTTGTTCGATCTGGTGACCTCGACCGTGTGACCGGTCTGCTCTTCGAACAGGGCGACGACATCTTCGGGTGCATAGCCGCCCCATGTCAGCAAACGCAGCGTTTCCGCCCCGGCCGGGCCGGAGAGCAGCGCGATGGACAGGGACAGGGCAGAGACAGAGAGTGTCGTTGAAGCTTTCATGGCTGGTCCTGCTGTGTTGCGTGATCCTGCACCATGATGTCCGCAGCGTGCCGCGTCAATCGCCCGATGACGGGGCAGCGGGGCCGGCTACCGGCCATGGTCACGGACCATTGGCATTGCCCGACATCGCGGCCGCGTTTGCGCGCAGTCGGGATCAGCGGTCGCCCGGCGGCTCGCGGTCGATGCCCCAGGGCACGATGCCGATGCGCAGCGCCGCGCGGCCGATCATGTGCGCGCCGATGGGCGCGGTCATCAGCAGAAAGACGATGATCAGCACGCAGCGCAGCACCACGCTGGCTTCGGCGAAATGGACCGCCGTGGCCGCCAGGATCAGGCCCGAGCCGAGGGTGCCCACCTTGGTTGCGGCATGCATGCGGATATAGACATCCGGCAGCCGGACCAGGCCGACGCCGGCGGCGATCGAAAACAGTGCGCCCGCCAGCAGCAGGATGCCGGCCACGATCGCGCTCATTTCCCGGCCTCCTCTTCGCGGCGCAGCTGCTGGCGCTCGGCAAAGCGGGCAAGTGCCACGGTCGCCAGAAAGCCGACCAGCGCCAGCAGCTGCGCCGCGAAGAGGAGGCCGGGAAATGAGCGCGATCGTGGCCGGCATCCTGCTGCTGGCGGGCGCACTGTTTTCGATCGCCGCCGGCGTCGGCCTGGTCCGGCTGCCGGATGTCTATATCCGCATGCATGCCGC
>DNSZ01000090.1 GCA_003500165.1 Paracoccaceae bacterium | reverse complement strand
CACGTCCGAGGTCAGGATCGACGGGTCGGCGGCGGCCTTTTCCTGCAACCGGTCCATCGCATAGATCAACTGGAAATAGAGCGGCTGTTCGGCCCAGAGCGTGCCGTCATTGTCGAACACCGCGATGCGCGCGGCGGGGGTGACGTAATCGGGCGAGGCCGGATCGGTCACGCTCTCGACAAAGCCGGTGATGGCCTGTTTCGCGGCGCCCGCATTCCATGACGGCAGCGGGTCGGCGGCCAGGGGCAGGGCACCGAGCGCCAGGGTCCAAACGCAGACAGAGAGCGACAAACGCATCCGAAATCCTTCTCGCATCTTGATTTGACAAAGAAACGCCACCCCGGCTCCGGGCCGGGGTGGCGAGAGCGGTGGCGCCTATTGCGCGCCCACATTCTGGAGAATCTTGTCCCTTGCATCCCCGACGGTGAAGGTTCCCGGTTTCTGGCTTGGCGGGAACTCTTCGAAGGTCGCCAGGAACCGGTTCACATACGCCCCCGCGGCGTTCAGGATGAAGATGCGGTCAATCATCCAGTCATAGTAGGTGTTCGACGTGATCTGTGCACGCTCATAGGGATCGCGCCGCAGGTTGAACAGCAGCGGTATGCGCAAGACGGTCCAGGGCTCCGCCCAGGCCCGCAGGGTCTGCGGGAAGCGATGCTCTAGGAAGATGATCTTCCATTCGTCATAGCGCAGTGCGGTCATGTCGCCGGTGTCCGAGAAATAGAAGATCTCGTTGCGCGGCGTCGTGTCTTCCTCGCCCAGCAGATAGGGCAGCGTGTTGTAGCCATCGAGGTGCACCCGATAGTCACGCCCGATCGCGCGAACGCCGTCGCCCACGAGCTGTTCCTTGATGTCATCGACACCCGTCATGGCCAGGAAAGTCGGCAGCCAGTCCATATGGTGCATGATCTCGTTCGAGACCCGGCCGGCCTCGATCTTGCCGGGCCAGCGCGCCATGGCGGGCACGCGGAAGGCACCTTCCCAGTTGGTGTTCTTTTCACCCCGGAACGGCGACCAGGACGCATCGGGCCAGGTGTTCATATGCGGGCCGTTATCGGTGGAGTAGAACACCAGGGTCTCCTCGGCGATGCCGAGCTCGTCGAGCAGGTCGAGGAACTGGCCCACATGCATGTCGTGTTCGATCATGCCCGCGGCGTATTCGTCGACATGGCGGCCGACGATCTCGTTGGCCATGGCGCGGCGCTCTTCGCTGACATAGGTGCGGAAATGCATCCGCGTGCCGTTCCACCAGACGAACCAGGGCACGCCCTGTTCCTCTTGCCGCTTGATGAAGTCGATGGCTGCCGCAATGGTTTCGTCGTCCACCGTCTGCATGCGCTGGCGGGTCAGCGGGCCGGTATCCTCGATCTCGCCATCGGCGGAGGACCGGATCACCCCGCGCGGCCCGAAAGCTTCGGCGAAGGTCCGCCCGTCTTCCAATACGAGGTCGGCTGGGTAGTCTTCATTCTCGGGCTCTTCCTCGGCATTCAGGTGATAGAGGTTGCCGAAGAACTCGTCGAAGCCGTGATTCGTCGGCAGATGCTCGTCAAGGTCGCCCAGATGGTTCTTGCCGAACTGCCCGGTGGCATAGCCCTGCTCTTTCAGAAGCGCGGCGATGGTGACGTCCTGTTCCTTCATGCCCTGCGGCGCGCCCGGCATGCCCACCTTGCTGAGGCCGGTGCGAAACGCCGTCTGCCCGGTGATGAAGGTCGACCGGCCGGCGGTGCAGGACTGCTCGCCGTAATAGTCGGTGAACATGATCCCTTCGTCCGCGATCCGGTCGATATTCGGCGTCTGATAGCCAACCAGGCCAAAGGTGTAGGCCGAGATGTTGGAAATGCCGATATCGTCGCCCCAGATGGCCAGGATGTTCGGCTTGTCGTCCTGCGCCTGCGCAGCGACGGCTGCCAGCGGCAGCAGGACCGCGGCGGCGGCAAGTCGCCGGGCGGTGGTGGTGACAGATGGCATGTAGCTCTCCCTTCGATCAGAGCGGACAGCGCAGCCATGCGCGCGACATCGTGATCGCACGGCATGACACGCACCCGGCTCGGCACGCTTGCGACCGCGACGCGCGGCCGTCATAACCGAGAGTAGCTGTGCCCGATTGCCGCAACCAGATCAAATGATGGATTCGCCGTGCGCTCTGCCGCCCGACTTCCCGATGCGCCGCCCGCCGATCCGGAACTGGCGGCCGCGTTGCACAGCCTGGGCCAGGCCGGCTGGTTTGCCGAGCTTTCGCCGGAATTGCAGGCGGCGCTGGGCGGCCTTGCCCGTTTGCGACGGGTCAAGCGGGGCGCCACGCTCTATCATGTCGGGGATCGGCCCGATGGGCTTTACGGTCTGGTGGGCGGGGCGATCGACATCGCCATCCCGGGCGAACAGGGGCTTGATTTCACGGTCCACCGCGCCGAGACGGGATTCTGGATCGGCGATCTGGCCCTGCTGAGCGATGCGCCGCGGCTGGTGACCCTGCGCGCGGCGACGCCGGCGACGCTGGTGCATCTGCCTGGCGCGCCGGTGCTGGCGCTGTCGCGGACGCGGCCCGATCTGGTGCGCGCGCTTTATGCCCTGACATATCGCAACATGGCGCTTGCCCTGCGGTTGGTGGCCAATCTGGGCGTCGCCTCGTCCGAGGCGCGGATCGGCCTGCGGCTGCTCTATCAGCTCGAAACCGCACCATGCGCCGATGGCTGGCTGAACCTGTCCCAGGCGGTCCTGTCGGAGATGCTGGCGCTGTCGCAACCGACCGTGCAGCGCAGCCTGCGGCGGCTGCAGGATCAGGGCCTGATCGAATGCGGCTATGGCCGCATCCGGGTCTGCGACCGGGTCGGGCTGATGCGGGCCTGCGGCGGCTAGGCGTTCCCGGGATGGGTGGGGGGACGCGCGCCGGTCCTTCGTCTCTTGCCCGGTTGTCGCGCTGCGTCTAGGCCGGGGAATGGCCACACCCCACACCCTGTCCTGGCGCGGTCATCTGCGCGCCGTGCTCGTCCTGGGCCTGCCGCTGGCCGGCAGCCATCTGGCACAGATCGCCATCGGGGTAACCGATACCGCAATGCTGGGCTGGTATGGGGTGGAACCGCTGGCCGCGGGTTTTCTGGGGGCCTCGGTGTTCATGCTGCTGATGCTGGTCGGCTCGGGTTTTGCCTGGGCGGTGATCCCCCTTGTCGCCAGTGCCGCGGTCGAGGGCGACGAGACCAGGCTGCGCCGCGTGACCCGGATGGGGATGTGGCTGTCGGCGATCTATGCGGCCCTGGTCCTGCCGCTGATGCTGTGGTCGGAGGTGTGGCTGCTTGAATTGGGCCAGGTGCCAAGCGTTGCCGCCGACACCCAGGCCTATCTGCGGATCGCCGGCTGGGGGATGTTCCCGGCCCTGCTGGCGATGGTGCTGAAAAGCCATCTCTCGGCGCTGGAGCATACCCGGGTCGTGCTGTGGGCGACGCTGCTGTCGGCGCTGGTCAACGCGGCCGCCAACTGGGCGCTGATCTTTGGCAATTGGGGCGCGCCGGAGCTGGGCCTGCAGGGGGCTGCCATCGCCTCGGTCCTGTCGCAATTGGGGGCGCTGGGCGCGCTCGCGGCCTGGGCCGGTCTGGCGCCGCGCCTGCGGCCGCATGCCCTGTTCGTCCGGCTGTGGCGGCCCGACTGGGCAGGGTTCGGCCAGGTCTTCCGGCTTGGCTGGCCGATCGGCCTGACGACCCTGGCCGAGGCCGGGCTGTTTTTCGTCAGTGCCAGCATGATGGGCCTGCTGGGGACCGACATGCTGGCCGCCCATGGCATTGCCCTCGAACTCGCCGCCGTCAGCTTCATGGTGCATGTGGGGCTGTCCCAGACGGCGACGGTGCGCGCCGGTCAGGCGCTCGGTCGCAACGACATGGTCGGGCTGCGACGCGGCGCCATCGTCGCCGCGGGCTGTTCGGCGGCGTTCGGGCTGCTGACCGTGTCGGCGTTCCTGTTGCTGCCCGAAACCCTGATCGGTCTGTTCCTCGATGCCGACGATCCCATGGCGCCGCATATCGTGACCATCGGGGTGACGCTGCTGGCGTTTGCCGCCCTGTTCCAGTTCGCCGATGCCGCGCAGGTGATGGCGCTGGGGCTGCTGCGCGGCATTCAGGACACCCGCGTGCCGATGGTGCTGGCGGCGCTCAGCTATTGGGCCGTCGGCGCGCCGGCGGGCTATTTCCTCGGCATCGAGGCCGGATTCGGCGGCCCCGGCGTGTGGAGCGGCCTGGTGATCGGGCTGGCATTGGCGGCGGCCAGCCTGACCGTGCGCTTCGTCTACCGGCTGCGCGCGATCGGGGCGTCACACAGCACCTATGCCCCCTCCGTCGGATAGCCAGGGGCAGCCCGAAGGCGCACACTGCCCCGGATACACGCGAAAAGGAGACAGCGATGCGCCTTGCAGCAACAGCAATACTCGTCCTCTGCCCGGCCATGGCGGCCGCCGATCCCTGCGACGGCCTTTCGGCGTCCGGCGCGACACAGGGTGTCGAAGAGGCCCGGCTGATCATCGAATACAACGCCACCGACGACGATATCGGCGTGCATGGCTATGTCAGCACGGGCGCCTGGGCGGCGATGTGCCTGGCGGCACCCGACGGCACGATCCTGGGCCGCCTGGAAACCGCGGGGCCGCTCGGCGACCTCGGTCTCGACACGATGTTCTTCGAATCGCGCGAGCCGCCGGCCGCGGAATGGGATTATGACGACCTGCGCGCCGCCTTTGCCGAGGGTTCCTATCGGATCGCCGTCCAGAATGTGGACGGGTCGGTCGGTACCGCCACGGCGCGCTTCACCACGCTTGTGCCCACGCCGCCCGAAATCCTGGGCCCGCCGATCGTCGACGACGAGGAGGAGGCCGAGGCCGCCACCGTGCCCGCCGATGCCGTCGCGGTGTCCTGGGCGCCGGTGACCACATCGCTCGATGGCCGCGCGCCCCGGATCACCGGCTATCAGGTGATCGTGACGAAGGAGGGCCATGCCGACCCCGACGGCTTTTCGAAGCCGATCTTCGATGTGCGGGTCGGCCCAGAGGTGACCCGCCTGCCGGTTCCGGCGGCGTTCTTCGACGCCGGCGAAATCTACGAGCTTGAGGTGCTCGCGCTCGAGGCATCGGGCAACCAGACGATTTCGGTTGGCTTCTTCATGGTCGAGTGACAGGAACGGGCTGGAGGCCGCCGATGACCCGCCAACGCCAGTTCGCCCTGATCGCCGCCGCGCTGTTCGCGCTTCTGGTCCTGACCGAGACGTTGCGCAGCGATGGTCCGTTCGATCCGGTGGCCCTTGCCGCCGACCTGCTGGAATTCGCGCTGCTGGCGGGCGCGGTGGCGATGGTCGCCTTCGTCGCGGTCGACATGCACGAGATGCGCCGCGACCAGCAAAGGCTGCTGCGCGATCTCGATACGGCGCGGGCGGAGGGCGCCCGCTGGCGCCGTGCCGCGCGCAGCCATGTCGAGGGTCTGTCGCGGGCGATCCGCACCCAGTTCGAAATCTGGCACCTGACCGATGCCGAGGCGGATGTCGCGATCCTGATGCTGAAGGGCCTGAGCCACAAGGAAATCGCGACGATCCGCGCGGGGTCCGAAGCCACGGTTCGCCAGCATGCCGCCAGCGTCTATCGCAAATCGGGGCTGGCCAACCGGGCCCAGTTCACCGGCTATTTCCTGGAGGATCTCCTGGCGCCGGCGAAAGAGCGTGGCCACGCATCGGTGGATACGGCCTGACACCAAGGCGCGATGAATATGACCCAGTGCGCCAATCCGCCGCCCCGGCCCTACAACCAGGGCTGGCGGGCGGCCTGATCGGCCTCGAACGCGTCGATCTGCGCGGCCTGTTCGAGGGTCAGCGCGATATCGTCGAGCCCTTCGAGCAGGCAGCGCTTGCGGAAGGGATCAATCTCGAAGCCGTATTCGGTGCCATCGGCCCCGGTCACCGTCTGGTTTTCCAGATCGATGGTCAGCCGCGCATTCGCCCCCTTTGCCGCATCCGCCATCAGCCGATCCACCGCCTCTTGCGGCAGCACCACCGGCAGAATGCCGTTCTTGAAGCAGTTGTTGTAGAAGATGTCGGCGAAGCTCGGCGCGATGATCGTGTGGATGCCGAAATCCCGCAGCGCCCAGGGGGCATGTTCGCGCGATGAGCCGCAGCCGAAATTCTCGCCCGCGATCAGGAATTCGGCGTCACGCCAGGCCGGCTTGTTCAGCACGAAATCGGCGATCTCGGCGCCATCCATGTCATAGCGCATCTCGTGGAACAGGTTGACGCCCAGGCCGGTCCGCTTGATCGTCTTAAGGAACTGTTTGGGGATGATCATGTCGGTGTCGACATTGACCAGCGGCAGCGGCGCGGCGATGCCGGTGCGGTTTTCGAACTTGTCCATCGCAGGCTCCTTTCCGGGGCGTTCCTAGGCCGCCCGGTGTTGCAGAGGCAAGCGGCATGGTTTCAGGATTTCGTCACATTCGGCGTCTAGCGAGGGGCGCGGAACCAACGGGAGAACGCGGATGAAACGGGCGATACCCCTGCACGAGGCGGTCGAACTGATCCCCGACGGCGCGATCTGCCATGTCGGCGGGTTCATGGGTGTCGGCTCTCCGCATCGGCTGCTTTCGGCGCTGGCGCAGGCCGGACGGCACGACCTGACCATCGTGGCCAACGACACCGCCATGCCGGGCCGCGGCATCGGCAAGCTGATCTCGGCAGGTTGTGTCCGCCGGGTGATCGTCAGCCATATCGGCCTGAACCCCGAGACCCAGCAGAAGATGATCGCCGGCGAGATCGACGTGGAACTGGTGCCGCAGGGCACGCTGGTGGAGCGGATTCGCGCCGCCGGCGTCGGGCTTGGCGGCGTGCTGACGGCGACCGGTGTCGGCACCCGCGTGGCGGATGGCAAGCCGACGGTCGAGGTTGACGGCCGGACCTTTCTGCTGGAACGCCCGATCCATGCCGACTTTGCCCTGCTGGGGGCGCATCGCTGCGACTATGTCGGCAATCTCGACTACACGCTGACGGCGCATAACTTCAATCCGATCATGGCGTTGGCCGCCACGACCGTGATCGCCGAACCCGAAGAGATCGTGCCCGTGGGCGTGATCCCGCCCGATGCGGTGAAGACACCGGGCGCGCTTGTGGACCATGTCATCGGAAGGATGGACTGATGGAGGCCAAGGAACTGATCGCGCGCCGCGTGGCGCGGGAAATCGCGCCGGGCTCGCTGGTCAATCTGGGGATCGGCCTGCCCAGCATGGTGGCAAACTACCTGCCGGCCGAGCTGGGTGTGTTCTTTCAGGCCGAAAACGGCGTGGTGGGCCTGGGCGCCCGCCCGCCCGAGGGGATGGAGGATCCGAACCTGACCGATGCCGGCGGCGGCTTCGTCTCGGCCGTGCCGGGCGCCGCCTCGATCGATTCGGCGATGTCGTTCGGGTTGATCCGAGGCGGCCATCTGGACCTGACGGTTCTGGGCGGGCTGCAGGTGGATGCGGCGGGCCATCTGGCCAACTGGATGGTGCCCGGCCGGATGGTCCCCGGCATGGGCGGTGCGATGGACCTTGTCTCGGGCGCGAAGAAGGTGATCGTCGCCATGCTGCACACGCAGAAGGGCCGGCCCAAGATCGTGCCCGAATGCACGCTGCCCTTGACCTCGACCCGGCGGATCGACCTTGTCGTCACCGAAATGGCGGTGATCGAACCGACCGAGGCGGGGCTGGTGTTGCGCGAAACCGCGCCCGGGATCGGCGTGGACGACGTGCGTGCCGCGACCGCGGCTGCGCTGATCGTCGACGGGGCGGTGCCGCAGATGGAACTCGGCCAGCCCGCGCCGGTGTGAGCGAACCGCGCCGGCGATCAGAAATTGATGATGTCGCGGGCATAGCGGCGCAGGGCAAGCAGCCCGACGACCAGCGATACCGCGGCAATCCCCAGCGGATAGGCAAAGGAAACGTAGGTTCCCTCATAGGTTGTGAAGATTCCTGCACGCATCATGCCGATCACATGCACCAGGGGGTTGAACCACAGGATGTTCTGGACCCAGTGCGGCAGGTCGTCGAACACGAAGAAGATGCAGGATGCGATGAACATCGGTCGCATCAGCACGCTCCAGACCTGGGCCCAGGACGGGATCAGGTGGATCAGCACCGCGTTGACCGTTCCAATGCCCAGGGCCAGAAAACCGGTGATCGCAACCGAAGCGCAGACCAGGCCGAGATCGACCTGTACCCGAAGGCCGAAAAGGATGACGATGCCGCAAAGCACCAGGAAGACCACCAGCGCCTGCGTCACCATGTTCAACAGGAACCGTGCCACGATCGCGTCAAGATAGCTGACTTCGGGGTAGAACAGGAGCTGTCGGTTCGCCCGCAGGGCGCGCATTGAACTGTTCTGAACGTCCATGAAGAGCGTAAAGGGCAAGACCCCGGTGGCATAGAACAGCGCGAAGCTGTCGCCGATCGGTGGCGCGCGCAGAAACAGCGAAATCGCGATCGCCAACAGCGCGATGCCGCCGATGGGTTGAAGGATCGCCCACAGATAGCCAAGCGACGATTGCCCATGGGTCGTTGTCATCTCGCGAAGGACCAGCGCGGCGATCACCCTGATCGGCCGCGGCAGCCGCAGCGGGCGCGGTCTTGCAACGTCGCGTATCAATTTGGACTCGTCGATTGCCTCGAACAGTTCGGCTCGTCTAGAAGGGAAAGGCTGGCCGCTCAAGGCCAGTGCCATGGACAGGTCTGCTGGTGAACGCTCCGACCAAGGCGAAGACAGCCAGCATGGGCGCCCGGCTGGTGTCGGTCCGACCGATCATGCTGCGGTTGCGGCACAAGCTGGTCCTCCTGAGCTTCGTGCTTGTTGTGCTGGTGCCATCCGCGCTGGCCACGGCGTATCTCTACCTTGTTGCCGCAGACCAGTACTCGTCGCAAACATCTTTCACCGTCCGGTCCGAGGAATTCCGCAATCCGCTGGACGCCATCGTGGGCACCGGGTTCGGCTCGACAAGTTCGGGACAGTCTTCGGATGCCGATATCCTTTACGATTTCATCCTCAGTCAGAAGCTCGTCGAGAACCTCGATGCCAGTCTCGACCTCGAGGCGATCTATGGCCGGCCGGCTTTCGACCCGGTCTTTGCACTGCGCCCCGGGCAACCGATCGAGGATCTCGCGCGCTATTGGCGCTGGATGGTCCACGTCGCCTACGACCGGGGTGGCGGCATGATCAAGGTCGAGGCGTTTGCCTTCACGGCCGAGGACGCGCACCGGATCGCCGAGGCCATCGTGGCGGAAAGCGACACGCTGATCAACGCGCTCAGCAAGATCGCCCGCGACGACACCATGCGGTCGGCCCAGGAAGACCTTGATCGGGCGGCCGCACGATTGCGGGCACAACGTGTGAAGTTGAGCGCCTTTCGTACCGAGAACCAGATCATCGACCCCCAGGTCGAGGGCCAGATTCCGATGGGCGTTCTGACTGCCCTGCAACAGCAGTTGGCCGATGCGCTGGTCCGACGCACAATGCTGGCAGAGACCACCTTTGACGGCGATCAGCGGCTGGCCCAGGCCGACCGCCAGATCGAGGCGCTGCGCGAGCAGATCGTCGAGGAGCGTGACCGGCTGGCAAATACAACCAGCAGCGGGGGCGATTCACTGGTAAGCGTCATCGGCGAGTACGAAACGCTGCTGGTCGATCTTGAATTCGCTCAGCAGGCCTATGTGTCGGCGGCGGCAGGCTATGACAGTGCTCTGGCCGAGGCACGACGCCGCAGCCGCTATCTGGCGACGCATATTCCCCCGACCATGGCCGAAAGCGCGCAATACCCCCGGCGTCTGCTGCTCGTCCTGGCGACCTTTGGCGGGCTTCTGTTGTTCTGGCTGATTGCGGTCCTGAGCTACTACGCCGCAAGGGATCGCTGATCGGCGGGTGGACGACGGCGATGATCAGACTCGAGCGGCTGACGAAATCCTTCAACCTCCTGGGAGAGCGGAGATATGTCGCGCGCGACATCACCGCGACCTTTCCCGACCGGACATCGGTCGGGCTGCTGGGCCGCAATGGCGCGGGCAAGAGCACCCTGCTGCGGATGCTGGGCGGCCAGATGCGCCCCGATTCGGGCCGTGTCGTCAGCACCGGCCGCATTTCCTGGCAGATCGGATTTGCCGGCAGCTTTCACGGCGATCTCAGCGGTGCGCAGAATGTGCGCTTCATCGCCCGCGCCTATGGCATCGATACCGACGATCTTTGCGCGTTCGTCAAGGATTTCTCGGGACTCGGGCCCAGCTTTCATGTCCCGTTCCGCACCTACAGCTCGGGCATGCGGGCACGGCTCGCCTTCGGCGTTTCGATGGGGATCCCGTTCTCCTACTATCTGATCGACGAGGTCACCGCGGTCGGCGATGCCTCGTTCCAGAAGAAATGCACTGAGATACTCAATGCACGTCTGGCCAATGCGGGCGCGATCGTGGTCTCGCACAACGACGGGACGCTGCGGAACATGTGCCAAAGCGGCGCGGTGCTGGAAGACGGCGTGCTGACCTGGCATGACGCTATCGAAGACGCGATCGCGCATCACAATTCCAACATGTAGGCCGCGGCGCGGTGCGCCCGCTTTACAGCGCCTGCCCGTTGGGGCAACGCAACCCCGGAGGCAACGATGCGCGATCCCCTTTTCGACGGCCCTGGCCGGTTCTGGCGCGGCAACATCCATGGCCACTCGTCGCGGTCGGACGGTGCGCTGACGCCAGAGGAAGTGTGCCGCCGGTACCGGGCGCAGGGCTATGACTTCGTCGCGATCACCGATCATCTGGTCGGCATGTGGGACTATCCGATCACCGACACGACCGGCTGCCGCGGCGACGGATTCACCACCCTTATGGGCGCAGAACTGCATTCCGGACGGCAGGAGAACGGTGCGATCTGGCATCTGCTGGCGATCGGTCTGCCGGCCGGATTCGCGCCGTCGGCCAGTCCCGATTTCGAGCCTACAGCCGGGCAGGAAACCGGCCCGCAGATCGCCCGTCGTGCCCGCGAGGCGGGCGCCTATGTGGCCATCGCCCACCCGCACTGGTCGGGGCTTACGGCTGCCGACATGCGCAGCATCGACGCGGCCCATGCGGTCGAAGTCTACAATCACGGCTGCGCCATGGGGGCCGATCGGGGCGACGGCTTTCACGCCTTCGAGACATTGCTGGCCGAGGGCCGCCGCATCGACCTGTGCGCCGCGGACGACTCCCATTTCAACGATTTCGACGGCTTTGGCGGCTGGGTCATGGTGCGCGCGCCCGAGAACGCCCCCGACGCGCTGCTCGAAGCGCTGAAGGCGGGCCGGTACTATTCGTCGCAGGGCCCCGAGATTCATGCCGTGCAGTGGCTCGATGGCGAGGTCGAGGTGGAAACCAGCGCCGCTTCGCGGGTCATCGTGCAGGGCGCGGGCATCACAAGCGCCGTGGCGGTTGGCGATGCGATGACCCGAACCCGGCTTGATCTGGGTCGCCTTGCCGCATCGCCCTGGATGCGCATCACCGTGGCCGATGCGGCCGGACGGCGCGCCTGGACAAACCCGGTCTGGCGTGACTGAGCGGCCGGGTCCACCCAGCCTTGTCGCGGTTGTGGTGACTCATAACCGCCTGGCGCAGTTGCAGATCACCATCGCGCGCCTGCTGGCCAGCCCGGCACGAGAACTGGCGGCGGTGGTCGTTGTCGACAACGCATCGACCGACGGCACCTGGCGCTGGTTGACCGATCAATCCGGACCGCGACTGGTCACGCGACGCTGCGACCGAAACATCGGCGGGGCGGGCGGTTTCGAATTGGGGATCGGCATTGCCGCCGAACGCTTCGATCCCGACTGGCTGGTGGTGATGGACGACGATGCCCGGCCCGAACCGGGCGCGCTGGCCGCGTTCCACGCCCGGCCGCGCGAGGCCTCCGAGGCATGGGCCGCGGCGGTCTATCATCCCGACGGAAGAATCTGTGAAATCAACCGGCCCTCGCGCAATCCGTTCTGGCACCGCGACGCGTTTCTGGCGGCGGCGCGACGCGGCCGGGCCGGCTTTCACATCGCCGATTCGGCCTATGCTTCGGCGGCGCCAACCGCCATCGATGCCGCATCCTTCGTCGGGCTGTTCCTGTCGCGGCGGGCACTGGCGCTTGCCGGACGGCCCGAGGGCCGGTTGTTCATCTATGGCGACGACGTGCTCTACACCCTGGGACTGCGCCAGGCCGGCGGGCGCATCGCCTTCGATCCCGGGCTGAGGTTCGAGCATGACTACAGCACCGCGCGCCTGCATGGCGGCGCGCTGCGTCCGCTGTGGAAGGTCTATTACCACCACCGAAACCTGCTGTTGGTCTATCGGCGCGCCGCCGGCCCGGCGCTGGCACCCGTGCTGGCGCTGATCCTGCCGAAATGGCTGATGGCAGCGCGACGCTATGCCTCGGACCGACCCGCCTATCTTCGGCTGCTGCGCCTTGCCGTGGCCGACGGGTTGCGCGGCAGGCTCGACCGGCCCCATGGTGAGATCCTGCGCCTGGCCGGGTGACCCCGTCGCGCCGCTGCGGTGGTCGGGCGGCAAGGCGGCGCTGGGGCAATGCGTCACACGCACGGCGCTTTGGCGTCACCCCATGGCAGCAATCTGCGGATGGCGCGGGCAGCTCACCAGATGGTCGTTGACCAGCCCGCAGGCCTGCATCCAGGCATAGACGATGGTCGGCCCGCAGAACCGAAACCCCCGGGCCTTCAACGCCTTCGACAGCTGGCGCGACAGCTCGGTTTCTGCCGGCACGTCGGCAAGCGTGGCAAAGCCGTTCTGCAGCGGAACGCCGTCGACATGGCGCCAGACGAAATCGGCAAAGCCGTCTTCGGCCCCGATCTCCAGATAGGCGCGCGCATTGCCGATCGTCGCGGCGATCTTGCCGCGGTGGCGCACGATGCCCCGGTCGCCCAGCAGCCGGGCGATGTCGGCCTCGCCCCAGCTCGCAATCGCTTCGGGGTCGAAACCCGCGAAGGCGGCACGGAACGCCGGGCGTTTGCGCAGGATGGTGATCCAGGACAGCCCGGCCTGAAAACCGTCGAGAACCAGCTTTTCCCACAGCGCGCGCGGGTCGCGTTCGGGCACGCCCCACTCGGTATCGTGATAGGCGACATAGATCGGGTCGGTGCCGCACCAGCCACAGCGTTCCATGCTGTCCCTCCGGTTGAGTGTTTACCGCCGGTTAAGCCGCGCTGCCGCATGATCGCAACCGGGAATCAGGAGGGACGGTCGATGAAACCGCAACTGCAAAAGCCATCGCGCATTCGCGACTGTGACGGGCCGGACAGCCCGCTCGCGGCGGCGACGGCATTTCGCGACAAGGGTATTCTGGGCAAGGTGCGCCGCGCCTTGGCGCGGCACGACGTGCTGCTCGCCTATCAGCCGGTGGTCTATGCCAGTGACCCCGACAACGTCGCCTTCTACGAGGGGTTGATTCGCATTCTTGACGAGAATCAGCGCGTCATCCCGGCGGGGGATTTCATGCCGGCCGCCGAGAACGAGGAGGCGGGCCGCCTGATCGACTGCTTCGCGCTCGAGCTGGGGCTTCGCGCCCTGGCCGAACGGCCCGACCTGCGGCTGTCGATCAACATGTCCGCCCGGTCGATCGGCTATCCGCCCTGGATGTCCGTCCTGCGCGAAGGGCTGTCGACCGACCCGACATCGGGCGAAAGGCTGATCCTGGAAATCACCGAAAGCTCGGCGATGCTGATGCCCGAGCTTGTGCAGGTGATGATGTCCGATCTGGCCTCCCATGGCATCACCTTCGCGCTTGACGATTTCGGCGCGGGATACACAGCGTTCCGCTATTTCAAGGAGTTCAATTTCGACGTGCTGAAGATCGACGGTCAGTTCGTCCGCGACATCCATCGCGATGCCAACAACCAGGTCCTGGCACAGGCACTGGTCTCGATCGGCAAGCATTTCGACATGCTCACCGTGGCCGAGGCGGTGGAGGATGCGGGTGAGGCCGCCTGGCTGGCCGAGATCGGGTTCGACTGCCTGCAGGGCTTCTATTTCGGGGCGCCGTCGATCAACGCGCCCTGGGACATCGTCGAGGAAAAGCGCGCCTGATCGGCCGGGCATGCCGGGCCGGGGCGCGTCGCGTTGCGGCAGCCCGGCCTGCGGCCTAAGTTGAGCCATACCGAATCGCCGCGCGCCGCGGCCGGCCCAACGCCCGCTGAAAGGACCCCCCATGACCGAGATCGTGATTGCCTCGGCCGCCCGCACCCCCGTGGGCAGTTTTCTCGGCGATTTCGCCGCCACCCCCGCCCATGATCTGGGCCGCACCGTGCTCGAGGCCGTGGTCGAACGGGCCGGGATCGACAAGGCCGAGGTGTCCGAGACGATCCTCGGCCAGGTGCTGTCGGCCGCCCAGGGCCAGAACCCGGCCCGCCAGGCCCATGTCAATGCCGGCCTGCCGATCGAAAGCGCCGCCTGGGGCATCAACCAGGTCTGCGGCTCGGGGTTGCGCGCGGTCGCGCTCGGTGCCCAGCACATCGCCCTTGGCGATGCGGCCATCATTGCCGCGGGCGGGCAGGAAAGCATGAGCCTGAGCCCGCACGCCCAGACCCTGCGCGCGGGCCGCAAGATGGGCGACCTCGACTTCGTCGACACGATGATCCGGGACGGGCTGTGGGACGCGTTCAACGGCTATCACATGGGTCAGACCGCCGAGAATGTCGCCGAGCGCTGGCAGATCACCCGCGAAGAGCAGGACGCCTTTGCCGTGCGGTCGCAGAACCGCGCGGAAGCGGCGCAGAAGGCCGGCCGTTTCGCCGAAGAGATCGCGCCGGTGACGCTGAAAACCCGCAAGGGCGAGGTCACGGTCGATCAGGACCAGTATATCCGCCACGGCGCCACGCTGGACGCGATGCAGAAGCTGCGCCCGGCCTTCGCCAAGGAGGGAACCGTGACGGCGGGCAACGCCAGCGGCATCAACGATGGCGCCGCGGCGGTGCTGCTGATGTCCGCGGCCGAGGCCGAACGGCGCGGCATCGAACCTCTGGCGCGCATCGCCTCCTGGGCGACGGTGGGCCTTGACCCCGCGATCATGGGCGCGGGCCCGATCCAGGCCAGCCGCAAGGCGCTGGAAAAGGCCGGTTGGGGGGTCGACGACCTTGACCTGATCGAGGCGAACGAGGCCTTCGCCGCCCAGGCCTGCGCCGTGAACAAGGACATGGGCTGGGACCCCGACAAGGTGAACGTCAATGGCGGTTCGATCGCCATTGGACACCCGATCGGGGCATCGGGCGCGCGCATCCTGAACACCCTGCTGTTCGAGATGCGGCGGCGCGACGCCCGCAAGGGTCTGGCGACGCTGTGCATCGGCGGTGGGATGGGCATCGCGATGTGCGTCGAACGGCCCTGACCCGACCGGCAACAGCCGAACGGCTCCTCCGCGCTGGCGCGCGACGTCGCCCGCCAGGGCGGAGGAGCGCGCAACATGATTGCGCCCGTCGCCGGCCTTGCGTAACAGATCGCAAGTGTTGGCAAAGGGGACAGACATGGCGCGTGTGGCAGTTGTAACCGGGGGCAGCCGGGGCATTGGCGAGGCAATTTCGAAGGCGCTGCAGGCACAGGGTTGCACGGTGGCGGCGACCTATGCCGGCAACGATGCCAAGGCCCGGGCCTTCACCGAGGAAACCGGCATCAGGACCTACAAGTGGAATGTCGGCGATTATGCCGCGTCGAAGGCGGGGCTCGCACAGGTCGAAGCCGATCTTGGCCCGATCGACATCGTCATCGCCAATGCCGGGATCACCCGCGATGCGCCGTTCCACAAGATGACGCCCGAACAATGGCAGGAGGTGATCGACACCAACCTCACGGGCGTCTTCAACACCATCCACCCGGTCTGGCCCGGCATGCGCGAGCGTGGCTTTGGCCGGGTCGTCGTGATCAGTTCGATCAACGGGCAAAAGGGCCAGGCGGGTCAGGCCAACTATGCCGCCACCAAGGCGGGCGATCTGGGCATCGTGAAAAGCCTGGCGCAGGAGGGGTCGCGCAAGGGGATCACCGTGAACGCCGTCTGCCCGGGCTATATCGCCACCGAGATGGTGATGGCGGTGCCCGAAAAGGTGCGCGAGGCGATCATCGGCATGATCCCGGCGGGCCGTCTGGGCGAGGCACACGAAATCGCCCGCTGTGTCGCGTTCCTCGCCTCGGACGACGCCAGCTTCATCAACGGCGCGACGATTTCGGCCAATGGCGGACAGTACATGATATGACGCGCGGTTGCGCGCCCGGCCGGGCGCGCGCCGCCATCGGGCCGAAGGCACCGATACCCACGGTCTGCAGGGCGGGCCGGTGACCGGCGCATGGGCGGCGCTGGCGATCCTGTTCACGGTGCGCCTGGCGATGGCGTTCCAGTACCAGACCGCGGCGGCGCTGGGACCGTTGGTGATGGAGCGTCACGGGGTCGGCATCGCCGATCTGGGGATACTCGTCGCGATCTATCTCAGCCCCGGGATTGCCGTGGCGCTGCCCGGCGGCACCATCGCCAAGCAGTACGGCGACCGGCGTATCGTCACGCTGGGCCTTCTGATGATGGTCGCGGGCGGCGCGGTGATGTGGCGGTCCGAAGCCTGGCCGCTGCAGACCGGCGGCCGCCTGATGGCGGGCGCGGGGGGCCTTGGCCTGTTCCTGACCACCTATCGCGATCCGCCGGGCCGGGCCTGGCGCCTGCCGCGGGTGGCGGCTGGCCGCGCGACATGCGGCTGGTCGCCACCCTGCTCGCCGGCTCGATCTGGGGCCTCTGTAACGGCGCGCTCGCGATGGTCTTTGCCTTTGGGCCGACGGTTCTGACCGGGCGCGGCGCCAGCCTGGCCGAGGCAAGCGCCACAACCTCGCTGGTGCTGTGGCTCGCCGCAATATCGCTCCCGGCCGGCGGTATGATCGGCGACCGGCTTGGCCGCCCGGATGCGGTGCTGCTGGCGGGGTGCGCGGGCTTCGCCGCCGCGCTGGCGCTCGCGCTCGCCAGTCCGGGCGTTGCGGTGTTCGTCCTGCCGGGCCTCATGTGCGGATTGCCTGCCGGGCCGATCATGGCCCTGCCCGGCCGTGGATGCGGCCGGGTCGGCCGATGCCGCCTTTGGGCCTGGCATCGGCATGCTTGCGGCAGCGATCGCGTGCCTTGGGGTGTTCCGGCTCACCACAGATCGGCTGCCGGCACCGGCCTGATCAGGCGCGACGGCCAACCAGGCGACCCAGAAAACGGTGCATTGCGGCGGACCGCATCATGTGGGCGCGGTCATAGGCACGGCGGATGGCGGGGTTGAGGCTGACGGGGTCCATGGCGGTATGTCCTTTTCGCTTTGGTCTGTCTTGACTGACCCCGATATGCGGCCGCAGGAGACATTGCGCAAACGAGACTTTCGCCCGGTTCAGTTAAGTATTACTTGAGTGGCATGAGTGACCGTCTGCCCCCCCTGACCGCGCTGCGCGCCTTCGATGCCGCCGCCCGCCATATGAGCTTTTCCCGGGCGGCGGCGGAACTGAACGTGACGCCGGCCGCCCTGTCCTTTCAGATCAAGACGCTGGAAGAGCATCTGGGCGCGCCGCTGTTCCGCCGGCTGAACCGTGCGGTGGAACTCACGGCGGCGGGGCGCGCGCTGGCGCCCCATGCCGCGGACGGCTTCGAAAGCCTGCGGGCGGGCTGGCGCGCGGCGCGCCGGCTGACCGCCACCCGAACCCTGTCGATCACCGCCGGGCCGGCCTTTACCGCGAAATGGCTGGCGCCCCGGCTGTTTCGCTTTGCCGCCGCCCATCCCGATATCGAACTGCGCTTCACCGCCAGCCTGCGGCTGATGGATTTCGATCGCGACGAGATCGATGTGGCGATCCGCTTTGGCCAGTCGGAGGATGCCGATTTCTATTCCGAGGTGCTGGCGACCGAATGGATGACCCCGATGGTCGCGCCCCAGCATGCGGCCGGGCTGCGCGCGCCAGATCTTCCGGCGCGCGCAGCCCGGCCGCAT
>DNSZ01000318.1:196-18840 GCA_003500165.1 Paracoccaceae bacterium | reverse complement strand
AGTCCGATGCCCGGGGGCGTTACAAGCGCCAGACACCGGCAAGGACTCACCGGCGATGACGCTTTACGCGATCGGCGACATTCACGGCCAGCGCGCCAGGCTGCGCGCGGCGCATGAGCTGGTCGCGGCCGACCGGGCGCGGCATGGCGCGCCGGACGCACCGCTTGTCCATATCGGCGATCTGGTCGACCGCGGCCCCGACAGCGCGGGCGTGGTCGAGGATTTGCGCCGGATGTCGGCCGGCGACCCGCGCGTGGTGGTTCTGGCCGGCAATCACGATGTCATGATGGTCGACTTCCTGAACGGCGCGGCGGGCGCCGATATCTGGCTGCATCCCGGCAATGGCGGGTGGGCGACGCTGGCCTCCTATTGGGTTGACACCGATCAGCCCCTGGCTGCGCTGCGCGCTGCCGCCCTGGACCGGGTGCCCGAGGCGCATCTTGCCTTCCTGCGCGGCTTGCCGCGCCAGTTCGCCCATGAAGACTGTCTTTGCGTCCATGCCGGCATCCGTCCCGGCGTGCCGCTCGATGCGCAGGACCCCGAGGATCTGATCTGGATCCGCGGCCCCTTCCTGAAAGATTGGCGCGATCATGGCCCGCTGATCGTGCATGGCCACACCCCGGTCGAGCGGGTGGAACACCACGGCAACCGGCTGGCGATCGACACCGGCGCGGGCTATGGCGGCCCGGTTTCGGCGGTCGCGGTCGAGGGGCGTGCGGCCTTCCTGCTGACCAACGCCGGCCGCGTTCCGCTCCGGCCGCTCGCCTGATGCCGGCACGTGACATCGCGCTCGTCCTGGTGGTGGTCCTGGTCTGGGGATCGAACTTCACCGCCATGAAGATCGGGCTGGCGGAACTGCCGCCGCTGCTGTTCGTGGCGCTGCGTTTCGCGATCCTGCTGCCGCTCGTGCCGCTGTTTCGCAAACCCGCATCATGGTGGACGATCCTTGGCGTCGGCGCGTTCATCAATGCCGGGCAATTCGGCTTTCTGTTCAGCGCCATGCGGGCCGACGTGACGGCCGGGCTGGCCAGCCTGATCCTGCAAAGCCAGGCGCCGATCACCATCGTCCTGGCGGCGGTGTTCTTTGGCGAACGGGTGCGCGGGGTCCAGGCCGCGGGCATCGCGCTGGCCTGTGTCGGGCTTGCCCTGTTCGGCCTCGCGGGCGGCGGCAACGTCACGCTGCCGGGGCTGGTGCTGATCCTGCTCGGCGCGCTGTCCTGGGCCTGTGGGAACCTTGTGCTGCGCAAATCGCCCGGCGTGAACATGGCGGCGCTGTTCATCTGGGCCAGCCTGGTGCCACCGCTGCCGATGCTGGGCCTTTCGCTGGCGCTGGAAGGGGGCGATCCGTTCGGCACGATTGCGGCGCTCAGCCTGCCCGGCTGGCTGGCGGTGGTCTATGTCGCCCTGATCTCGACGGTTCTGGGGTTTTCGATCTGGGGCACGCTGCTGTCGCGGCATCCCGCCGCTGCGGTCACGCCGTTCGCGCTGCTCATCCCGGTGGTCGGGCTGTCGGTCGCGGCGATCGTGCTGGGCGAGACGATCACCCCGGCCGAGGCGCTGGCGGCGCTCGTGGTCCTGGCGGGGCTGGTCCTGGCCGTTCTGGGCCCGCGTCTGGTCGGTCGCTGACCTTCACGCGGACAGGCCATGGGTCCATACTGGCCGGCAAGAAGGAGACCTCACATGCCGCCTGCCCGAATCGCCCCGCTTCCCGGTCTTGCCGTCGCGGCCCCGGCGCTGCTGGCACGGCCAGCACCGGGACGCGGCGCGTGAGGCGGCCAGACGACAACGAATTGACCGAACAGGGCTGGTCGGCAACGGGCGCCGGCCGTGTGCTGCTGATTGCCTGCGGGGCGCTGGCGCATGAAATCCTCGCGCTGAAGCGCGTCAATGGCTGGAATCATCTCGACCTCGTCTGCCTGCCGGCGATCCTGCACAACCGGCCCGAGCGCATCCCCGCGGCCGTGGCCGAGGCGGTGACCCGGCACCGCGCCGCCCATGAGCGCCTGTTCGTCGTCTATGCCGATTGCGGCACCGGCGGGGCGCTGCAGCGGGTCTGCGCCGATCTGGGGGTCGAGATGCTGCCCGGCCCGCATTGCTACAGCTTCTTCGAGGGCAACGCGGTCTTTGCCGAGCGCGGCGAGGTCACGGCCTTCTACCTGACCGACTTTCTGGCGCGCCAGTTCGATGCCTTCGTCTGGCGGTCGCTTGGCCTCGACCGCAATCCCGATCTGCGCGACGACTATTTCGGCAATTACGAAACGCTCGTCTATCTTGCCCAGACAGACGATCCGCGCCTGACCGAGATCGCGCGGGGCTGTGCCGACCGGCTGGGCCTGGCCTTTGAGCGACGGTTCACCGGGCTTGCCCCGTTTGCCGCGTTGCTGGCCGACGGGGTCAAAGATAATCCGCCCGGCTGAGGCCGTATTTCGCCATCTTCTCGTTCAGCGTTCGGCGTGGCACGCTCAGCTCTGCCATCACCGCAGAGACCGAGCCCTTGTGCCGGCGCAGCGTGCTGTCGATCAGCATCCGCTCGAACGCCTCGACATAGTCCTTGAGCGGCTTGCCCGGTTCGGTGGCCGTCTCGTCGGATGGCATGTCGCCGACCAGGCCGGACAGCACGCCGCCGCCACCCCGATCCTGCAGCACCGCCCGTTCGGCCACCGTGATCAGCTGGCGGACATTGCCGGGCCAGGGTGCCTGCATCAGCTGCGCCGCGTCCTGACCCGACAGTTGCGGCGCAGGGCAGCCATATTCCTCGGCGAACTGGTCGGCAAACCGGGTAAACAGGTCGAGGATATCCTCGCCGCGCTGGCGCAGCGGCGGCGCGGTCAGGCGCATCGCCGCGATGCGGAAATAGAGATCCGGCCGCAGCGCATCGCGCGCGCCGCCTGCCGCCGGGCTGTTGCACACCCCGACCACCCGCAGATCGGGCATGTCGCCGCGTTCGCCGATCAGCTGCAGCAAACGGCCCTGCAGGGCGGCCGGCAGCGCCTCGATATCTTCAAGGCACAGCGTCCCGCCGCGCGACCGGGTCACGGCCGGCACCTCGGCCGCCTCGGCCGGGCCGAACAGCTTCGCATCCAGTGTCGCCTCGTCCCAGGCGGCGCACCGCACCCGAACGAACGGGCGCCCGGCCCGCGGGCCGCAGGCATGCAGCGCGGCGGCGATCAGGCTCTTGCCGGTGCCGGTTTCGCCGTCGATCAGCACATGCCCGTCGGCCTGGGCGATATCCAGAATGTCCTCGCGCAGTTTGCCCATCGCCGCGCTGGCCCCGGCAAGCTTGCGGATCAGCACGCTGCCATCGGCCAGTTCGCGCCGCAGTTGCCGGTTGTCGAGGGTCAGCCGCCGTGCCTCGCCGGCGCGCCGGGCCAGATCGCTCATCCGGTCCGGGTCGAACGGCTTTTCCAGGAAATCATAGGCGCCGATCCGCATCGCCTCGACGGCCATCGGCACATCGCCATGCCCGGTGATCAGGATCACCGGCAGCGCCGGATCGAGGCTGACCAGCCTGCGCAACAACCCGATCCCGTCGAGCCCCGGCATCTTGATGTCGCTGATCACGATGCCGGGATAGTCGGCGCCGATCGCCTTCTGCGCCTCTTCGGCATTGGCGAAGGTCTCGGTCTCGTGGCCGGCCAGCGCCAGCCATTGGGCGATCGACTGGCGCATGTCGGCCTCGTCGTCGACAATCGCGATTCGCACCGGTTCGGACATCGCACTCCCCTGCCTCAGCCCACGGCACGCAGCCGCGCAGCCCGATCGGCGCGCGGCAGCTGCAATTCGAACACCGCGCCGCATTCGGCCCCGTTGCGGGCGGTCAGCCGGCCGCCGAAATCCTTGGCGATGCTGGTCGAGATGGCAAGCCCCAGCCCGACGCCTTCGCCGGCCGGCTTGGTGGTGTAGAACGGCTCGAACAGCGAATCGAGATCGGCGATCCCCGGCCCGTTGTCGCGCACGGTCAGGGTCACCGTATCGCCCTCGGTCAGCAGCAGGTCGATCTCGGCCTTGTCCTGGCCGTTCAGCGCGTCGAGCGCGTTGCGCACCAGATTCACGATCACCTGTTCCAGGCGCACCGGATCGGCCTCGACCCGGACCGGATCGACCGGCAACGAGGTGGTGACCCGGACATGCCGTGCATTGACCTGCGGCTCCATGATCGCCAGCGCCGCCTCGACGCTGTCGCGCATGTCAAGCGGGCGCAGCGCCTCGGTGCCCTTGCGCGCATAGCTCTTGAGCTGCCGGGTGATCGCGCCCATCCGCTCGATCAGGCTGTCGATCCGCTGAAAGCTGGCCAGCGCCTCTTCCGACCGGCTGCGCTGAAGCAACAGCCGGGCCCCCGCCAGATAGGTCTTCATCGCGGCCAGCGGCTGGTTCAACTCGTGGCTGACCGAGGCCGACATCTCGCCCAGGACGGCAAGCTTGGAGCTTTGTGCCAAGGTCTGTTCGGCGACCCGCAGATCCTGCTGGGCCTTCTCGCGTTCGGCGATTTCGCTTTGCAGCCGGATATTGAGCCGCCGAAGCGCCGCCGATTCCTTTTGCAGGCGGTCCGATTGCCGACGCGCCCGCCGCGACAGCTGGTAAAAGCCAAGCGCGAGCAGAATGGCAAAGGCGGTGATCTCCAGTGCCAGCACGCCATTGACCCGCTCGCGCACGGTCTGGAAAGCCGGGAAAGAGGTGATGTGCCAGCCCTGAAAAGGGATGCGCCCATCGACGCGCATCGTCGCGGTGCCATCGATCCGGGCATCGGCGGCGGCGGCCCCCAGCCAGGCCGACAGCCGGTTGAACGCCTCTGCCACCGGGCGGCGCGGCATCGCCGCCAGCACCGCCTCCAGGGTTTTGCCATGCCAGCCCGGCTGGGTGGCCAGCAGCACCCGATCCTGGCTGTCGGTGACCACGATGGCCTCGGCGATCGTCGCCCAGCGGGGCTCGAGCTTGGCAAGGTCGACCTCGACCATGATCACCCCGGCGCCTTCCCGTCCGCTCATGATACGGCGGGAAAAGGCAAAGGTGACCCGCCCGGTCTCTTGCGGGGCGCTGGTGAAGACGGTGTCGCTGCTGCGCCGGGCCTGCACGAAATAGGGCGCATTGGCATGCTGGCTGCCGATCTTGGTTCGATCGGTGGCCGCCACGGCACGGCCATCGGCATCGAGCAGCAGCAGCGAGGCGGCGCCGATCTCCCCCTGAAACGCAATCAGCCGCCGCGAGGTGGCCGCGAAATCGGCCGAATTGAGCGCCGCGATCAGGGTCGGGTCCTGCGACAGCAACAGCGGCACGGCGGAATAGCGCTGCAACTCGCCGGTGATCGCCCCGGCATAAAGCGCCAGCCGCAATTCGGCCCGGTTGCGCACCGCCTCGGCAAAGCGATGCGTCAGCATCGCATTGGTCACCAGCAGCACCGCCAGCGCGCCCAGCAGGAAAAGCCCAAGGGTGAGCTTGCGCAGCGGGCCACGCAGCGGCGACGGCGCATTGGGGGGCTTCTGCGATGCCATGGGCGCGAGGATAGGCGCCGCCCTGCCGCCGCTCAAGCGTTGGCAAGCGCGGTGGCAAGCCCGGCAAAAAGCGGCGTGCCATCGCCCGGGCCCAGGGCGGGGTCCGCCGCGCGCTCGGGATGTGGCATCATCCCCAGGACGCGCCGGTTCTCCGACAGGATGCCGGCGATGTTCCCGGCCGACCCGTTCGGATTGTCGAGATAGGTGAACGCGATCCGATCGGTGTCCCGAAGCCGGTCGATCGTTGCGGGATCGGCGACATAGTTGCCGTCGTGATGGGCGATCGGCAGGGTGATCGCCTGACCCCTGGCATAGCCCTGGGTAAATGCGCTTGTCGCCGTTTCCACCCGCAGCCCGACCGGACGGCAGACGAAACGCAGATTGGCGTTGCGGATCAGCGCGCCCGGCAGCAGGCCGGTTTCGGTCAGCACCTGAAAGCCGTTGCAAACCCCCAGCACATGACCGCCCGCCCGGGCGAAATCGGCGACCGCCCGGCAGATCGGCGCATGCGCCGCGATCGCGCCGCAACGCAGATAGTCGCCAAAGGAAAATCCGCCGGGCAGGCCGATCAGATCGAGCCCGGGCGGCAGTTCGGTGTCCTTGTGCCACAGCATTGCCGGCGGCCGGCCGGTCGCCCGCGCGAACGCGACCGCCAGATCGCGGTCGCAGTTGGAGCCGGGAAAGACGACGACAGCGGTCCTCATGGCCCCGCCACAATCTCCACCTCGTAGTCCTCGATCACCGGATTGGCGAGCAGCGCCTCGCACATCCGGATGGCCGCGGCCTCGGCCGCCATGGCATCGGCCTCGGCCAGATCGAGTTCGATCACCTTGCCCTGGCGCACCGACCCGACGCCGTGGAAGCCCTGCCGCGCCAGGGCTTCGGCAATCGCACCGCCCTGCGGGTCGAGCACGTCTTCCTTCAGCATCACGGTCACACGCGCCTTCATCCGGACCTCCCTTCGGCCGTGGTCAGCCACCCACTGCCACCGGCCGCGCCGCGCGGCAAGCGTGCAACAGCCGGTCCCCCTGCCGGCGCCGAATGCGGCCACGGGGTGCGCTGCCTTCCTGGCTGGGGAAGAATCGCGCCGAACTGCCGCGTATCCGTGCCGGACGCGGCGGCGCGTATCACGACGCAAAGGCAATGCGCACCGACTTGTCGTCCTCATAAAGAACCGTCTGCCCAGCGTTCTCGAACAGGCTGGCAAGCGCGCCGCCACGCCTTTTCAGGTAGAGCCGACGCAGATCGAGGCAGATGATCCCGCCATCCGAAAGGACATCGCGAAACAGCGGCGCATAGGCGTCAACCGGATAGTGGAAACCGCAGGAATAAAGGCTGGTGACCAGGGTTGGGCCAGGTTTTCCGGCTTGCGGCGCCCGTTGCCTTGCATCGACCGTCTCGATCATCTCTGCCGGCACGCCATTGCCGGTCAGAAACGCCCGCGCCGCGTCAAGACTGGCATAGCCGCTGCCCTTGGCAGCCCAGCCGTGATACTGGGCCTCGGTCTGTTCGATATCGGCAAGCGTCAGGGTGGGCGCAAAATCGCGATACAGGAACAAGTCGTTGATCGCCTGCCCACAGCCGATGTCGATGACATGGGCGGGTCGCACGGCCAACCCCGACAGACAGCTGCGCAACGGCAGATACTCGCGATAGATCTCCAGCACGGCGCCGTCGATGATCGCGGCTCGGCGCGCGCGCACCTCGGCCATCAGCGGTTCCCGCTCCCCCCGCGTCCAGGCCAGCTGCGACGCGCGCGTGATCTGTTTGGTCCGCTGGAACCCCAGCAATGCGACGGCCCGGTCATCCAGCATGTCCGATCGCAAGCCGAGCTGCGCAACCGCATCGGGACCCGCAAGCCTGTCGATATCGGCCCGGCGAAGGACGGCGGCTGTCATCCGATGCCTGAACGGCGTGCGCCGTCAGAAACCGAGACCCGCGTATTTCTTCTTGAATTTCGACACCCGGCCGCCCGAATCGAGCAGCCTGTGGCCGCCACCGGTCCAGGCGGGATGGCTGGTGGGATCGACATCGAGCGTCAGCGTGTCGCCTTCGGCGCCCCAGGTCGAGCGCATCTCGACGGTCGAACCGTCGGTCATCTTGACCTCGATGACGTGATAGTCGGGATGGATGTCCGCCTTCATTGGTCCGCCCCCCTGGCCGGCGCGGTGGCGCGCTTTGGCCGGTAATTGGTCTGTTCCGCGATCCGGGCCGATTTGCCGCGACGTTCGCGCAGATAGTAAAGCTTCGACCGGCGCACGCGGCCGCGGCGGACCACGGTGATCGAATCGATATTGGTCGAATGGATCGGGAACACCCGCTCGACCCCTTCGCCAAACGAGATCTTGCGCACGGTGAAGCTGCCAGCGATGCCGTCGCCGCCCTTGCGGGCGATGCAAACGCCCTCGAAGTTCTGCACCCGGGTGCGCGTCCCTTCGGTCACCTTGAAGCCGACCCGCACCGTATCCCCGGCCTTGAAGTCGGGAATCTCCTTGCCCAGCGCGGCGACCTGTTCGGCCTCGATCGCTTCGATCACGTTCATGACCGCTCTCCTTCCTCGCCCGGCGCGCGGGCCCGTTTCGCGCCCCAGTGCTCGCGCTTTGGTCCCGGGATGGCCCGGGCGGCGAGATGGCGGCAGCCTTTGTCCGATCCGTCCCGGCAGGGGTGCCTCAAAACGACACGACCCGGCGCGGGGCCGGGTGCCGGAACCGCGACCGTATAGGCGGGGCGTCACCGGCGATCAAGGGGGATTTGTGTGTGCGGATTACAGCGGCCGGATCATCGCCACATGGCTGGGGACAAAGCCCAGCCGCGCGTGGAAGCGGTGTGCGGCCCGGCGCGAACCGTGGGGATTTGAGGTGGATCGTCGCACAGCCCCGCGCGCGGCAGGTCGCGAATGGCCATTCGAGCATCTGCGCGCCCAGCCCTCGGCCGCGCAAGGCCGAGGCGGTCATGTTCAGCCGTTGTCGTCATTGTCCGTGCCCAGCAGGTCGGGGCGGCGCGCGCGGGTCAGGGCTTCGGCCTGTTCCCGCCGCCATTCTGCGATTCGGCCATGGTCGTCCGACAGCAGCATGTCGGGGATGGCGCGGTCGATCGCCACGAACAGATAGCGGCGCCGATCCTCATCCGCTATCGGCGGCAGGCACTTCACATCGACGCCCAGATAGCCCGGCTCGTGCGCCTTGAACGGCTTGTGCGCGGGCTTCGGCGCCTTCGGCTTCAACTCCTGCAGCCGGGGCACGCCATGCCGGCGCAGACAGCGGTCGAGCCCGGAGCGCGAGACGCTCGGGTTCAGGAACGCGCGCACCACGGCGAGCAGGTCGTCGAGCGGCACAAGAAGGGTCCGGCGCAGGGACACGGCAACCGCTGCCTGGGCAGGCGTGGGCGTCGTCTGCAGCCGGTGCGGCGTGTGGCTGCGATCCTCGGTGCCGTCGCGGTTCCGCCATTTCCAGACCGTCTGTTCGGAGATGCCATAGCGTTCCGCCGCCACCCGGGCAGGCTCGTCGCTGGCCTGGATCGCCGCCCGGACCTTCGGCGTGGTCGTCGCCTGTTTGTGCAAGGAAATCAGCATGACCGTCTCCCGTTCCGAACTGCGCGCAACAGCGACCTTGCCATGAACAGGGCAGACCGGCGAAGGTCTATGAGATCATCCGGGACGGAACCGCTAAGACATGATCAAGCCGCCATCGACGTTGATCGTCTGCCCCGTGATGTAGGCTGCATCGTCGCTGGCAAGAAACGCCACCAGTCCCGCGACATCACTGCCGCGGCCGGCACGCTTCATCGGGATGTTCTGGACCCAGGCCTGCATCAGTTCGCCCGGGCCGTAGTCTCCCAGCATCTTGCCCCAGACCCTGTCGTTGTAGTCCCACATGTCGGTCTGGATGATACCCGGACAGATCGCGTTGACGGTAATCCCATCCAGCGCGACTTCCTTGGCGAGGCTCTGTGTCAGTCCCATCACGCCAAACTTGGAAGCGGCATAGTGAGGCGTGTAGATGAAACCGTCGCGGGCTTGCCCCGACGCGGTGTTGATGAGCCGACCGCCGCTTCCTTGTGCCCGCATCCGCCGGACCGCTTCCTGGCAGCACAGGAACACGCCCTTGGTGTTCACAGCCAGCGTCGCGTCCCATTCCGCCTCGGTCAGGTCCTCGACCCTTGCGATCGTGATGATGCCTGCGTTCTGGACCGAGATGTCCACCTTCCCGAACGCATCGCAGGCGAGCGTGTAGAGCGCTTCGACCTGGGATTTGTCGGTGACGTCGCAGTGAACCCCGCGGGCTCGATCGGAACCGCCAAGCCGCGCGGCGGCCTCCTTAACATCCGCATCCACCGAGGCGATGACCACCCGCGCGCCTTCGCTGACGAAGCGTTCCGCCAGGGCGTAGCCGATGCCCTTGTTGCCGCCCGTGATGACGACCGTGCGGTCCTCAAACCGTTCCATTCTGCAGCCCTCCCTGATCCTGTCCAGGTGCCTTGTCTGACACCAGCCTGGCCGCCGTGAACTTGTCCGTGATCAGCAGGTCGATCGTCCCGGTTCGCAGCGCGCCCTCGATCGCACGCGTCTTGAATTGCCCGCCGGCAAGCGCCATGACGCGATCCACATTTCCCAATGTCTCGAGCGTCATGCCTATGACGCGGTCGTCGAGAGGTGTCTTTACCTGGGCGCCATCGGCGTCGAAGAACCGCAGGCTCATGTCGCCCACGCCGCCGGCTTCGGCGATCTCGGCCAACTCGCGCGACGAGAACACATTGCCGCTTCGCGCCAGCATGCGCGACGGTTCCATCGCGCCGATGCCGACGATCGCCAGGGTGATCTTTCCGAAAAGGTCGATCGTTTCGCGGATATAGGGGTCGGAAAGAAGCACCAGCTTCGCTTCCCGTGACTGCGCGACGCCCGGCGCGCTCAGCAGATGCGCTTCGGCGCCGGTCAGCCTGGCCAATCGCGTTGTCAACTGGTTGGCATGGGTCTGGACGGTCGGGTCGCCCATGCCTCCCAGGGTTTGAACGACCTGCCTGGCCCGTCCCGATTTCATCGGGTGGATGTTGTCCACCATGCGCAGGATCGTTTCCGACCAGCTTGAAACGCCGATGATTTCACCCGGCTGAAGTGTCGCTTCGAGGAAATGCGCTGCGGCCTCGCCGATCCGGGCCATGATCGCGCCGTCCCGGTCCTCGGTGCATTCGACGACGATCGCTTCGGAGATGCCGAACCGGTCGCGGATCGCTGCCTCGAATTCCGCATAGGTGCCCGAAGGCGCCACGACGGTCGTGCGAACGATCTCCTCCTCGATGGCCCGCTTGAGCATTCGCGACACCGTGGCCTGCGAGATACGCAGGTGCTTTGCGATCTCGGCCTGGCGGACACCTTCGATGTGATACATCTGGGCGACGCGGGCAATCAGCCTGAGTTCGTTTACGCGAGACACGCGGGCCGGTCCCCCTGGCGCGGTTCTGGCGCGCAGGTATTCACTGGGATTTCTGAATGGCGCGCGCCACGGCGCTTTGCCATCGCTCGAGGTCGCGTTGCCGCCGCTCGGTCGACATCAGGGGTCGAATGGCATCGTCATGCCGCAACAGTGCCGACAACGCGGTGAAGTCCTCCCAGAACCCCACGGCAAGACCCGCGAGGTACCCGGCCCCGAGGGCCGAGCCCTCTGAGTTGCGCGAAGGTGTTACCGCGTGATCCAGATAGTCCGCCACCATCTGCATCAGGAACCGGTTGCGGCTTGGGCCCCCGTCCACGGAAAGACGCCCGATACCGCCGGCCGCGGCCGCCATGATGGCGAAGACGTCCGCGACCTGCAGGGCCATGCTCTCGGCCGCGGCGCGCGCAACCTGGGCGCGGCCCGAACCGAACGACAGGCCGGTGAGCAGCCCGCGGGCATCGGCGATCCAGTGCGGAGACCCCAGTCCAACATGGGCAGGCACCAGGGTGACCCCGTCCGTGCCGTCGACCGTTCGGGCCAGTTCGAGAAGTTCGTCGACCGACCCGAGCCCGAGCAGGTCGGCGGTCCAGGGGAACACCGATGCGCTGGTCAGGATGTTTCCCTCGAATGCAAAGGTTGAAACGCCCCCGATCGACCAGGCGATAGTCGTCGTGATGCCTGCCGGCGGCACCATGTAGTCGGCGAGTGTCGCCATCACCGATGAGCCGGTCCCGAACGTGATCTTGCCGTCACCAGGTGTAAAGGCGCCGTGGCTGAACAGCGCTGCGTGGGAATCGCCGATTGCCGAGGCGATGGGTATGCCATCGGGCAGGACAGCGGCGTTCCGCGTGCGTCCGAAGATGTGCGACGAGTCCCGCACAGTGGGCAGCATTGCGGGATCGATGCCGAAAAGCGCGCACAGCGCCTCGTCCCACCTGCCCTCGCCAAGGTTGAAGACCTGGGTACGGGCAGCATTGGAGCGGTCGGTCTCGTGGATCGAACCGCCCGAAAGCTTCCATATGAGCCAACTGTCGACCGTGCCGATACAGATGTCGCGTCGCGCCGCTGCCCTGCTCACCAGCCAGGCGGCCTTTGTTGGCGGAAACAGAGGATCGACCGGCAGGCCCGTGCGGGCGATCACGTCGGACTCGTGACCCGCTTCGCGCAGCGCCGCGCATTCGGCCGCCGTGCGCCGGCATTGCCAGGTGATCACGGGCCCCAGGGGCGCGCCGGTCCGCCGGTCCCAGATCAGGATCGATTCGCGCTGGTTGGAAATGCCCAGGGCCGCGATCTCTGCGTCCGGCCTGCGGGACAGGCACTCTGTTACTGCGGCCTGCGTCGCTGCCCAGATCGCGTCTGCATCCTGTTCGACCCATCCGGGTTGCGGATGCGAGATCGGGACCGGGGCCGATCCCGTGGCGACAATCGCGCCCGTCTGGTCGATCAGAACGGCCTTGGAATTGGTGGTCCCCTCGTCGACGGCAAGTATGACGCGATCGGCCATGGCCTAGGCCTTGCGTTTCATTAGCGTGGTCGCGCTTGACGCGATGGCCTCCGGGGACATCCCGAAATCGTCAAGAAGCTGGTTCGCCGCGCCGGTATGGGCAAAAACGCCCGGCACCCCCAGCCGCGTCATCGGCACCGGGCAGCTGTCCACGACCACTTCGGCCACGGCGCTGCCAAGGCCGCCGAAGATCGTGTGCTCTTCGCATGTCAGAATCGCGCCGGTGTCCCGGGCCGCCGACTGGATCGCCTGTGCATCCATGGGCCGGACGCTCGCCATGTTGAGCACGCGCGCAGAGACACCCTGCGACGCCAGGAGCGTCGCCGCCATGACCGCGCGATGCGCGAGCACGCCATTGGCGATGATCGTCACATCGCCGCCGTCCCGCAACAGGTTGGCCTTGCCGAGTTCGAAGACATGGTCGGCCGGGAAGAGATCGGGAACCCCCATCCGGCTGAGGCGCAGAAAGCAGCCGCCGACATGCTGCGCCGCCCAGGTGACCGCCGCGGCGGTCTCGACCCGGTCAGCCGGTGCGATCACCGGAACATTCGGCAGCGCCCTGATCCAGGCGAAATCCTCGATCGAGTGGTGGGTGGCGCCAAGCTCGCCATAGGCCATCCCCGAACTGATCCCGACAAGCTTCACGTTGGTCCGGGAATAGGCAACATCGGCCTTGATCTGCTCGAGCGCGCGCCCGGTCAGGAACGGCGAGGCAGCGCAGACATACGGCACCTTTCCGCCGTTCGCCAGGCCGGCGCCCACGCCGACCATGTTCTGTTCGGCGATGCCGACATTGATCAGGCGATCCGGAAACCTGTCGCGGAACCCGACAAGCTTCGATGAGCCGACCGAGTCATTGCAAACCGCCACGATGTGCTTGTTCGCCTCGGCCAGCGCCTCCAGCGTCGCGACGAAGGCGTCCCGGCAGTCGTGCAGCTGAGCGGCGTCGAACGGCGCGTTCATTCGGCGGCCTCGGCAAGTTCGGCCATTGCCTGCTCGTATTGCTCCACGTTCGGCACCTTGTGGTGCCAGGCAACGTTGTCGGACATGAACGAGATGCCATGGCCCTTGTTCGTATGGGCAACGATGCATTTCGGCTTGTCCGGCGTCCCGGTTGCCCGTGAAACCGCGCGGCAAATCCCGGCGGGGTCATGTCCGTCGATCTCTTCGACGTGCCAGCCGAAGGCTGCGAGTTTCGGCGCGAACGGCGCCAGCTCATTGGTGTCCGCAAGGCTTGCACCCTGCTGGAGCCGATTGTGGTCGATGATCAGCGTCAGATTGTCGAGCCTGAACTGGGCGGCCGTCATGATCGCTTCCCAGTTCGAGCCTTCCTGCATCTCTCCATCCCCCGTGATGACGAAGGTGCGCCACGACCTGCGGTCGAGCTTGGCTGCCTTTGCCATGCCGACGCCGACCGGCAGCCCGTGTCCGAGTGGCCCGGTGTTCGTCTCGACACCGGGAACATACACGCGGTTCGGGTGCCCGTTCAGCCGGGAACGATGCCCGAGGAAGGTGGAAATCTCCTGTTTGGGAATGAACCCCTTCTCGGACAGCACGATGTAGAGGGCCAGCGCCGTGTGGCCCTTGCTCAGGATCAGCCGGTCGCGCTCGGGGTCGAGCGGGTCGGCGGGATCGACCGAGAGCTCGTGAAAATACAGGCAGGTCAGCAGGTCGATGACCGACATCTCTCCGCCGATGTGCCCCGCACCGGCCTCGAACACCGCCTGCACGTCTCGCCGGCGAATTCGGTTTGCGATGCGGCGCAGTTCAGCGGGGGTCATTTGCCATCCGTGCATAAAAATTCACGCTCAAGAGAACATACAAGCCAAGGGTCTGTCAAGGGCAGCTGGACCCAGTTCCCTTGGCGCAGGACCGATCCGAGTACCCTTGCGCCGCGGGAAACCCGCTGTTGACAGGTCACGACTGCACCGGTAAGGATTTTCTGTCGTATGTGAATATTTATGCGGCTGGGGGGATAATGGCGGACACAAGCGACTCGCGTTCAGGCCTGGGCCTCTTGAAGGATGCGTTTTCCCTCAGCGGGGCGACCGGGCCGCTCATCGGTCTGCTGCTGCTGTGCGCGTTCCTGTCCGTGGCGACGGATTCGTTCCTTTCACTCCGCAACTTTCTGAACATTCTCGACCAGATCACAGTGCTCGGGATCCTGGCCGTGGGGATGACCTTCGTGATCCTCATTGGCGGAATCGACCTTTCGGTCGGTTCGGTTCTGGCGCTTTCAATGATGATCCTTGGCTATCTCAACGTCGAAGCCGGGCTGCCGATGGGGATCGCGATCGGTGGCGCGTTGCTGGCCTCGGCGCTTGCCGGCGCGGTATCGGGTTTCATGATCACCGTGTTCGCCGTGCCCGCCTTCATCGCGACCCTTGCGATGATGTCGATCGCTCGGGGCCTTGCCAGCATGATCACCAACGGTTCGCAGATCATCGGCTTTCCGGCCTGGTTCAACATGGGCGCGATCATGCGTTACGGGGGTTTCATCACCCTGACGGTGGCGGTCATGCTCGTGGTCTTTGTCGCCGCATGGCTTTTCCAGCGGTATCGGCAGGAGGGGCGGGCCCTTTACGCGATCGGCGGCAACCCCGAGGTGGCTCGCCTTGCCGGGATCAACGTCAAGCGTATGACGATCATGGTCTACACCGCCTGCGCAGCGCTGGCCGGGCTTGGGGGTATCGTGCTTGCAGCACGCCTGGACGCCGTGCAGCCGACGATCGGAATCGCCTACGAACTCGATGCCATTGCGGCGGTCGTCATCGGCGGGACCAGCCTGTCGGGCGGTACCGGCGGTATCGTCGGCACGCTGATCGGCGTCCTGATCATCGGCGTGCTGAGGAACGGACTGAACCTGTTATCGGTTTCGCCGTTCCTTCAGGCCGTCATCATCGGCCTCGTGATCGTGCTTGCGGTCGCAGCCGAGACGTTCAAGCGGGCGCGCAGGTGACCCGCGGTGTTGACGATGCCCTGCAACGCCAATCGAATTGCCCGTCGAGAACGGGCATAACAGGTCCTGACAGCATGACGGACCATCCAAGGAGGAGGAGAATTCAATGAAATCCGCAATCAAGAGCTTGCTGGCGGCGACAGCGCTGACCGCCGTCGCGGCATCGGCCATGGCTGAAGACGCTGTCGGGGTCGGCATCGAGAAGATCGGGCTCGCCGTTCCGAACCTTCAGGCCGACTTCTTCAACCAGATCAAGCTGGGCGTCGAGAACTATGCGGCTTCGCTGGGCATCGAGGTGATCACCGTCGATGCCAAGGGCGATACCGCGACCCAGGTCAGCCAGGTTCAGGATCTCCTCACCCAGGGCATCGACGCGTTCATCTACATCCCCGCCGGCGCCGCGGCGGCCGCTGTTCCCACGCGGCTGGCGCGCCAGGAAGGCATCCCGGTGATCAACGTCGATCGTGAACCCGAAGGCGAACCCGGCGATACCGTGATCTATGGGGAAAACGTGATGTCGTCCTACGAGGTCTGCTCGTCGATCATCGAGCGCGCCGGCGGTTCGGGCAAGATGGTCATCATCCACGGGCAGCGAGGCACGACCCCTGAAGTCCAGCGCTTCGAGGGCTGCAAGATGGCGATCGACGAGAACCCGGGGGTCGAACTGGTCGACCAGCAATGGACCCAGATGTGGTCGCCCGACGAAGGCTTCTCGATTGGCCAGAACATGATCCAGGCGCACCCCGACCTGAAGATGATCTTTGGCCAGGCCGACGGTATCGCGATGGGTGCAGCCAAGGCTGTTCAGGCCGCAGGGCTTGATGACCAGATCGTTGTCGGCGGCTATGACGGCGATGTGGCGGCGCTTGAATCGCTCGCGCGCTGCGATACCCCGTTCGTCGTGACGGCGACCCAGAGCACCCAGGCGATGGGTGTGCTGGCGGTGAACTCTGCGATTGCCGTGTCGAAGGGCGCCTCGGTTCCCGCCCGGCAGATTCCGAACGCCGTGCTGACCGACTGCGAGAACGCCCAGCAGTTCGTCGACAACCATCCCTGAGCCGGTTGCGGGGCGTCGCGCCATGACCTCTTCTTCGTCCGTGCCGATCCTGACCTTGCGAAACATCAGCAAGTCCTTCGGACCCATCGAGGTTCTGCACAGGGTCGATCTGGATGTTCACGCAGGCGAGGTCGTGGCGCTGCTCGGCGAGAACGGGGCCGGAAAATCGACGCTATCGAACATCATGTCTGGCGCCGTTCTTCCCAGCTCGGGAAAGATGACGTGGCTGGGCGCACCCTATGCGCCCGCCACACCCAAGGAAGCGATCGAAGCCGGTGTCGGCATGATCCAGCAAGAGCTGCTGCTGCTGCCGCAGCTTTCGATCGCCGAGAACATGTTCGTCGGGCGCTATCCGACCAAGGCCGGCCGGGTCGACCGCGGCGAGATGCGCCGGCGCGCCAGGCAGGTGCTTGACAGGCTCGGGCTGCAGCTGGCTCCCAACCGGCTGGTAGAGGGCCTGTCCACCGCCAGCCAGCAAATGATCGAAATCGCCAAGGCCCTGACCCACGATGCAAAGCTCCTCATCCTGGACGAGCCGACCGCTGCGCTTGGCGCCGAAGAGACACAACTTCTGTTCCGGCAAATCGAGCGATTGAAATCAGAGGGCGTCGGGATCGTCTACATTTCGCACCGGCTGGAGGACATCAGGCAAATCGCCGACCGGATCGTCGTTCTGCGCGACGGCGTCCGGGTTGAGGAATTCGACACGGCCGACCTGCCCGTCAGGACCATCGTCGAGGCGATGGTGGGCCGAAGCATGGACCATATGTTCCCGCCGCTTCCAACGCCGTCGGATGACATCGTTCTGGAGGTGACGGGGCTGACCTCACGCCATGGCGCCTTCTCCGATGTGACCTTCGGCGTGCGAACCGGCGAGATCTTCGGGATTTCCGGCCTTGTCGGTGCCGGGCGCACCGAGCTTGTCCGCGCCATCGCCGGAGCCGATCCGATCGGTGGGGGGCGCGTCCATCTCAATGGTCGGGACGTGACGCCGAGGTCGCCGAGGGATGCCATCAGGAACGGGATAATCCTGGTGCCCGAAGACCGAAAGTTGCAGGGCATCGTCCTGAAGCACAGCATTCAGGAGAATATCGCCTACGCCAACTTCGACTCCGTGACGCGGTCGGGATGGGTGTCCCGGGCGAAAGTCCGCAGCTTTGCCGCGGACAACATCACGAAGTTCGGCGTGAAGGGGCGTGGCCACCAGAAAGCGAACGAGATGTCGGGCGGCAATCAGCAGAAGGTCGTCATCGCCAAATGGCTCGCCTGCAGCCCGAAGGTCGTTCTGCTCGACGAACCGACCCGCGGAATCGACGTCGGCGCGCGTTCCTCGATCTACGAAATCATCAACGGTCTGGCCGAAGCTGGCGTGGCGGTGATCGTCGTCAGTTCCGACCTCGAGGAGGTGCTTGGCGTTTCCAACCGTATCCTCGTGATGGCGGCGGGGCGGCAGACTGGCATCCTTGACCACAGCGAGGCGAACGACGTGTCCATCATGGAACTGGCCACGGCGTGAGGCCCACAAGACGAAGGACAACCGAATGAGCGCGATCACCCTGAACGCACCCGCCCTGTTCGACCTTTCGGGGCGCACCGCCCTTGTCACCGGAGCGGGGAGTGGCATCGGGCAGGGCATTGCCCTTGGCCTCGCGCAATGCGGGGCCGATGTGGCGTGTCTCGACCGGCGAACGGATGGCGGCCTCGCCGACACCGCATCGATGATCGCAGCTGCTGGAAGACGGGCCATCGTCGTGACGGCAGACGTCACCGATCGCGGTGCGGTTGCTGCAGCCGTGGCCGAGACCGAGGCGAAACTCGGCGCGCTGGGGATCGCCGTCAATGCCGCCGGGATCGCCAACGCGAACCCAGCCGAAGAAATGGAAGAAGAGCAATATCAGACCCTTATGGACATCAACATGAAGGGTGTCTTCCTGTCCTGCCAGGCAGAGGCAAACGCCATGCTCCGCCACGGCAAGGGTTCCATCATCAACATCGCATCGATGTCCGGTGTTATCGTCAACCGGGGGCTGAAGCAGGTGCACTACAACGCATCCAAGGCCGGGGTGATTCACATGTCGAAGTCGATGGCGATGGAATGGGTGGATCGCGGCGTTCGCGTGAACTCGATATCGCCGGGATATACGGCGACGCCGATGAATACCCGGCCCGAGATGGTGCATCAGACCAAGGCGTTCGAAAGCCAGAC
>DNSZ01000318.1:0-151 GCA_003500165.1 Paracoccaceae bacterium | reverse complement strand
ACACCTGTCAGGCAATCGCGGCGCGGACCGTTGCCATCGGGATGAAAGCGCGCTCCGCCGGGTCTGCCAGATGTTCCACCAATACCATAGTGTCAACGCCGGTTGAAAACTGGCCCATCTCGCCGGTTGGAAAGTGACCCACCCTTTGATG
>DNSZ01000098.1 GCA_003500165.1 Paracoccaceae bacterium | reverse complement strand
GAACGGCCCGACCTGGTTTCCGATGCGCCAGGGTATCGGCGTGATGGGCGAGGCTGGCGCCGAGGCGATCCTGCCGCTTTCCCGCGGTTCCGATGGCCGGCTCGGGGTGCGCAGCGAAAGCGCGGGGCGCCCGGTGCAGGTCACCGTCAATGTGACGACCCCCGATGTCGAGGGATTCCAGCGCTCGCGGTCGCAGATCGCGTTGCAGATGAATCGCGCCCTTGGGCTGGCTGCGCGCAATCGTTGAGGTCTGCCATGAGCTTTCACGAAATCCAGTTTCCACCACGGCTGAGCTTTGGCTCGTCCGGCGGGCCCGAGCGTCGGACCGAGATCGTCACGCTTGCCAACGGCTTTGAAGAGCGCAACAGCCCCTGGGCGGATGCGCGCCGGCGCTATGATGCCGGGGTCGGGCTGCGCTCGCTCGACGATATCGAGACGCTGGTCGGCTTTTTCGAGGCGCGGCGCGGTCAGCTTTACGGTTTCCGCTGGAAGGACTGGAGCGACTTCAAGTCGTGCAAGCCCTCGGCCGAGCCCGGTTTTCGCGACCAGCGCATCGGCACGGGCGATGGCGCGACCCGGGCCTACCCGTTGCTGAAGCGATATCGTTCGGGCGCACAGGACTATACCCGACCGATCACCAAGCCGGTTGCCGGCACCGTGCGCGCCGGCATCGGCGGCGATGCGGTGACCGAGGGCACCCATTTCACGGTCGATACCACAACCGGCATCGTGACGTTCGAAATGGCGCCACCCGAAGGTGCCGAGGTCACGGCCGGGTTCGACTTCGATGTGCCGGTGCGGTTCGACACCGACCGCATCCAGACCTCGGTCGCCAATTTTGCCGCCGGCGAGGTGCCGAGCGTCCCGGTCGTGGAGATCCGCGTATGACGGCCGGTATCGATCACGGCGCCGCGCTTCGGGCGCATCTGGCGACCGGAACGACGACGATCTGCCGTTGCTGGGCGTTGCGCCGGCGCGATGGCACAAGGTTCGGCTTTACCGATCACGATCGCGATCTGGCGTTTGGCGGCTACAGCTTTCGTGCCGCAAGCGGGATGACGGCAGCCGCGCTGCAACAGGGCACCGGGCTTGCGGTCGACAACAGCCAGGCGGCGGGGGCGCTTTCGGATGCCGCGGTGACCGAGGCCGATCTGCTGGCCGGCCTGTTCGATGGCGCGGCGATCGAGATCTGGCGCGTCAACTGGGCCGAAGTCGAGGCGCGCGACATGATCTTTCGCGGCACGCTGGGGGAAATTCGCCGGGCCGATGGCGCGTTCGAGGCCGAATTGCGCGGCCTTGCCGAGATGCTGAACCAGCCCACCGGCCTTGTCTATCAAAACGCCTGCGGCGCGGTGCTGGGCGATGCACGCTGCGGCGTCGATCTGGCCGACCCTTCGTTTTCGACCGCGCTCGATGTGGAGGTGGCGATCGATGACCGGACATTCCGGTTTGCCGGGCCGATCGGCTTTGCCGAGCGCTGGTTCGATCGCGGCACGTTGCGCGTCGAGACCGGCGCCGCTGCCGGTCTTTCGGGCGTGATCAAGGCCGATCGGATTGAGGCCGACGGCACCCGGGTCGTCGCGCTGTGGCAGGCGCTGCGCAAGGACATCGCGCCGGGCGACCGTGTCCGGCTGGAGACCGGCTGCGACAAGCGGGCGGTAACCTGCCGCGATAAATTCGCAAACTTCGCGAATTTTCGGGGGTTTCCGCATATTCCCGGGGATAGCTGGCTGACCAGCTATCCCGCGGGCAGCGCGCTGCGCGATGGCGGGAGCATGAACCGATGAGCGCGGTCGGCACCCGTGTCGTGGCCGAGGCACGATCCTGGATCGGCACCCCTTATGTTCATCAGGCGTCGACCAAGGGGGCCGGCGCCGATTGCCTGGGTCTGCTGCGTGGGGTTTGGCGCGCGGTGATCGGCGCCGAGCCCGAGGCGGTTCCACCCTACACGCGGGACTGGGCGGAGCCGTTCGGCGACGAGGTCCTGGCGCGCGCGGCGCTGCGCCATCTTTGCCCGGCCGGGGCCACGCCGGCGCCCGGCGACGTGCTGCTGTTCCGCATGCGCGACCGCGGCATCGCCAAGCATCTGGGGATACTGGCCGAAGCCGGCGCGCAGCCGACCTTCGTGCATGCTTATAGCGGGCATGGCGTCATCGAAAACGCACTCGGCGTCCCGTGGCGGCGACGGATCGTCGGGCGGTTCCGGTTTCCCGAAAAAGGGGTCTGAGACATGGCGACGATCGTTCTGGCGGCCGCAGGGGCCGCGGCCGGGGGCGCCATTGGCGGCGTTGCCTTTGGCATTCCCATGGCCGTGATCGGGCGCGCCATCGGCGCGACCATCGGTCAGGCCCTCGATCAGCGCCTGCTGGGCGAGGGCGCCGCAGCGGTCGAAACCGGTCGGATCGAGCGGTTTCGCCTGACCGGCGCAAGCGAGGGCAGCCCGGTTGCGCAGGTCTGGGGCCGGATGCGGGTGGGTGGCCAGGTGATCTGGGCCACGCGATTCAAGGAGACGAAAACCACCTCCGGCGGTGGCGGTGGCAAGGGCGGCCGTGGGGGCAGTGCACCGCAGGTGACCACCTACAGCTATTCGGTCAGCCTGGCGGTGGCGCTGGGGCAAGGCCCGACAACGCGCATCGGGCGGGTCTGGGCCGATGGCATGGAGCTTGATCTGAGTGCCGTCACGATGCGGTTCTATCCCGGCGACGAGGCGCAACTGCCCGACCCGAAGATCGAGGCGGTGGAGGGTGCGGGCAACGCACCGGCCTATCGCGGCATCGCCTATGCGGTGTTCGAGGATCTGGAACTGGCCGCGTTCGGCAATCGCGTGCCACAATTGAGCTTTGAGCTGATGCGCGCGGCGCGTCCCGCGGAACCCACCGCACCGGGCCGCCCGGCCGAACTGATCGAGGGCGTCGCGCTGATCCCGGGGACCGGCGAATTCGCCCTGGCCACCACCCCGGTTCACTATCGCACGGGCCCGGGCGCGGCCGAGCCGGCCAATGTGAACAGTCTGCGGGGCCTGACCGATTTCGAGGCGTCGCTCGAGGCGCTGGGCGAAGAGGTGCCGAATTGCAACTCGGTCGTGTTGGTCGTCAGCTGGTTCGGTGACGATCTGCGCTGCGAGCACTGCCGGATCGAACCCAAGGTGGAACGCCGCGACCGGCAAGAGCGCGGCATGCCTTGGCAGGTTTCGGGGCTTCGGCGAGCATCAGCGGCCGAAGTCAGCCGCGAGGACGGTCGGCCCAGCTATGGCGGGACGCCCAGCGATCGAGCGGTGATCGAGGCGATCCGCGCCCTGCGCGACGCGGGCAAGCGCGTGGTGTACTACCCGTTCATCCTGATGGATGTGCCGCCAGGCAATGGGCGGCCCGATCCCTGGAGCGACGCGAACGACCAGGAAGCACATCCCTGGCGCGGCCGGATCACGACGGCAAAGGCCCCGGGCCAGGTGGGCAGCACGGACGGCACAGCGGCGGCTGCGGCCGAGGTGGCAGCGTTTTTCGGTGCGGCCGGGATCGACGATTTCGAACCCGTCTACGGTGCGCTCGACCAGAGTTCGTATAACGATATCTTCTGGACAATCGTGAGCGCGTTTGGCGGGACGCCCAGTGCCCCCCCGCAGCGGCTCTTGGGCATCGACTATACCGGGCCCGCCGAATGGTCCTTTCGCCGATTTGTCCTGCATCAGGCGCATTTGTGCGCCGCGGCCGGTGGGGTCGATGCGTTCTGCATCGGCTCCGAGATGCGCGCGCTGACCCAGATTCGCGGGGCAGACAACAGCTTTCCCACGGTCGCGCTGCTGGTCCAGCTGGCGCGCGACGTCCGCGCGATCCTGGGGCCCGACACCGCGATCGGCTATGCCGCCGACTGGTCCGAATATTTCGGCTATCATCCGCAGGACGGTTCGGGCGACGTGTTCTTTCACCTCGATCCGCTCTGGGCCGAGGACGCGATCGATTTCATCGGCATCGACAACTACATGCCGCTGTCGGACTGGCGCGACGGCAGCGACCATGCCGACGCCGACCATGGCTCGATCTACAACCTCGATTACCTGACCGCCAATGTGGCCGGTGGCGAAGGCTATGACTGGTACTATCCCGACGCGACCGCGCGTGACCTGCAGCGCCGCAGCCCGATCAGCGACGGCGCCCATGACGAACCCTGGGTGTTTCGCTACAAGGATATCCTGAACTGGTGGCGCAACGACCATCACGACCGCGTTGCCGGTGTGCGGCGCGCCGCGCCCACGCCCTGGGTGCCCGAAAGCAAACCGATCTGGTTCACCGAATTCGGCTGCGCAGCAATCGACAAGGCCACCAATCAGCCCAACAAGTTTCTCGATCCGAAATCTTCGGAGTCGGCCCTGCCGCGCTATTCCGATGGGCGGCGCGACGATCTCATCCAGCTGCAATACCTGCGAGCCTTCTACCGGCATTGGCGCGACCCGGCCAACAATCCCGTCTCGTCGCTTTATGGCGGGCCGATGGTGGATCTGTCGCGCGCGCATGTCTGGGCGTGGGATACCCGCCCCTGGCCGGCGTTTCCCTTGCGCACCGATCTGTGGTCGGATGGTGGGAACTATGCGCGGGGCCACTGGCTGAACGGGCGGATTTCGAACCAGACCCTGGACGATGTGGTCGCCGAGATCTGCGAGGCATCGGGGGTCCGCGACCACGATGTCTCGGCGCTTCATGGCGTCATCCGAGGCTACTCGGTCAACGACGTCACTTCGGCACGGTCGCGGCTGCAGCCGCTGCTGCTGGCGCATGGCATCGACGCAATCGAACGCGGCGGGCGACTGCGCTTTGTCAATCGCGACGGGCAGGCGGATGCCGAGCTCGATACCGGGCGGCTGGCCGTGCTTTCCGACGAAGCCGCCGGGGTCGCTACAAGCCGCCGCCCCGAGGCCGAGATGGCCGGGCGGGTGCGGGTGAACTACATCGATGGCGCCGGAACCTACGAGCTGCACACCGCCGAGGCGATGATGCCCGACGACGCCACGGTCGGCGTTTCGCAATCCGACATGCCGCTGGCCCTGACCAGGGTCGAGGCGCGCTTCATGGCCGAACGCTGGCTGGCCGAGGCACGCATCGCCCGCGACACGGCGCGTTTCGTTCTGCCGCCCTCCGAGGGGCTGGGCGCCGGCGATGTGGTGCGCCATGTCGCCGATGGGGTGCGAACGCTCTACCGGATCGATCAGGTCGAAGAGGTCGGCGCGCGGATTTGCGAAGCGGTCCGGGTCGAACCGGCCGTCTATGTGCCGGTCGATAGCGTCGAGGAGACGCCGACAATCGCGCCGGTCGCCCCGGCCCTGCCGGTGTTTGCGCAATTCCTCGACCTGCCGCTGCTTACCGGGGCCGAGGTGGCGCATGCCCCGCACATCGCGGTCACTGCCAATCCCTGGCCGGGTGCGGCTCTCTATGCCTCGGGCGAGAATGCGGGCTATGTCCTGAATCGCACGGTCGACGGCCCCGCCATCATCGGCGAGACCCAGTCGGCCCTGACCCGCGCGGCCCCCGGGACCTGGGATCGCGGGGCGCCGCTGCGGGTTCAGGTTTGGGGCGGCAGCCTGTCTTCGGCCTCGGTGCAGAGCGTGCTGAACGGCGCCAATGCGGCCGCGATCGGGGACGGTTCGACCGACCGGTGGGAAGTGTTCCAGTTCGCCGAGGCGCAACTGGTCGGCGATGGCCTTTACGAGCTGTCGTTGCGGTTGCGCGGGCAGCTTGGCACCGATGCGATCATGCCCGATAGCTGGCCGGCAGGCAGCCGCTTCGTGCTGCTTTCGTCCGATGTCGTTCAGATCGAGCTGCCCGAAACGGCGCGCGGGCTCGAACGTCACTATCGGGTCGGCCCGGTCGACCGGCCCTATGACGATCCGTCCTATCTTTATGCCGTGACCGCTTTTGCGGGTATCGGGCTGCGCCCCTATGCGCCTGTGCATCTGCGCCTGGCGCCGCAGGACGGTGGCGACTGGCTGCTGCGCTGGGTCCGCCGCACCCGCATCGACGGCGACAGCTGGTCCTCGGTCGAGGTGCCGCTGGGCGAGGAGGTCGAAGCCTATATCGTGCGGGTGCTGGCCGGCGACACGACCCTGCGGGAGGTCGAGGTGAACGCGCCGAGCTGGGCCTGGCCGGCGGCCGACCGCAATGCGGATATCGCCGCCGGGGCGGATGCTCTGGCGGTGGCGCAACTCTCTGCCCGGTTCGGACCGGGCCTGTTCGGAAAGGTGGCCATCGATGACTGACACCCCCAACCTGACCCTGCCGCTGCTGCAACCGGCGCAGGCGCAAAAGCATGTGACCGTGAACGAGGCGCTGACGCGGATCGACGGCCTGGCGCAGCTGGTGCTGCAATCGGCGACCGCGACAACCCCGCCCGGCGACCCGCAGGACGGGCTGGCCTGGGCCGTGCCGTCGGGCGCATCGGGCGACTGGTGGGGCGAGGATGGCCGGATTGCGCTGCGGCTGAATGGCGGATGGGCCTTCGTGCCGGCCCAGGCCGGCTGGCGGGCCTGGCTTGTCGACAGCGCGGATTTCGTTGTCCATGACGGCGTCGACTGGGTGCCGGCGGTGGCGCTTGGTGGGTCCGGCGCGGCCACCGTGATGCGGGTGATCACCCATGACCACACGATCGTGGCGGGAACCGATAACTACACCTCTCCGATCCTGCCCGAACGCGCGGTGGTGTTCGCGGTCACCGGTCGCGTGACCCAGGCGATCGGCGGTTCGCTGAGTGCCTGGCAATTGGGGGTCGACGGGGCCGAGGACCGGCACGGGTCGGGGCTTGGCCTGGGCGCGGGATCCTGGGTCGAGGGGGTGACCGGGGCGCCGGTGACCTATTGGGCGCCGACGCGGCTCAAGCTGACAGCAACGGGCGGCGCGTTTTCCAGTGGGTCGGTCCGGCTGGCGGTGCACATGATGGCGTTCGTCCCGCCAAGGGTCTGAGCGCACATGATCGGGCCCAGGCATGCCCGGCCGCTTGTGAACCGCCGATGGGCTGGGTTAGGCAGGGGCGGCCAATCATGCGAGGCGCCCGATGACCCGGCCCAGTGCGGTGATCTTCGACATCGGTCAGGTTCTGATCGAATGGGACCCCGAGCGGTTCTATGACCGGGCCATCGGCCGTCGGGCCCGGAAGGCGCTGTTCGCCGAGGTCGATCTTTACGGCGCCAACCGGGCGATCGATCGGGGCGCGCCATTTCGCGCGACGATCACGGCCCTGGCCGATCGGCATCCCGAACACGCCGCGGCGATCTGGATGTGGCACGACCGCTGGATCGAGATGGCATCGCCCGAAATCCCCCATTCGGTCGGGCTGTTGCACGCCCTGCGCGCCCGCTCGGTGCCGGTCTTCGCCCTTACCAATTTCGGGATCGATACCTTCCACCTGGCCGAAACCGCCTATCCGTTTCTGGCCGCATTCGACCGGCGCTACATTTCCGGCGAGCTTCGGCTGATCAAGCCCGAGCCGGCGATCTACGCCCATGTCGAGGCCGATTGCGGCCTCGCACCCGGCACCCTTCTCTTCACCGATGACCGGCCCGACAGTGTCGCGGCGGCCGCCGCCCGGGGCTGGCGCACCCATCTTTTCGACGGTCCCGCGGGCTGGGCGGCGCGGCTTGTCGCCGAGGGTGTGTTGACCCCGGCCGAGGCCGCCGCGCCGACAGGACGCGCGGCATGACCGTGCCGATGATCGGGGCCGAGGCTGAGGCGCATCTGGACTGGATCGCGCTGTCCGACAGTCTGGCGCAGGGACATGCCCGCCCCCGGGCAAAGATTGCCGATTCGTTTCTCGAACGGGGCGCGGACACGCTCTTGAACCGGGCGGCCTGGATCGACGGCCTGGGACTGCTGGTCAAATCCGCCACGGTGTTTCCGGGCAATGGCGCGCAGGGGGTGCCTGCCGTCAATGGCGGCGTCAGCCTGTTCGACGATGCCACCGGTCGGCTCGAGGCGGTGCTCGACTTTCACCTGGTGACCAAATGGAAGACCGCCGCCGACAGCCTGTTGGCCGCGCGTCGGCTGGCGCGGCCCGACAGCCGCGCCATCCTGATCGTGGGGGCAGGACAGGTGGCGGCGGCGATGATCGCGGCCTATCGCGCAGCGTTTCCCGCGGCCCAATTCACGATCTGGAACCGCAGCCCTGCCGCGGCCGAAAGGTTGGCCGCCGCCGCGGGGGCAGGGGTTGCCGACGATTTGGCCGCCGCCGTCGCGGCAGCCGACATCGTGGCGACCGCAACGATGAGTCCCACACCCCTGATCAAGGGCGCCTGGCTGCGTCCGGGCCAGCATCTTGACCTGATCGGGGCGTTCCGGCCCGACATGCGCGAGGTCGACGACGCCACGCTGACCCGCGCCCGGCTCTTCGTCGATTCCCGCGCCACGACCCTTCCCCATATCGGTGAAATCCGCGACCCGCTGGAACGCGGCGTGATTGCCGAGGCCGACATCATCGCCGATTTCTACGACCTGCCATCGGGCGCCTTTTCGCGCCTTTCGGCCGACGAGATCACCTTGTGCAAGAATGGCGGCGGTGCCCATCTCGACCTGATGACGGCGCGCTACATTCTGGACGCGCAGCCCAAGGGGGCATGAGCCCGCGCCTGATCGCCGCCTGGGACGCGCGGGTTGCGGCCGGCACGCTGCAGCCCGATCGCGATCAGCGTGCGGTTGCCGAAAGGCTGGCGATGCTGGCCGCGAAGCTCGAGGCGCGGCCGCGCGCGGGCGGGTTGCGCGGGCTGTTGCGGCGCGCCCCGGAGCCGCCGCCGCGCGGCCTTTACATCTGGGGCGGGGTCGGGCGCGGCAAGTCGATGCTGATGGACATGTTCGTCGCCTGCCTCGACATGACCGCCAAGCGCCGGGTGCATTTCCACGCCTTCATGCAAGAGGTCCATGCCGGGCTCGATGCCGCCCGCAAGACCGGCGTCGACGACCCGATCGCGCCGGTGGCGGCCAATCTTGCCCGGGACCTGACGTTGCTGTGCCTCGACGAGATGCAGATCACCGACATCGCCGACGCGATGATCGTCGGCCGCCTGTTCGAGGCACTGTTCGCGGCCGGTGTGGTGATCGTGACGACCTCGAACCTTCCGCCCGATGGCTTGTATCGGGATGGGCTGAACCGTCATCGCTTCTTGCCCTTCATCGCGATGCTGCAGGAGCGGCTCGACGTGGTCTGCCTCGATGGCCCCGAGGATTATCGCCAGGCCGCCGGGGCCGGCGCCGCGCGCTGGTTCGTCCCGGCCGATGCCCGCGCCCGGGCCGCGCTTGACGCCGTGTGGGAGGCGCAAGCGGGTGCGCCGGGCGCGCCCCATGAGATACCCGTGCAGGGACGCGGCGTGCGGCTGCCGCGCTTTCATGCCGGGGTGGCGCGGGCCCGGTTCTGGGATTTCTGTGCCCGCCCCTTGGGCCCGGCCGATTTTCTGGCCATCGCGGCGGCCTTGCGGGTGCTGATCCTTGAAGACATCCCCGAGCTTTCCGCCCAGAACTACAACGAGGCGCGCCGCTTCGTCATTCTTGTCGATGCGCTTTACGAGGCGCGCGTGGCGCTTTACGCCTCGGCCGCAGTGCCGCCGCATCGTCTCTATATCGAGGGCGAGGGCGCGTTCGCCTTCGAACGCACCGCCTCGCGCCTGGCCGAAATGCAGGGGGCGGCGTGGGGAAGGGGGCGTGATGCCTGAAGGAAGCTGTTTGTGCGGGGCGGTGGCGTTTGTCACCGGCGACCCGGTGAAGGCACCCGCGGCCTGCCATTGCAGCCAATGCCGCAAGATCAGCGGGCATTACTGGGCCGCCCTGCTGGTCGATGGCGCGGCGTTGCGGCTGATCCGCGACGACGGCCTGCGCTGGTTCCAATCCTCCGAAAACACCCGGCGCGGGTTTTGCAGCCGCTGCGGCACGCCCCTGTTCTGGGACCATGCGGGCGAGGACACGATCTCGGTCAGCATGGGTGCGTTCGATGCGCCGACCGGCCTGACCCTGCGCAAGCACATCCATTGCGCGTCGAAGGGCGATTACTATGCGCTCACCGATGGCGTCCCGCAGGAGCCGTGAACGACTTTGTCTACAGCCCGCCCGCCGATGGGCCCAAGGTGCTGCACCACGACGCCGAGATTCTGGTTGCCGACAAGCCCGCCGGGCTGCTGTCGGTTCCGGGCCGCGGGCCGGACCGGGCGGATTGCGTCATCGACCGGTTGCGGGGTGCCTTTCCCGAGGTGCTGCTGGTCCATCGGCTCGACCTTGATACATCGGGCGTGATGGTCTTCGCGCTGACCCGCGCGGCGCAGCGCCATCTGGGCCTGCAGTTCGAACGGCGCCATGTCCGCAAGGCCTATCTGGCGCGGGTCTGGGGCATTGTGACGGCCGAGGCCGGCGCGGTCGACCTGCCGCTTGCCGTCGACTGGCCGAGCCGGCCGCGCCAGAAGGTGGATGCGGCTGCGGGTCGCCCGGCGCTGACCCGCTGGAAGGTGCTGAAGCGTGCGCCGGGGGCGACCCGGCTGCGGCTTTTCCCCGAAACCGGGCGCAGCCACCAGTTGCGGGTCCATATGGCCGCGATCGGCCACCCGATCCTGGGCGATCCGCTTTACGGCACGGCCGAAAGCCGCGCCGCCGCGCCGCGGCTGCACCTGCATGCCGAAACTCTGCGCCTGCGCCATCCCGATGGCGGGCGCGGCGTGACGTTTCGCAGCCCGTGCCCGTTCTAGGCGGTCGGACCGGGCGCACCGCCATGCGGCATTGCGCGCCGGGTTGGCGCACGCCACTATGCTCCCCGATGCATCAGGAGTGGCGCGGACGATGCCGATGACCCGGCGCCTTTTCGGACTGGGGCTGATGGGCCTTGGTGTGGCGGCCTGCGGGGCCCCTGGCCGGGACGGCACGCGCGCCGACGGCCCGCCAGGCTTGCCCGCCGATCTGCGGCCCGTCGCGAACAGCGGCTACGACGCCTGGGTCGCGGCGTTTCGCGACCGTGCCGCGGCGCAGGGCATTCCCCGATCCACCCTTGACGCCGCCTTTCGCGGCACCGGCTATCTGCCCGGCGTCGTCACGCGCGACCGCAACCAGGTCGAATTCAGCCGGACGCTGGAAGACTACCTGTCTATCGCGGTGTCCGACGAGCGGGTCGCAAAGGGCCGGGCGGCGCGCGCCCGCTATGACGACACGCTGCGCGCGATCGAGGCGCGCTATGGCGTCGACGCCGACATCGTGACCGCGATCTGGGGGCTGGAGAGCTTCTATGGCGAGAGGCGCGGCGACGTCCCGGTGATCTCGGCCACCTCGACGCTGGCCTATGACGGGCGGCGCGGCGCGTTCTTCGAACAGCAGTTGCTCGCGGCGCTGAAGATCCTGCAGAACGGCGATATCCCGGCGTCGCGGATGAACGGCAGCTGGGCCGGCGCGATGGGCCATACGCAGTTCATCCCGACCTCCTATCTGCAATTCGCGGTGGATTTCACCGGCGACGGCCGGCGCGACATCTGGTCGGACGATCCCAGCGACGCGCTGGCCTCGGCTGCGGCCTATCTGCAGCGCAATGGCTGGACGCCCGGCCTGTCCTGGGGCGGCGAGGTCGGCAGCGGCGCGCCCGCCGGCACGGTGATCCAGCCGCAGCCGGGCGGGCCGCGCTTTGCCACCACCAGCAATTTCCGGGTCATCAAGCGCTACAACAACTCGGACGCCTATGCGATCGGGGTGGGGCATCTGGCCGACCGGATCGGCGGCGCCGGCCCGCTGCGCGGCAGCTTCCCGCCCGACGCCAACGGGCTGACCAAGGCCGACCGGATCGCGCTGCAGGAGCGGCTGACGGCGCGCGGTTTCGACACGCAGGGCGCGGACGGGGTGATCGGCCCCAACACCGAGGCCGCGATCCGCGCCTATCAGGCCAGCCAGGGCATGGCCGTCACCGGCACGCCATCCCAGGCCCTGCTGCAAAGCCTGCGCTGACGGGGCGGTCGGGGGCCGGCCGCGTGCCCTGCGTTGGCGGGCTTCCCACTGCCGCGGTGCCCCCATGCCGGGTCGGCGTGACGGAAGACCTCGTCGCTCCCATTCTGCGACCAAGTATCCTCCTGAAGGCAATTGTGGTGGACTGTGCGTTTACCTGTTGTTAATAAGTGTTAATTGGCTCAGGGCGCAAATGGGGGTGGATCATGCGTGCGATGGTTGCGTCGTTAGTATCGGTGTTGTTGCTTGCCGGGTGCGGTGGCGGCGGCGGAGGGGGTGACGGCTCGAACGCGACAGCGTTCAGCGGTTTTTCGAATGTCCCGGCCAATGGGGTCACGAGGATCGAGGGACAGGCCGTGACAACAGCTTATGTCGTCGATCCCGTCACGGGCGACATTGAGGTGGTTTCCGTGACGGGACCATCCGACAGCACCGCGCTGTGGACGACCGAGGGG
>DNSZ01000319.1 GCA_003500165.1 Paracoccaceae bacterium | reverse complement strand
TCTGGGGCGTGATGAGGAAGGCCCCCAAAGGCGGCCGGCTCGACCCGATCGAAGCGGACATCAACCGGATCATCGCGAAGGTGCGTGCGAAGGTCGAGCACCCGTTCGGGGTGATCAGGCGCCCGTTCGGCCACGTGAAAACCCGCTACCGCGGGCTGGCGAAGAACCGGGCGCAACTCTTCACGCTGTTCGCCCCCGGCAACCTGTTCCTCGTCCGGCGAAAGCTGCTGGCATGAGGCGGAGTCCGTCCGAAATCGGCCCGGCCGCCGGTCAGGCGGTCAAAACAGCGCAAAAATCGCTGCAAACGAGCCGACCCATGCCAAAGACGGCGCGCAGGACGGAACATCGGCGGAGGCGACAGCCTTGTTCAGATGTTCCTATAGAACCGTCATGGCATACGAGATGCCGCTCGGTGGGGGCATCCACCGCATCAGTTCAGAAGTCGTTCGCCGGTCCGGCTCAATGCGGCTCCGAGCGGCTTGTAGAGGAACCGAAGCCGTGTCGCTTGGCCTGCATTCTCTTCGCGAGCGTCATCGATGGCGTTTCGCCAAAAAGGCCCCTGTAATCCGCGGCGAATCTGCCGCTGTTGATGAAACCGAGGGAAAGGGAAACGTCCTTGACGGATGCCGGAGGCGTTTCCGGGTCCAGCAGGCGATCCCGCGCCGTGCTGAGGCGTCGCGCACGAAGATACGCCATGGGCGGCACGCCGCAAATCTCGACGAAGCATTTGTGCAGCCAGGTCTGGCCCACGCCGGCGGCCGCGCAGAGATCGGACAGGCTGGGTTGCACGCACCCGCTGGCCGCCATGGCGTCTTGCGCGGCCCGCACCACGGGTCTCGCGTTGATCCGCCCGGGGTCCCGCTCTCGGGCCGACACCGCGTGCGCGACAAGACAGAACGCAAGGTCAGACATCAGCCCGTTTGCGACCGAGGGCGGCATCCGGAAGCACCCGTTTCCCAGCGGCGCGTCGAGAGACCTGCGGATGCCCGCAGCAAGCTGGCGATGCATCGCGTTGCCGGCTTGTGCCCCCGGCCTGATGCGACCCTCCTCCAGAGTGCTGCCCATCCGGCCACCGCCCAGCAAAGCGCCGATCGTGTCATTCAACCTCGACCGGCGCAGACCGACCCCAAGGCCGACACGGTCCGCGCCGCGCGCTGCGTAGGCGTCTCCTCCGGACCACAGGAACAGGTCCCCGGGCTCGGCAAGAAGGCCGTTGTACACGTAATCCCCCTTCCAGCGGAGCGGCACAGTCAGAGCAATCCAGTCGGGATCGGGAAGGGTCGTGTCTCGGAGTTGGTGGAAATTTGAGGGCGGCGTAATCTCCGGGTGAACCAAACCCACCCAACCGGCGGCTGGCACCGCCAAGGAGATCACGCCATGACCCAGATTACCGACACTTCACGCTTTTCGCTACTGCCCCATGAGGCCGGGTCCGCCGGATGGGCCAAACCCGGACCGACTCTGGTGTAGGATTCGTACGTCGAATTCATACACACATCGACTCGCTGCTGCCATAGTTCCGGCGATCGAGGACCAAGTTCGCTCAAACCCGGGCCACGGGCTCCGTTGCCCGAGGGAGAGCGTGCGCCAACGGCCTCTTTCGACCACTGGTGTAATTGGAGCATGCCATGCAGATCAGATATGGAACGATGTCAGGTCTTTGCGCACTGCTTCTTGCGGTGCAGGTCGGATCGGCAGGAGCGCAGGATGCCGCGCCGCAGACGCTTTCCACCAACGTCCACGTCTTCGACCGGGTGAACGAGGCCCGAATCGAGAACGCCAATGTCCTGATCGAAGGCAACCTCATCCAAACCATTTCCACCGACCCGATCGAGACCGACGGCGCGACCGTGATCGACGGCGGCGGGCGCACGCTGATGCCGGGCCTGATCGACACCCATACACACCTGTCCATTGTGACGGCGCCGCTCGCGGCTATCCTGTCGTCAGACCCAAGCTACATCACCGTCCGCTCCGTACGCGACGCGGAGGAGATGCTGATGCGCGGCGTCACCACGGTTCGCGACATGGGCGGGAACATCTTCGGTCTGAAACGGGCCATCGACGAGAATGTTGTGCCGGGTCCGCGCGTCTATCCCGCTGGCCGGTTCATCACCCAGACTTCGGGTCACTTTGACTTCCGGAGACCGAACGACACCAATCGTACCTTCAGCGGCATCCAACCTAAGCTCGACCGGCTGGAATACGCTTTCATGGTTGACGGCGTTCCACAATTACTGTCGGCGACGCGTGAGAACCTGCGCCTTGGCGCCTCGCAGATCAAGATCGCCGCGGGTGGCGGGTACGCCTCACCGGCCGACCCGCTCCTGTCAAACCAGTACACGTTCGAGGAGATGAAAGCCGTGGCAGATGCGGCGAGCGATTTCGGCACCTATGTCACCGCGCACGTATACCACCCGGAGGCGGTCAACCGCGCCATCGACGCCGGGATCAAGGATGTCGGTCACGGGCAGTTGCTCGACCGCGCGACGCTGGAACGCATGGCCGCCGAGGGCGTGCATCTCAGCACGCAACCCTTCACCGTCTGCAGCGAGCCGCAGCTCGACGCTTTCTCGAACGCCAAGCTGGCGGAGGTCTGCGCGGGCACGGCGAGGGTGTATCAAATGTCGAAGGAGATCCCCGACCTCGTGGTCACTTGGGGGACGGATCTCTTCAACGTGTCTGCAGATGACGCCGCGGGTCAGGTAAAGCAGCTCGAGAGGCTGCTGGAATGGTTCGAGCCCGTCGAAATCCTGAAGCAGGCGACCGGCAACGCGACAAGCCTCTTTGCGATGAGCGGCGACATGAACCCGTACCCGGAAGGGCCGATCGGACGCATCGAGGCGGGCGCCTATGCGGACATGCTGCTGGTCGATGGCAATCCGCTGGAGGATCTCGGAGCGGTCACGGACAGCGACAACATCAGGATCATCATGAAGGACGGCGTGATCTACAAGGACACGCTGTAATGCGTGCGCCACTGGCCGCATCCGGTGTGCGTGTCGTGGCGCTTCTGGTGGTACCGCTCCTGTGGGCGGTGCTTGCCATGCCTGTGGCGGCACAGCAGTTGGTGAACTGGGCGTCTCTGGCGCCATCGGTGGAGCCCTATGACAACCCCTTCGCCGAGATGCCCTACGAGCAGATCGAGGCCCTGCGTATCATCGCCAGCGCCGACATGGCCGCCGAAGCGGGGCAGCTTGACGCGGCGATGGCCGAGGCGGCGGCGGACGCGCGCCGCCTGGTCGAAGAGGCGGGCCTCGATGTCGAGGCCCTGTTCGCGCAGCGCGAGATCATCATGCAGCGGCGCGAGGAGGCAGAGCTTGGCGTCACCACCACACATCTGGACCAGACCGTGGTGATGGACGGCTATGCCCTGCCGCTGCGGGCGGAAGACGGGCGCATCGTCGAATTCCTGCTCGTGCCCTGGGTCGGCGCCTGTATCCACACGCCGCCGCCCTCGGCGAACCAGATCGTCCATGTCGATTACCCCCAGGGGTTCGAGGCTCACAGCCAGTTCACGCCGATCCGCCTCGAGGGCCGTCTGCGGCATCGTCCCGCCGAACACGACCTGTTCCTGGTCGACGGCACGATGCCCGTCGCCGCCTCCTACGCGATGGAAGAGGCCGTGATCGGCGGCACGCCCGGCGAAATCGTCGCCGCCGACACGGCGAGGGACGATCTGTCGTGGTTTGCCGCCGCGCAGGCCAAAATCACCGACATCTTTACCACGGCGATGAGGAACATGGAGCAGGGCCGGTCCGTCGGCGCGGTCAGCCTTGGGGTGCTGATCGCCTTTGCCTATGGCGCGCTCCACACGCTGGGCCCGGGCCACGGCAAGGCCGTTGTGATTTCTTACTTCGCCGGGACCGGCGGCAGCCTGCGCCGTGGCGTCTTGATGGGCGCACGGATCGCCGCGATGCATGTGCTGTCCGCGGTGGTCGTCGTCTTCCTGCTCGACTTTGCTGTGCGGCAGGCCACCGGCGCGGCACCGTCGGACTATCGGCTGATCCGGCTCGGCAGCTACGCGCTGATCGTCGCGATCGGCGCGGCGATGCTGTGGAGCGCGCTCGCCGCGCTCCGGGCACAGCGCGCGGCCGGGGCTGAGGGGCACGCTCACCACCACCATCACCATCACGACGCCCATGCCGGCTGCGCCGCCTGCGCCGCGGCAGAGGCCGGATCGAAGGGCGGCGGATGGATCGCCGCCGCCGTTGGCGTGGTGCCCTGTACCGGCGCGCTGATCGTCATGCTGTTCGGGCTGGCGAACGATCTGGTGATCCCGGCCGTGATGATGGTCATCGCGATCTCGGCGGGCATGGCGCTCGCCATGTCGGCCATCGGCGTCGCGGCGATCCTCGGGCGCAACTGGACCGAGGCGCGTGTCGCCGTGACCCCCGAACGGCGGCTGCGCTTCGAGGCGGGCGCGCGCATCGCCGGGGCGGCCTGCGTGCTTGCCATCGGGGTGACGCTCTTTGGTGTCACCTATGCGACGCCGGCGACCGGCGCGGACATGACGATAATCGAGAGGTAGACCGATGACACAGTCCAATCACGCACTTCCCGGCGCCGTGGCGCTTTTGACCTTCGCTCTGACCTGCGCGTCCGCCCCGTCTGCGCGGGCGGACGAGGATCTGGCCAAGCAGCTCAACAACCCGGTCGCGGCGCTCATCAGCTTCCCGATCCAGAGCAACTTCGACTACAGCGTCGGTCCGAACGACGGCTGGCGCATGAACACCAACATCCAGCCTGTCATCCCCTTCGAGCTGAACAAGAACTGGAACATGATCAGCCGCACCATCCTGCCGGTGATCTACCAGGACGACGTGTTCCCGGGTCAGAACCAGTTCGGCCTCAGCGACACGACGCAGAGCCTCTTCTTCTCTCCCGTAGCGCCTACGAAGACGTCGCTGGGAAATCTGATCTGGGGCGCCGGCCCGGTGGCGGAGATCCCGACATCCACCGACCGGCGGCTCGGCGGGGGCTATTTCGGGCTCGGGCCGACCGGCGTGGCCCTCATCCAGCAGGGACCCTGGACCTACGGCGCGCTGGCGAACCACGTCTGGGGCGTGACAGAGACGCGGAGCGACCTTCCCTCGCTCAACCGGACCTTCCTTCAGCCCTTCCTCGCCTACACCACGAAGGAGTCGTGGACCTTCAGCGTCAACGGCGAGATGACCTACGACTGGACGTCGGATGAGCTCAGCGGTCCGGTGAACTTCGGCATCGCCAAGGTCACCAAGATCGGCGAGCAGAATATCCAGCTTCAGGGGCGTCTGCGCTGGTGGGCGGCCGACACCGAGACCAGCCCGGAGGGCTTGGGTTTCACCGTCGCGATCACTTTCCTGTTCCCGAAGTGAAGGGCCACACCACCGATCGCGGCGGGCTCCGGACCTCGCCGCTCGCCTCCTGATCCGAGTGGAGTCCGTCCATGCAGAGACCTTTCCTGCTCGTCATCGGGGTGACGCTGTTTGGTGTCACCTATGCGCAGACGGCGACCGCGGCGGAGAGCGGGCCGCAAGCGGCCGTCGCCCCGCCGGCCCAGACTGAGGACAGGATGCCCGGACACCCGCGCCGCGTGGCAAAGGTCGCGGCTGGTGAATGAACTGCGGACGCGGCCCGGAAGCGTTCGCTTCCGGGCCACGTCCCCCCCCATCGTAACGAAAAGGAGAAACGACATGAACGCACCGAAACTCAGCGATCAGGATACCGACGCCGGTGTCGTTGACACGGGACGTCGGGGTTTCCTCAAGACAGCCGCCATCGGCGCTGCCGCCGGCGCGGCGGGGCTCGGTCTTCAGCCCTCACTGGGCCGGGCGCAGGACGCCGCGGCTGCTTCCGGCGCTGGCGCGCCACCCGCTGGCCTCGAGATCACGGATCTCACCACGCCGATCTCGAAGCTGAAATCGCCCCTTCCCCTGGAGGTTCAGCGGGCGGTCTGGGACGCCTTCGATAGCCGCACCATGAATGCCGGGGGTGATTACTCCGCCATCTACAGCACGCGGTTACCGCAGTTCCTGCGGAACGGGATGATCATGCCTGGCGCGGAGCGGAGCGCGTTGCGACGCAACATCGAAAGCGACCTCGACGATCTCACCTTCATGACGAAAGACCGCACCCCGATGCTGCGGCTTGCGGATTATCTTCACGAGGGCGGCCCGCGCCGGGTGCAGGCGATGATGATGGCCCATAAGGGCAGGGTCGTGTTCGAGGCCTATCCCGGCATGAATCCGACCGACCTCCATGTCTGGTACTCGGCTTCCAAGACGACCGTCACGAGTCTGACCACGATGCTCGAGGCCGAGGGCCTGTTCAGCTACGACGATCCGGTCACCAAGCACGCTGTGGAATTGCAGGGCAGCATCTGGGACGACATTTCGTTCCGCGACGCCGCCAACATGTCCGCGGGCCTCGATATCGAGGAGAGCTTTGCCAACTACACCGTTCCCGACTCCTGGATCAACGCTTTCTGGGACCAGATCATCTTCGGCGAAGGCGACCAGTGGATTCAACTGATGCGCGCCGCGAAACCGCTTCAGGGTGAGGGGCCGGGCGATCGGTTCCGCTATTCCACGGCCAACACCATGACCCTGGTGCTGGCGGTGCAGAACATCACGCAGCGCTTTTGGCTGGACGAATTCAACGCGCGTGTCTGGAGCCATATCGGCGCCGCTGCGCCATTCGCCGTCTCGATGGCCACGGACGGCACGCCGATCTCCGGCGGCTTCAACCAGAGCACGCCCGAGGACATGATCCGCTATGCAATGCTTTACACGCCCAGCTGGAAGACGGTTTCCGACACGCAGGTGGTGACCGATCAGATGCTGGAAAGTCTGCGGACCCTCGGCAACCCATCCGCCTACACGGGCTCGACTGAAGAGGGCTATCACCTGGATTGGTTCGGAGAGCGACCGCTGACCAACTCCAACCAGTGGGACGCCGTGTTCGAGGACGGCGCCATGTTCAAGCACGGCAATCAGGGCCAGGGCATCTATGTCGATCCCGGCCGCGATTTCTGCGGCATGACCTTCGCGACCTGTCCCAACCTCGCCGAGATCGACCATTCGCCCGGCTATCTGCGCGCCGCTGCAAAGGCGCTCGCCGGGGGCTGAGCATCGTTTTGCGTC
>DNSZ01000055.1 GCA_003500165.1 Paracoccaceae bacterium | reverse complement strand
CAGTTGCGCGCGCGGGAACATCACCAGCCAGCGCGACAACTCCGTCTCGCGAAAGGCGATGTCGTTCTCGGGCCAGACGAGCGCGACCGGTCCGTCGAACCCGGCAAGGTCGCGTTCCAGTTCGGCCAGCCAGTCCCCGGCCCCGATGATCTGGGCGGGAAAGACATGCAGCGGCGTCCGGCGGCGCCCGTCGTCGAAGGGCGCGCGATAGGCCGCCATCTCGTCCGGCCCGAGCTTGCGCCGTCGCATCGCCGTGGGCATCACGAAATTGATGAAGAGCTTGAAGCGTTCGCTGCCAAACCGGCCGATCGCCCCGCCCATGGCCCGCGAAAACCATTCGAAGTGGAAATCGCCATTCACCGGCCAGGCCCATGTGTTGCCCAGGCACAGGCCGGTGATCCGGCGCTGCTCGGCCGTCCTGAGCATCGCCGACAGGCCGACCGGCCCGCCCCAGTCATGGGCGACCAGGGTCACATCGCGGATATCGTTGGCGGCGAGCCATTTGGCGATCACGGCGGCATGTTCGGCGGGCGTGAAGCCGAACCCGGCCGGCGCCCCCGAAAGCCCAAAGCCCGGCAGGTCGACGGCGACACAGCGATAGGCCGGCGACAGCCCCCGGATCAGATCGCGAAACAGAAACGACCAGGCCGGGTTGCCGTGCAGCATCAGCAGGGTCCGCCCCGTCCCCTCGGCGACATGGTGGATCGCCGCGCCATCGATATCGGTGAACCGGCTGACAAACGGAAAGCAGCACGGGGCAAGCCCGAACCGACGCGCCGCCTCGCCTGGAGTTTCGGTCATTGCCGTCCTTCATGTGACCTGTTTGGCACATGAATGGCAGGTTCGGCGCGTTTGTCAACCGGCGCAGGGCGACCCCCCGCCCGGGGATGTCCGCCAGGGATCGCCCTTTGCGATGCGATCAGTTCTTGGCGTAGTATTCGACGACCAGGTTGGGCTCCATGATCACCGGATAGGGGACATCGCCCAGCCCCGGCGTGCGCAGGAAGGTCGCCGTCATCTTGGCATGATCGGCCTCGATATATTCGGGGACGTCGCGTTCGGCCAGGCTGACCGCGTCGAGCACGGCCGCCATCTGCTTCGACCGCTCGCGCACTTCGATCACATCGCCTTCGCGCACGCGGTAGGACGGAATGGTGACCCGCTTGCCGTTCACCCGGACATGGCCGTGATTGACGAACTGGCGCGCGGCAAACATCGTCGGCACGAATTTCGCCCGATAAACGACCGCGTCGAGCCGACGCTCCAGAAGCCCGATCAGGTTCCCGCCGGTGTCGCCGCGGACCCGTTCGGCCTCGGCATAGATGCGGCGAAACTGCTTTTCGGTCAGATCGCCGTAGTAGCCCTTGAGCTTCTGCTTGGCGCGCAGCTGGATACCGTAATCGGACAGCTTGGCCTTGCGCCGCTGGCCGTGCTGGCCCGGCCCGTATTCGCGCCGGTTGACCGGGCTTTTCGGCCGGCCCCAGATGTTCTCGCCCATCCGGCGGTCGATCTTGTACTTGGCAGAGGTGCGTTTGGTCACCGTCTGATCTCCTTCGCGTTGTCGAAGGGCGTTGTCCTCTCCCCCGGACGTGCTTGCCCGGCAGGCGACAGGCATCCCCTTGCGGGGGCCGCCAACACCAGTGAAGTGGGCGCCTAGGCCGCCCGGGCCGCCCTGTCAAGCGCCCCTTTCGTTCGGGCGACCGGCGGCCTAGATGGCGACCGAGCCGTTACGGAGACCGCCATGCGCCCCGACACCGCCGCCACCCCGCAGCCCGTGCGGCTGGCCGATTATCGCCCGCCCGCATGGCTGGTGGACCATGTGGATCTGACCTTTCGGCTGCACCCGACGGCCACAAGGGTCGTCTCGCGCATCCGGTTTCGTCCCAACCCCGAGGCGCCCGGCCCGTTCCGGCTGGATGGCGAGGGGCTGCGGCTCATCCGCGCCACAATCGACGGGGTCGAGGTGACGCCCCGGATCGACGCGACCGGCCTGACGGTCGAGGTTCCCGCCGCCCCGTTCCTGTGGGAAGCCGAGGTCGAGATCGACCCGCAGGCCAACACCGCGCTCGACGGGCTTTACCTGTCGAACGGCATGTTCTGCACCCAATGCGAGGCCGAGGGGTTCCGCCGCATCACCTTCTACCCCGACCGGCCGGATGTGCTGGCACCGTTCAACGTGCGGATCGACTCCGATCTGGCCGTCCTGCTGTCGAACGGCAATCCCGCCGCCAGCGGCCCGGGCTGGGCCGAATGGCACGACCCCTGGCCGAAGCCTGCCTATCTGTTCGCCCTCGTCGCGGGCGACCTGTTGGCCCATCGCGACCGGTTCACCACCCGCTCCGGGCGCCGGGTCGATCTGGCGATCTGGGTGCGCCCGGGGGACGAGGGCAAATGCGCCTATGCGATGGATGCGCTGAAGCGGTCGATGGCCTGGGACGAACGCGAATACGGCCGCGAATACGACCTTGACGTGTTCAACATCGTCGCGGTCGACGATTTCAACATGGGCGCGATGGAGAACAAGGGGCTCAACATCTTCAACGCGAAATATGTCCTCGCCAGCCCCGAAACCGCGACCGACACCGATTACGAGAACATCGAATCGATCGTCGCGCACGAGTATTTCCACAACTGGACGGGCAACCGGATCACCTGCCGCGACTGGTTCCAGCTGTCGCTCAAGGAAGGGCTGACAGTGTTTCGCGACCAGCAGTTCTCGGGCCATGAACGCTCGGCCGCGGTGCAGCGCATCCACGATGTGATCGCGCTTCGCGCGCGCCAGTTCCGCGAGGATGCGGGCCCGCTCGCCCATCCGGTACAGCCCGAAAGCTATATCGAGATCAACAACTTCTACACCGCAACGGTGTATGAAAAGGGGGCCGAGCTGATCGGCATGCTGCGCCGGCTGGTCGGCGCCGCGGGCTATCGCGCCGCGCTCGACCTCTATTTCGAACGCCATGACGGGCAGGCCTGCACGATCGACGACTGGCTCAGGGTGTTCGAGGATGCCACCGGCCGCGATCTGGGTCCGTTCCGCCGCTGGTACACGACGCCGGGCACGCCGCATGTCGATGTCGCCCAACGGTTCGAGAATGGCGAATACCGGCTGACCCTGCGCCAGAGCCTGCCGACGTCGCCCGCCAGGGCGGAGGAGGCGGCGGAGGCACCGCTGGTGATCCCGATCGCGGTCGGGCTGATCGGGCCGAATGGCGCCGCGCTGACCGAAACACGGATCGTCGAGCTCACCGAAACCGAGCAGAGCTTCACCTTCACGGGTCTGGGCGCCCGGCCGGTCGCCTCGATCAACCGCGGGTTTTCCGCCCCGATCATCCTGACCGGCGCGCTGCCCGATCCGGCCTTCCTGCTGGCCCATGACAGCGATCCGTTCAACCGCTGGGAGGCGGCGCGGACGCTTGCCAAGCGCAGCCTGACCGCGACGCTCACCGACAATGCGCCGCCCGATGCGGGCTTTCTCGACGCGCTCGGCCGCGCCCTGGGCGATGCCTCGGATCCGGGTTTCCTTGCCGCGCTGCTCGCCCTGCCATCGGAGGACGACATCGCCGAGACCCTGCATGGCGGCGGCATCACCCCGGACCCGCTGGCGATCCACAGCGCGCGGCGCAGCCTGCGCCGGGCGATCGCCCGGGCCCATGACGGGCGGCTGGCCGCGCTCTTCGGGGCGATGGAAACGCCCGGTCCCTACAGCCCGGCGGCGGAACCCGCGGCGCGCCGGGCGTTGCGGCTGGCCGCGCTCGGCTATCTGACCGAGACCGATGGCGGGGCGCGGGCGCGCGACCTGTTCGCCGCGGCCGACAACATGACCGAGGGCTTCGGCGCGCTGACCTGCCTTGCCCAGGCCGGGCTTGGCCAGGACGAACTGGCCGCGTTCCATGCAGGCTGGCGGCACGACCGGCTGGTGCTCGACAAGTGGTTCGCGCTGCAGGCCGCCACCGCCGCGCCCGATGTTGCGGTCGAAACGGTGCGCGGGCTGACCGCGCATGCCGATTTCGACTGGACCAATCCGAACCGGTTCCGGGCGCTGCTGGGCAGTTTCGCCCGCGCCAACCCGGCGGGGTTTCACGACCCGTCGGGTGCCGGCTATGCGCTTTATGCCGACTGGCTGATCCGCCTCGACCCGCGCAACCCGCAAACCGCGGCGGGCATGGCCACGGCTTTCGAGACGCTCGGCCGCTACGACCCGGACCGCCAGGCGCTGATGCGCCACGCGATGGACCGAATCGCCGCCCGGCCGGGCTGTTCGCGCGACATGACCGAAATGCTCGGCCGTATGGCGCCCGACCACCCCGGGGATTGAGCGGCGGGGCGCCGCGTGCCATACTCCTGCCACGACACCGCCCGGGGAAGGCCGATGGACATTCAGGCGCGGATCGACCCGCTGATCGCCGAGCGGGCGGAATGGCTCTATCGCGACAGCGTGTTCATTCGACCGATCCGGGCGTTGCTCAACGCGCTGCTCGGCTATGAACACACCATCGAACTAGGCCGCGAATTCGACCCGCTGCCTTGGCAGGAGATCATGGATCGCCTGGCCACCCGGCTCGCCCGCGAGGTCGAGGCGACGGGCCTCGACAACGTGCCGGCCCATGGCGCGGCGATGCTGGTGGCCAATCACCCGACCGGCATCGCCGACGGCATCATGCTTTATCACCTTCTGGCACCGCGGCGCCCGGACCTGTTCTTCTATGCCAATTCCGACATCCTGCGGGTGCTGCCGCAGATGGCGGGCATGATCGCCCCCGTCGAATGGCGCGAGGAAAAGCGCAGCTTGGCCAAGACGCGCGAGACCATGGCCTATACCCGCGCGGCGATGGCGGCGGGGCGGCTGGGCATCATGTTCCCCTCGGGCCGGCTGGCAAAGCGGCGCGGGCTGCGGCTGTTCGAACGTCCCTGGATGCCCTCGGCGGCGATGATCGCGCGCAAGTTCGACGTGCCGGTGATCCCGGTGAACCTGCGCGCCCGCAACTCGGCGCTGTTCTATCTGTTCGACCTGATCCATGCCTCGCTGCGCGACATCACCCTGTTCCACGAAACCATGAACAAGGCGCGCCAACCCTATCGAATCGTCTTCGGCCCGGCGATCTCGCCCCGAAGCCTGCCCGCCCAGTCGCAGGACGGGATCGCGCAGCTGCGCAGGGCCACGCTGGCGCTGGCCGGAAAGGAAGGATCGACCGTCTCGCTGGTGCGGGCGGCCAAGCGGGCCGGATGGGTCTAGCCGCCCGCCAGCCTTGACGGCGAGGCCGAGAAGGCCGATCCTGTCGGTGCGATCCGGGGGACAATCTGATGCCTTATACCAGCTTGCACTAATC
>DNSZ01000014.1 GCA_003500165.1 Paracoccaceae bacterium | reverse complement strand
ACGGCACCCCCGACGAGGTGCGTGCCAACCCCGAGGTGATCGCCGCCTATCTGGGGGTGCCGCATGAGACCTGAGCGCCACGATCAGACCTCGCCCGGCCACCGTGCCGAAAACGCCCGCGGGGCAGACCGCGCCGCGGCGGCCGATGGCGGGCCGGTCGCCCGCCCAACCCGCAGCCATCGGAGACCGGCATGGAGCTTCTGAGGAACATCTTTGTGACGCCCTTCGTCGACATGGTCGCGGCGCCCGATTTCCTGATGCAGGTGGTGTGGGAGGGCCTCGTCTCCGGCGTGCTCTATGCGCTCATCGCGCTGGGCTTCGTGCTGATCTTCCGCTCATCGCGGATCTTCAACTTCGCGCAGGGCATCATGGTGGTGTTCGCCGCGCTGACGCTGGTGGGCCTGCACGAGATGGGCATACCCGCCTGGATCGCCGTGGCAGGCACGCTGGGGGTGATGTTTGCGCTCGCCTGGACGGTGGAGCGGGTGGTGCTGCGCCCGCTGGTGGGACAGCCCGACATCATCCTGTTCATGGCGACGATCGGCATCACGCTGTTCCTGATCGGCTTTGGCGAGACGATCTTCGGGGGCGAGAACAAGCAGATGATCACCGCAGAGCTGGGCATCCCCACCGGCGATTTCGTGCTGGAGCCGTTCGGCGGCCTGCTGATCCTGCAGCATATCGACGTCACCGCGGTGGTTGTCGCGGGCCTGTTGGTGGTCGGCCTGGTCGCTTTCCTGAACTACACCCGCATGGGACGGGCGGTGCGCGCGCTGGGCGACGACCATCAGGCCGCGCTTTCGGTCGGCATTTCGCTGCAGACGATCTGGGTGCTGGTGTGGTTCATCGCCGGGGTGATCGCGCTTGTCACCGGCATCGCCTGGGGCAGTCGCGCGGGCGTGTCCTTTGCGTTGGAGATCATCGCCTACAAGGCGCTGCCGGTTCTGATGCTTGGCGGGCTGGAAAGCATCACCGGCGCGATCGTCGGCGGGCTGCTTATCGGTGTGCTGGAAAAGCTGTTCGAAATCTACTGGGGCGCGCCGCTCTTGGGTGGCAATACCGAAAGCTGGTTTGCATTCGTGCTGGCGCTCACCGTCCTGCTGTTCCGGCCGCAGGGCCTGTTCGGCGAGAAGATCATCGAGCGGGTCTGAAGGGGAAGCGGGGAATGCTCTATCGCATCGCAGGACAGTTCAAGACCAACTATCGCGCCGATCAGGCGCTGTTTCCGGTCAGCCAGGATGCATGGCTGCTGGGCCTCATCCTGATCTGTGCCTGGGTCGCCTTTCCGCTGACGGCATCGGAATTCACCTTCCAGACGCTGCTGATCCCGATCCTGATCTATTCGCTTGCCGCGCTCGGCCTGAACATCCTGACCGGCTATGCCGGCCAGTTGTCACTGGGTACCGGGGCCTTCATGGGCGTCGGCGCCTATGCCTGCTACAAGTTGCTGACGATCTTCCCATGGATGAACCCGGTGGTGGCCATCCTGCTGTCGGGCCTCTTCAGTGCCGGCATCGGCGTGGTGTTCGGCATCCCCTCTCTGCGGATCAAGGGCTTTTACCTGGCCATCGCGACGCTCGCCGCGCAGTTCTTTCTGATCTGGCTGTTCGAGAAATGGGCCTGGCTGTACAACTACAACACGTCGGGCGCGATCCAGGTGCCGAATGTCGACATGTGGGGCATCACCATCGCGGGCCCCCTCGCATCGTCGACGACGCAATACTATGTCGTGCTTGCCATCGTCACCCTCATAACGCTGCTTTGCATCAACCTGACCCGTGGCAATCTGGGGCGGATGTGGAAGGCGACCCGCGATATGGACATCGCAGCCGAGCTGATCGGGATCAACCTGATGAAGTCGAAGCTCATGGCGTTTGCGGTATCGTCCTACATCGTCGGGGTGGCAGGAGCGCTGTTCGTGTTTCTGTGGCGCGGCGCGGCCGAACCCAACCTGTTCGACATCACGCTCAGCTTCCAGATCCTGTTCATTGCGATCATCGGCGGGCTCGGTTCGATCCTTGGCAACTACCTCGGCGCGATCCTGATCGTCGGACTTCCGGTGGTCCTGAACTCGCTGCCCGAACTCTTGGGGGTCGAGATCAAGTCGGCGACGCTAGAACATCTGAACATCATGATCATCGGTTCGCTGATCGTCTTCTTCCTGATCGTCGAGCCGCATGGCCTTGCGCGCCTGTGGGGCCTCATTCGCGAGAAACTGATCAAGTGGCCGTTCCCGCACTGAACAACGGCCGCGCAACGGCGCCCCAAGGCGGGCAAAACAAGGAAAGGGAGGACTCCATGCATCGTTTCACCACACTGGCCGTCGCCGCGTCGCTGGCGCTTGGCCCGGCGACCTCGGTCCTGGCGCAGGAAATCTATGCGCCCAACCTGGCATATCGGACCGGACCGTTCGCATCCACGGGCATACCGCTGATGGACGGTCAGGCGGACTACATGACGCTTCTGAACGATCGCGATGGTGGGATCGGCGGCGTGACGGTCGACTTCGAAGAGTGCGAAACCGGCTATTCCACCGAGAAAGGCGTGGAATGCTACGAGCGCACCAAATCCGACGCGATCGTGACCCAGCCCTGGTCGACCGGCATTACCTTGCAGGTGCTGCCGCAGACCAACACCGACCAGATCCCGATCCTTGCCCCCGGCTACGGCTTTTCGCCGATGCAGGATGGGCGCGTGTTCCAGTGGGCGTTCAACCCGCCGGCATCCTACTGGGAAGGGCATTCGATGATCGCCCAGGCGATTTCGGACGGTGACCTTGACAATCTGGCCGGCAAGAAGATCGCGTTCCTGCATCTCGATCACCCGTTCGGCAAGGAACCGATCCCGCTGTGGGAAGCCATGGCCGCCGAGCACGGTTTCGAACTGCTGCCGATCCCGGTCGGGATTCCGCAGATGCAGAACCAGTCGGCGCAGTGGCTGCAAATCCGCCGCGAGCGTCCGGATTTCGTCGTCATGCAGGGCTGGGGCGCGATGAACGCCACCGCGCTGCAAGAGGCCGCCAAGACACGGTATCCGATGGATCAGTTCGTGGGGATATGGTGGGCCGGCCATGACGCCGACCTCAAGCTTCTCGGTGAAGAGGGGACGGGATACCGCTCGATCTCGTGGTCAATCCCGCAGCCCGACGCCCCGATCATGGCCGATCTGCAGCAATACGTGATCGGCGCCGGAAAGAGCCAGGCAGAGGACGTCAACTCGGTCTTCTACCAGCGCGGTCTGGTGATCTCGATGATCCTTGCCGAGGCGATCCGCACGGCGCAGGAAATCCATGGCGTGGCCGAGATCGACGGCCCGATGCTGCGCGACGGGCTTGCCAACCTGAACATCACCGACGAGCGGCTTGCCGAGCTGGGGATGACCGGGATGGTCGCGCCCTTCGCGACCGCGTGCAACAACCACACGGGTTCGGCCGGCGCCTGGATGCTGCGCTGGGATGGTGAGAAATTCGTGCAGGACAGCGATCTGTTGCAGGGCGATGCCGATCTGATCGCGCCCCTGGTCGAGGCCGCCGCCGCGAAATACGCCGAGGACAACGCGCCGTGGCCGGTGGACGAGACCTGCGACCCGCAAAGCTGACACCAGCCATGACCCCGGCCGCTTCCCCAGGGCGGCCGGGCCCTGATTTCCCTTCACAGCGGACAAAGCGCCATGCTCGACAGCGACCCGACCGGTAACGGCGCTGCCCACCCCGCCAAGGGCGGGGACGCAGAGACGATACTCGAAGTCACCAATATCGAAGTGATCTACAACCATGTGATCCTGGTCTTGAAGGGCGTGAGTCTGACCGTGCCCAAGGGCGCGATCGTGGCGCTGCTGGGCGGCAACGGCGCCGGCAAGACCACGACACTCAAGGCCATTTCGAACCTGCTCCATTCCGACCGCGGCGAAGTCACCAAGGGTGCGATCCGCTATCTGGGCGCCGATGTGACCGAGCTTGACCCGGCGACGCTGGTGCAGCGCGGCGTGATCCAGGTCATGGAAGGGCGCCATTGCTTCGAGCATCTGACGGTCGAGGACAACCTGCTGACCGGCGCCCACACCCGCAGCGACGGCCGCGGCGCCATCGAGGCCGATCTCGACATGGTCTATACCTATTTCCCGCGCCTGAAGGAGCGGCGGAAAAGCCAGGCCGGCTATACCTCGGGCGGGGAACAGCAGATGTGCGCGATCGGCCGCGCCCTGATGAGCCGGCCCCAGACGATCCTGCTGGACGAGCCGTCGATGGGTCTGGCGCCGCAGCTGGTCGAACAGATCTTCGAGATCGTGAAGAGCGTCAACGAAAACGAGGGCGTGACCTTCCTGCTGGCCGAACAGAACACCAATGTGGCGCTGCGCTATGCCCATTACGGCTATATCCTTGAATCGGGTCGGGTGGTGATGGACGGCCCGGCCGCCGCCCTGCGCGAGAACCCCGATGTCAAGGAATTCTATCTGGGCCTCTCCGAAGAGGGCCGCAAAAGCTATCGCGACGTGCGCAGCTATCGGCGCCGCAAACGCTGGCTGAGCTGAAGCTTGCAGGCGACCCGCCGCGCCGGCCGACCCCTGCCAGACCGCCCGACGAGGGGCGGCGCGCCGCGCGGGGCTTTCCCCCCGGCGGGGCCGCCGCTAGGCTGCGCCCATGCGTGCCTTCGTTGCCCTTGACCTGCCCGACAGCGTGGCCATCGCGCTCGGCCGGCTGCAGGAGCATGTCCCCGAGGGCCGTCTCGTGCCCCCGGAGAATCTGCATCTGACGCTTCTCTTCCTCGACGACCAGCCGGTGCCGGCGTTGGAGGACCTGCACCATGAGCTTGGCCGCCTTGCCCCGGCGGCCTTCGACTTGCGGCTGACCGGCCTTGGCAGCTTTGGTGGCAAGGCGCCCCGAACGCTCCATGCCGAGGCCGCCCCGGACCCGGCGCTGATCGGTTTGCAGGCGCAAATCCGCGAGGCCGTCCGCCGGGCGGGCATCGAACGGCCCCGAACCCGGTTCCGCCCGCATGTGACGCTTGCGCGATTTGGCGCGGGGCTGGGTGGCGACGGCCAGCGCCGGCTGGCCAGCTTCATCGCCCGGCACGGCCTGCTGGGCATTCCGCCGGCGCCCGTCGAAAGCTTCGGGCTCTATTGCTCGACCCTGCGGCCCGATGGCCCGGTCTACGATCCGCTCGCCACCTATCCGATCGGTGCGGCCGTCCGGCCCGAGGTCGGGACCAACGATCCCTGATCCTGACCGCAATGTGACCGTTGTCCGCCGCCCGCCCTGGCAGACGGTTCCCCTTGCCACCGGCGCCCCGGCCGGGCGAAACTGCGGCAACGCGCATGGAGGACCGCATGGACAGCCATTACGACCATCTTGAAACCCGCAGCGCCGATGCGCGCGCGGCCTCGCTTGCCGAATGCCTGCCCGCCCAGATCGCCGCGGCCAAGGCGCTGCCCGGCTATGCCGATGCGCTGGCCGATATCGACCCGACCGCGATCACCGACGCGGCCGCGCTGGCCGGGCTTCCGGTGCTGCGCAAGGCCGGGCTGGGCGAGGCGCAGGCCGCCAACCCGCCCTTTGGCGGTTTCGCGGCCAAACCGGCGGCGGATTTCGCCCATGTGTTTCAGTCCCCGGGCCCGCTTTACGAACCGGGCGAGGTTGGCCGGGATTGGTGGCGGCTCGGCCGGTTTCTGCATGCCCTGGGGATCGGGCCGGACGACATCGTGCAGAACTGCTTTGGCTATCACATGACGCCGGCGGGCATGATCTTCGAGAATGGCGCGCGGGCGGTCGGCGCCGCGGTGTTTCCCGCCGGCACCGGCCAGACCGATCTGCAGGTCCGGGCGGCGGCCGATATCGGCGTGACCGCCTATGCCGGCACGCCCGACTATCTGAAGGTGATCCTCGACCGGGCCGAGGCGCTTGGCCGCAGCCTGAGCATCACCAAGGCGGCGGTGTCGGGCGGTGCGCTGTTCCCGTCGCTGCGCCAGGATTATGCCGATCGCGGCATCGTCTGCCGCCAGGCCTATGCCACGGCCGATCTGGGCAACATCGCCTATGAAAGCGCGGCCCAGGAGGGTCTGATCGTCGATGAGGGCGTGATCGTCGAGATCGTCACGCCCGGCACCGGCGATCCGGTGGCCGAGGGCCAGGTCGGCGAGGTTCTGGTCACCACGATGAACCCCGACTACCCGCTGATCCGCTTTGCCACCGGCGATCTGTCGGCGGTGCTGCCGGGCCAAAGCCCCTGCGGCCGGACCAACATGCGGATCAGGGGCTGGATGGGCCGGGCCGATCAGACGACCAAGATCAAGGGGATGTTCGTGCGGCCCGAACAGATCGCCGAATTCGTCGCCCGCCACCCCGAAGTGTCGGGGGCCCGGATCACCGTGACCCGCGCCGGAGAGATGGATGCGATGATCGTCGAGGTGGAAACGACGGGCGACGATGTCGCCGGCTATGGTGATTCGATTGCGTCGATCCTGAAACTGCGCGGCAAGATCGAACTGGTGGTGCCCGGCAACCTGCCCAATGACGGCAAGGTGATCGACGACCAGCGCAGCTATGGTTGAGGTCGGCGCAGCGCCGCGCGATCGGCACCCGCGCCGTGATCGGCCGCTCAGCCGGCGGCCGGGGCGGCAAGGCCGGTGACCCGGCCGGTATTGGTGACCGCGCAGCTCCAGACGCCGCCCGCCGCCCGGACATACACGGTCGACCCTTCGACGGCATAACTGGTCCAGGTGGCGACGACATCGCGACTTCCCGCGCGGCCCGCCACGGCTGCCATGCAGGCGGCCTCCTGCACGGTGGGAACCGCGTCGACCGGGCCATAGCCCGCGGGCGCCGCCGCCCCGCCGCCCGCGCCTTCGGTGCAACCAGGCAGCCCGCCGCAAACCGCCGCGACCAACCAGAGCCAGCCCGTTCGATGCATGGATGTCTCCGCGATCACCTTGGGGAAGCCTATGCTGCATTGCCGCCCGGCTCAATCGGGAAGGTGCTTGTCAATCGGCATTGAATCGT
>DNSZ01000127.1:3914-10600 GCA_003500165.1 Paracoccaceae bacterium | reverse complement strand
TTGTCGGTGTCTTCGCCAGATAGTCCGCGACAAAGGCCGCGATCTGGTCGTCGGTGGCGCAGTCGGCGGCGGCCGCGCCCGGCAGGGCGAGCGCAAGGAGTCCGAGGGGCAGGGCAAACCGGGTCATCTGATCCTCCCATGATGGCGGTCTTGCGGGCAGTCTGCGCGCCGGCATCGCGTTTGTCCATCCGCCGCCGATCTGCGCCCTTGACCCCGCGCGCGGCGGCGTCAGGATGCCCGCCATGCTGGCCTATGTCCTTCGCCGCGTGTTCCAGTCGCTGCTCGTGCTCCTGGTGGTGGGGCTCGTCGCCTTTGCGATGTTCCGATATGTCGGCGATCCGGTGGAAAACATGCTGGGTCAGGAACGGACCCAGGCCGATATCGAAAGGCTGCGCCAGCAGCTTGGCCTCGATCAGCCGTTTCCGGTGCAGTATCTGCGGTTCCTGGAACAGGCGGTGCAGGGCAATTTCGGGCTGAGCTATCGGCAGGGCCGCCCGGTGTCGGAAATCCTGGTCGAAAGGCTGCCCGCGACGCTGGAGCTGGCCTTTGTCTCGGGCGTGCTGGCGCTGGGTGGCGGCATCGGGCTGGGTGTGTTCACCGCCATCCGAAGGCGGGGCTGGGCCGCCAACGCGATCATGACGCTCAGCCTGATCGGGGTGTCGCTGCCGACCTTCCTGATCGGTATCCTGCTGATCTACCTGTTCTCGGTCGAACTGGGCTGGCTGCCCAGTTTCGGCCGCGGCGATGTGGTCGATCTGGGCTGGTGGTCCACCGGGTTTCTGACCGCCTCGGGGCTCAAGGCGCTGATCCTGCCGGCGATCACGCTGGGGCTTTACCAGATGACGCTGATCATGCGGCTGGTGCGCACCGAGATGCTGGAAGTGCTGCGCGCCGACTACATCCGCTTTGCCCGGGCGCGCGGCCTGCGCGAACGGGCGATCAATTTCCGCCACGCGCTGAAGAACACGATGGTTCCGGTGATCACCATCACCGGCCTGCAGATCGGCTCGATCATCGCGTTTGCCATCATCACCGAGACGGTGTTCCAGTGGCCGGGCGTCGGGCTGTTGTTCATCAACGCGATCCAGTTCGTCGATATCCCGGTGATGGCGGCCTATCTGATGCTGATCTCGGTGATGTTCGTCGGCATCAACCTGATCGTCGATCTGCTGTATTACGCCATCGACCCGCGGTTGCGGGTCGATCGCGGCACGGGGGGCAGCGAATGACCGACATGGCCGACAAGCCCGCCGCGGCGGCGCCGGCCCGGCCCGGGCGCCTGCGCGCCGCCTGGCGGTCGGATTTCCTGTATTCGTTCCGCCGGTCGCCGATTGCCGTGGTGTCGTTCTGCGTCGTCGTGGTGCTGGTGCTGGCGGCGCTGCTGGCACCGCTGATCGCGCCACACGACCCGTTCGACCCCGGCACGCTGAAGCTGATGAACGGCTTCACCCCGCCGATGACGCCGAACGCCTTTACCGGCGACAGCTTCTGGCTGGGCACCGACGATCAGGGCCGCGACGTGTTCTCGACCATCCTGTACGGGATGCGGATTTCGCTGTTCGTGGGCTTTTCGGCGGTGCTGCTGGCGATGCTGATCGGGGTCACGCTGGGTCTGTTGTCGGGCTATGTCGGGGGGTGGCTGGAAACGCTGATCATGCGGATCGCCGATGTCCAGCTGACCTTTCCCGCGATCCTGGTGGCGATGCTGATCTTTGGCATCGCCAAGGGGATCACGCCGCCCGAATATCGCGACCAGATGGCGATCTGGGTGCTGATCCTGGCGATCGGCCTGTCGGACTGGGTGCAGTTCGCCCGCGTCGTGCGCGGCGCCACCCTGGTCGAGCAAAGCCGCGAATACGTCCAGGCGGCCCGGCTGATCGGCCGGTCGGGCCCGGCGATCATGCTGCGCCACATCCTGCCCAATGTGCTGAACCCGGTGCTGGTGATCGCCACGATCAGCCTGGCGCTGGCCATCATCGCCGAGGCGACGCTCAGTTTTCTGGGGGTCGGCGCGCCGCCGACCAAGCCCAGCCTGGGCACGTTGATCCGGATCGGCCAGGAATACATGTTCTCGGGCGAATGGTGGATATTGCTGTTTCCCGCGGGAACCCTGCTGGCGCTCGCGCTGTCGATCAACCTGCTGGGCGACTGGCTGCGCGACGCGCTGAACCCCAGGCTGCGTTGACGTGCGGGCGCAAGATGACTAACTGTTGACCAGATCAAAGTCGGGTATTCCAATGCAGGCCTCCGTGCACGAAGCCAAGACGCATCTCTCCCGGCTGCTCGACGCGGTGGAGCGCGGCGAAAGCGTGGTGATCACGCGGCGCGGGCGTCCCGCTGCCGAACTGGTCCCGGCGCAGACCGGCGGCGTGCGGCTCGGCGGGCTGAAGGACAGTGTCGGTCCGCCGCCAGACGACTTCTTCGACCCGATGACGGAAGCGGAATTGTGGGAGTGGGAAGCACGGTGAGCGCCGTTCTTCTGGACACCAACGCTTTGGCCCTGGCGGTCACGGATGATTCGCGGCTGCCGCAGTCGGCCCGCTGCGGGATCGGCACTGCAGAGCGCGTCGTGGTGTCCGCCATATCGCTGTACGAATCGGGCAGAAGGTCAGGATCGGCAAATGGCCCCGCATGGCGCCGATCGCCGGCGATCTTGTCGGCCAGGTCCGTGACTTCGGTTTCGCGTTGCTGCCGTTGTCTCCGGCCGCCGCGCTCGACGCGGCGCTGATGGACTGGCCGCACAGGGACCCGTTCGACCGGATGATTGCCGCGGTCGCGATCCTTGAAGACGTCGATCTGGTATCGTCCGACACCGCCTTCGATGCCCTGCCGATCACGCGAATCTGGGGGTGACAGTGCCGCCGCCCGAAAGGAAACTGATGGTATGACCGATCCCGTCCTTTCCGTCCGCGACCTGACCGTGGAAATCCCCACCCGGGGCGGCATCCTGCGCCCCGTCGATGGTGTCAGCTGGGACATCGCCCCGGGCGAGATCCTCGGCGTGGTGGGCGAATCGGGGGCCGGCAAGTCGATGACCGGCACCGCCATCATCGGCCTTCTCGACCCGCCTGCGCGGATCGCCGGGGGCAGCGTGCAGCTGGGCGACCTGCGCATCGACACCCTGCCGCGCGAGGCGCTGCGCCGGGTCCGGGGCCGGCGCATCGGCATGATCTTTCAGGACCCGCTGACCTCGCTCAACCCGCTGCTGCGGATCGGCGACCAGCTGAGCGAGACGATCCTCGAACACCTTGACGTCACCCCCACCGAGGCCCGCGAACGGGCGATCGCGGCGCTCGAAGAGGTCGGCATCCCCGCCGCCCGCGACCGGATCGGCAGCTATCCGCACGAATTCTCGGGCGGGATGCGCCAGCGGGTGGTGATCGCGCTGGCGCTGTGCGCCGAACCCGATCTGGTGATCGCCGACGAACCGACCACCGCGCTCGACGTCTCGGTCCAGGCCCAGATCATGGCGCTGCTCAAGCGGCTGTGCCGCGACCGGGGCCTGGCGGTGATGCTGATCACCCACGATATGGGGGTGATCGCCGAAACCGCCGACCGGGTCGCGGTGATGTATGCCGGAAGGCTGGCCGAATTGGGGCCGGTGCAGCAGGTGGTCGAAAACCCCGCCCACCCCTATACGGCCGGGCTGATGGCCTCGACCCCGGCCTCGGGCCCGTCGCAGCGCCGGCTGCGCCAGATCCCGGGCGCGATGCCGCGGCTGGGTGCGCTGCCGACGGGATGCGCCTTTCACCCCCGCTGCGAGCGTGCCGCCGATCGCTGTCGGGTCGAGCCGGGGCCGAAGATCGACAGCTGCGGGGGCCGCGCGGCCTGCTGGTTCCCACTCGACCGGACGAAGGACGACGCGGCCTGAGACCAACGGTCATTCTCAATGACCGTTGGTATCAGTCGCGAAAGCTGCGGCTGTCCCTGATCTGCTCCCAGGCCCAGACGACCTCTTGCAGGCGATCCTCGTCGGTGCGCTGCCCGCCATTCATGTCGGGGTGCAGATCCTTCACCAGGCTCTTGTACTGCTTGCGAATTTCGGTTCGCGACCAATGGTCCTTGGCGTCCAGGATCTCGAGCGCCCGCCGTTCCGTGGCGGGCAGGCGGCGGGTGCCGCCGGTGCGCGTGCCCGACCCGGGGTTGCGCGTGGCCTTGTCGCCCAGCACCTCCATCGGGTCGTCGATGCCCAGCCGGGCCCAGGCCCGTTCTTCGGGGTCGCGCAGGAACGGCTTGGTCTCGCGGTCCCAGACCCGGTCGCGCTGCATCTGCGCCTCGACCTCTTCGGCGGTCTGGCCGGCAAAGGCGTTCCAGTCCCTGTTGTAGGCGCGCACATGGTCGAGGCAGAACCAGAAGAAATCGTCCGGCGTGTCGGGCGAACGGGGCGCGCGATACTGGCCGCGCCGGGTGCAGCCGGGGTGGTCGCACCGCCGCTGCGAGGTCTCCACGGCCCCCGACATCCCACGCCGTCCGCGCCCGCGCTTCTTCTTCGCGGCCGAGACGCGCATGTCGAAGTTGAAGGGATCCTGGGGCATCGGCAACTCCCGGACTTGACACCGGCGCGGGAGTCTAGCCGTTCTGGCGCGCGAGGGAAGCGAAAACTGGGGGCGCCATGAGCGTGGCACAGGAAATCCGGGACCGGCTGCAGGCGGCGTTCGCGCCGGACCGGCTGGACGTCGTCGATGACAGCGAAAGCCATCGCGGCCATGCCGGCTGGCGCGAAGGCGGCGAGACGCATTTTCGCGTGACGCTGCGGGCGCCGGCGCTTGGCCCGATGTCGCGGGTGGCGCGGCATCGCGCCGTGCATGCCGCGTTGGGCACCGAGCTGGTCGGGCGTATCCATGCACTGACGCTGGATCTGGGCGGCTAAAGGGAGTCGCCTCGTGCGGAGTCGAATGCCCGATGCGCACGCATCGGGCAAGCGCCCGCCGCGCGGCGGGCGCGCTCCCGGGCGCGCGCCCGGGAGCGCCCGACAGCGGCCGCCCGCTTGGCATGACGTTTCTGTGGGACCGATCAAACGCAACAAGCCTCAAGACAGCGCAGCTCCCTCCGCCTCGCCGGGAACCCTGCGCCTTGGTACCACCCTTCCCGGTGGCCTTGAGGCAAGCGCCCGCCGCGCGGCGGGCGCGCTCCCGGGCGAGCGCCCGGGAGCGCCCGAGCGGTTGGCTCCCGGACCCGTGAAACCGATCGCGCGGCCCATCCCCCGGCGCGGCGGAGAGTTGCCCGTCAGGCGGGGGGGCGACGCTGGCGCAATGAGTCACCTTCATTGCGCCGTGGTATCACCCGTCTTCGCGTATCCGCGCGTTCTTCGGATCATGGGGGCAGTCCTCGGTGATTTCGGCCGCCCACAGCCGATCGAACATCCTGACTTTGAGCTTTGTGCCGGGGGCGGCGTGATCCGGCGCGACATAGCCCATGCCGATGGATTTGCCGAACGCCACCGAATAGCCGCCCGAGGTCAGGCGCCCGCCCCTGGTGTCGCCGGCATAGAGCGCCTCGCGCCCCCAGGGGTCGGCATCGTCGGGCCCGTCGATCAGCAGGGTGACGCAGCGCGACCGAATGCCGGTTTCCAGCATCGCCGCCTTGCCGTGAAACGCCTTGCCCATGTCCACGAAGCGGTCGAGCCCGGATTCGAGCGGCGTCGCATCCCGGCCCAGTTCGGTGCCGAAGGCGCGATAGCTCTTTTCCTGCCGCAGCCAGTTCTGCGCCCGCGCGCCCACCAGCTTCAGCCCGTGGGCTTCGCCCGCCGCCATCAGCCGGTCGAACAGATAATTCTGCATCTCGATCGGGTGGTGCAATTCCCAGCCCAGCTCCCCGGTATAGGCGACGCGAACCGCCGTGAGCGGGCACATGTCCAGTTCGATATTGCGCGCCGACAGCCACGGAAACCGCTTGTTCGACAGCGCCGTTGCCGGGTCGGCGTCGCGGATCAGCGGTTTCAGCACATCGCGCGTCCTGGGACCGGCGATCGCAAAGACGCCATATTGCGAGGTGACGTCCGAGATCATCACGGATTGGCCGGTTTCGGCGCTGAAATCCTCGGCCGCCTTGATCAGGTAGTCCTGGTCGTAAGCCGTCCACGCGCCCGCCGAAATCAGATAGTACTTGTTCTCGGCCATGCGCACGATGGTGTATTCGGTGCGCACCGTGCCGGCATCGGACAGCGCATAGGTCAGATTGATCCGGCCCACCCTGGGCAGACGGTTGCAGGTGAACCGGTCGAGAAACGCCGTCGCCCCCGCCCCGGTGACCCAATGCTTGGTGAACGCCGTGGCGTCGATCAGCCCGACGCCGTTGCGGATCGCGCTGGCCTCATCGACCGCATGTCGCCACCACGCCCCGCGGCGAAAGCTGCGCGCGTCATGGTCGAAACTGTCGGACGCATCGAGCGGCCCGAAATAATTCGGCCGTTCCCAGCCATTGACCTGGCCGAACTGGGCGCCGCGCGCCGCCATCCGGTCATAGCAGGGCGCGGTGCGCAGCGGCCGGCAGGCCGGGCGTTCCTCGTCCGGATGGTGCAGGATATAGACGTGTTCGTACGCCTCTTCGTTCTTCCGCGCGGCGTATTCGGTGGTCATCCAGGCGCCGTATCGGCGCGGGTCGAGCGACCCCATGTCGATCTCGGCCTCGCCATCGGCCATCAACTGGGCGAGGTAATGCCCGGTCCCCCCCGCCGCCGTGATGCC
>DNSZ01000127.1:0-3879 GCA_003500165.1 Paracoccaceae bacterium | reverse complement strand
GCGCCCCGCTCATAGGGGCCAAGGATCCAGCCGCCCCGTTCCTCGCGCACATACCATTTGGCGTCGGCATCGCGCAGCACGGGGTGTTCGGGATTGCCGGCCTTGCGCCAGTCGACCAGCGCCGGGTCGGGTTCGGTGACGATATACTGATGCTCGACCGGGATCGCGGGGATTTTCAGACCCAACAGCCGCGCGGTGCGCTGGGCGTGGTTGCCGGTGGCGGTGACCACATGTTCGGCGGTGATCTCGACCACCTCGTCGCCGGGGACCAGGTTGCCGCCCCGTTCCACCATCTTGCGTGCGGTCACGAGCCATTCCGACCCGGTCCAGCGATAGGCATCGACCTGCCAGCGGCGTTCGATGGTCGCCCCGAACTGCCGCGCGCCCTTGGCCATCGCCTGGGTGACATCGGCGGGATTGATGTAGCCATCCGTGGGGTGATAGATCGCGCCTTCCAGATCCTCGGTGCGGACCAGCGGCCAGCGCGCCCTGATCTCGGCCGGGCTCAGCCATTCATAGGGGATGCCCACCGTCTCGGCGGTGGAGGCGTAGAGCATGTATTCGTCCATCCGCGCGCGGCTCTGGGCCATGCGCAGATTGCCAACGACGAAGAAGCCGGGGTTGAGGCCGGTCTCTGCCTCCAGCGTCTTGTAGAACTTCACCGAATAGTCGTGAATATGCGACGTCGCGTAGGACATGTTGAACAGCGGCAGCAGGCCGGCGGCGTGCCAGGTCGAGCCGCTGGTCAGCTCGTCGCGTTCCAAGAGCAGGGTGTCCCAGCCGCGTTTGGCCAGGTGATAGGCGATGCCTGCCCCCACCGCACCGCCGCCCACAACGAGTGCCCTGACATGCGTCTTCATCCTGCGTCCCTCCCGCCTGCTGCCGGGCCGTTCTAGCGGGGTCGCGCACCCCGATGGGAGGGGCTTTCGACCGAAAAGCCGCCATTTCCGACACGCCGCACCGGCGCGGTGGCCGCTTTGCGCGCCGGCCGTCGGGATGCGGCGCCGGCAGCGCAGATCGCGCCGCCGCCCTCGACAGCGCGGGCGGTCCGGTCTAGCCTTGGCGAGGGGAGGCGCGCATGGCGGTGCAGATGGATCGGGCGATCAATGTTCTGGGCGGGAAACTCGCCCCCTGTTCTGTGGCGCCGGTGACCGGCTTCTTCCGCGACGGCCACTGCAACACCTGCGCCGAAGACACCGGCAGCCATACCGTCTGCGCGGTGATGACGGCCGAGTTCCTGGCCTTTTCGAAATATGTCGGCAACGACCTGTCGACGCCGCGCCCGGAGTTCCAGTTTGCCGGTTTGCGACCCGGTGACCGCTGGTGCCTGTGCGCGGGGCGCTTCCTGCAGGCGCATGAGGAAGGCTGCGCGCCCGAGGTGGACCTTGCCGCGACGCATGTCCGGGCGCTCGACATCGTGCCCCGCGCGGTGCTGGAGGCGCACGCGCTCGACCGGGCGGGGTGAGGCGGTCACGGCCAACAACCGCCGGGATCAGGGTGCGGGCCGCGCCTCGATCACGACGATGGCCTGCGCCCAGGGATGGTCGTCGGTCAGGCTGACATGGATGGTCGCGGCGTGCCCTGCCGGGGTCAGATCGGCAAGCCGTCTGGCCGCCCAGCCCGTCACATGCATCACCGGCTGGCCGGTGGCGAGATTGGTCACCCACATGTCGCGCCAGCCGATGCCCATGCGCAGCCCGGTGCCCAGCGCCTTGACGCAGGCCTCCTTGGCCGCCCAGCGCTTGGCAAAGGTGGCGGGCGTGTCGGCGCGGCGGTCGGCCCGGGCCTGTTCCTCGGGCGAAAAGACGCGGTTGCGAAAGCGCGCGCCATGGCGGTCGAGCACCCCCGCGATGCGGTCGATATTCGCCAGATCGGTGCCGATGCCCAGGATCACCGCTTGGCGCGCTTCTTTTCCATGTCGCGCAACCCAAGACTGTAGCCGATCCCCCAGAAGCCGCGGCAGATCAGGATCGCGACGACGAAATAGATGGCCAGGATGACTGCAATGACGGTTGCCCAGCTATCGAAAGCAGCGAGTTCCGGAACCGCGCCCGACAGCACCAGACCAATGGCCAGAACGCCGCCGATGCCTGCCGCCAGCGCGGCCATCACCACCGAAGCGCGCCAGATCGCACCGCCAGGCGGCCTTGGCTGGCCCGATTCAGCGAATCTCTGACCCTCGATCAGCGCGGGGAACAAGACGACGACAAAGCCCAAGCCCGAGGGCAATTCGACAAAGAAACGCACCACCGCAAGCAGGCCCGAAAGGCCCAGATAGAAAACAACGAACCGCCAGAGCTTGATCGGCATGCCACCCCCTTGGACGGGCCACAATGCGCTGGTCCTAGCCGTCCGGCTGGCGCGCGGCAATGCCCTGGGCAGGGGCAGGGGGCTGCTACCCGCCCGCCACGAACAGCGGAAAGCTGACCCCGATCGCCCAGGCCAGGATCAGGCCCTGCGCGATCCCCGCCGACAGCGCGCCGCCGCGCCGGGCCACCCAGCGGCCCATCAGACCGAAAACGACATAGAACAACAGGATCACCGGCGCGATCATCAGCAGAAAGAACAGCCCCCAGAAATCGAGCGCGACGGCGAAACCCAGCGAGGCGAGAAAGCCCGCCCGCGCCCCGATCCGGTGCGACAAGGGCGCCCGCCCGCCCTGGGTGACGAAGGCGTCGGCGACCATGAACGGAATCGCCCCGAGGGCAAGCGCGGCAATGATCCACCAACGGGCGCCGACCGGCCAGAAATTCGCCGCATAGCGGTCGAGCGCAAAGCCGAAGACGCCCAGCCCCCAGACCAGCAACGCCACCACCGCAAGGGCCGAGAAATGCCCCCAGGGCACGCCGAAACGGCGCAGCAGGACCAGCTGGAGCGCACCATAGATCAGCAGGTGCAAGGCCAGATAGTCGGCGACCAGCACCGGCAGGATGCCCGGGTCAAGCGGCACCGCCACCAGCGGGGTGACGATTGCGGGCACGAGGACGGCGATGGCAAAGCGGCGATGCGGGATTGCCGGGCGGTCCACGGTGCGTTCGGGCAGCAGATGCGCCAGCGGCCACGCCAGGGCGACGATGCTGGCGAGCAACAGCAGGATCCACGGCCCCATGGCGGCCGTCTGCCCGGCGCTCTGCCGTCCATAGAAGGCGTCGAGCCAGGCCAGCGCCGCGGCTTCGGCGGTCTGCGAGTGCAGGATCGCCACATGCTCCACCCCGGGCGCGACCACCGCGCGGCGCTGGACCGGGCCGGCTTGGGCCGTCGCGCCCTCGCCCGCGGTCGGGTCGACCATGGCCAGCGCATCGCGCGCCCAGGCACGCAGGCCCGGCTCCCATTCCCCGGTGACCATCAGCAGCGTTTCCGGTTCTGTGGCGGTCACCGCGCCCGAACGGGTGGAGATGCCGATGACCGGGCCGATCCGTTCGTCGCGGATCGCCGTGCGGATGATGATGTCGGTCGCCATGGAATGGCCCAGGATCGCGATCGGCCGGGTGTCTTGCCCGCGCGCAAGACCTGCATCCGCCACCAGCCGGGTCTGGTCGATCAGCAGTTGCGTGGTGCCGTCGATATCGTCGACATCGCCCGACATCGGCACGGGATGCCGGCCATGCCCCTCGAAATCGAAGCTCATCACGCGATAGCCCGCCCGGGCGAGCGTCAGGGCGAAGCCCTGCATCATCTGGCGCGACCCGGCAAAGCCATGCGCGATGACGACAAGCGGGCCATCGGCGCCGGCTTCCTCATAGACGGTGACCGGCGTGTCGCCGACCGCAATCGTGGCGATGTCGATCCCGATCCGCGCGCGCTCCAGCTGCCAAAGCGACAGCGCGCCAAGGATCAGCGCGGCGGCGGCCAGCAGGGCCCGCCACGGCACGGCGCGCC
>DNSZ01000199.1 GCA_003500165.1 Paracoccaceae bacterium | reverse complement strand
CCCGCCCGCCGTCATCATCCGCTCCGCCCGCTGCACGGCGGCGGTGAAGGAATAGACGGAAATGTCCATGGTGGTGCGGAAGTTCTCGCGGCTGGTGTCGACATAGCGGCCGCGCAACTCCCCCTTGTCGGAAAACCCGATGGCGTGGACCAGAAAGTCGAGCCGCCCCCAACGTTCGGCCAGGGCGGCGAACAGCGCATCCATCGACCCGGCATCGGCGACGTCGCAGGGCAGCACGATATCCGATCCGACCGACGCCGCCAGCGGCGTGACCCGACGCTGCAGCGTCTCGCCCTGATAGGAAAACGCCAGTTCGGCGCCGTGCCCGGCACAGACCCTGGCAATGCCCCAGCCGATCGACCGGTCATTCGCCACGCCCATGATCAGACCGCGCTTTCCTGCCATCAATCCGGTTGACATGCGCGGCCCCGTGTCATGGTTACGTTCGACGACTTCACCCTTTAGGCGAAGGCTTTCAGGGCCGCAAGACAGGGGGCCGCATGGCGGATCGGGGCGGGATATTCGCGGGCGACGACCCGTTTGCACTGGCCAGGGGCTGGCTGGCCGCGGCCGAAAAGCACGAGCCGAACGACCCCAACGCGATCGCGCTGGCCACGGTCGATGCCAGCGGTCTGCCCAATGCCCGCATGGTGCTGCTGAAGGAAATCGAGGCCGACGCCTTTGTCTTCTACACCAATTACCAAAGCGCCAAGGCGACCGAGCTTGACGCGGCCGGCCAGGCGGCCTTCGTGATGCACTGGAAAACGCTGCGCCGCCAGATCCGGGCGCGCGGCGCGGTCGCGCGGGAGGACGGGCCGCAAGCCGATGCCTATTACCGGTCGCGATCTCTGAAAAGCCGGCTGGGCGCCTGGGCCTCGCGGCAGTCGCAACCGTTGTCCTCGCGCCAGAAGCTGATGGCCGATGTCGCCCGGATCACGCTGGAAAAGGGGATCGATCCGCCGCGCCCGCCATTCTGGGGCGGCTACCGGCTGACACCGGTCGAGATCGAATTCTGGGCCGATGGCGCGCATCGGCTGCACGACCGGTTCCAGTGGCGCCGCGACCGGCCGGGCGCGCCGTGGCGGGTGGAACGGCTGTGCCCCTGAGGGACGCAAGCCGCCGCCCGCGCCCGGGTTCTGCGAACAACCCGGCACCGGGCCGCGTCCTGGCAAGCGCGCCGCGCCGCCCGTTCGAAACGCCGTGGCGCCTCATGCTGGCCATGGTGCTTTTCGCCCTGGCCGGCCCCGCCCTGGCCGAGTGCGCGCCCGACCGTGCCGATATCCGCGGCCCATGGGGCCAGGCGCGGTTTTCGGTGGAGATCGCCGACGACGCGGCCGAGCGGGCGCAGGGCCTCATGTTCCGCGACGATCTCGCGCCTATGGCGGGAATGCTGTTCATCTACGAAGCACCCGTGCGGGCGACCTTCTGGATGAAGGACACGCCGCTGCCGCTCGACATGATCTTTCTCGACCCGGCGGGCCGGGTCACAAGGGTGATCGCCAACGCCGAACCGTTCAGCCGAACGACCCGCGACGGCGGATTCGGGGTGCAGTATGTCCTGGAAATCCATGGCGGGCTGGCCGCGCGGCTGGGCATCGGTCCGGGCGATGTGCTGCGCCATCCCGGCATCGCCGAGGACGCCGCGGCCTGGCCATGTGACTGATATCAGGGCGCACTGCGTCGGACGCCGGGCGCCAGCACCGCCTCCGGCTCCAATGCCCCTTTCCGATCGCCAATCCTGCCAATGGGATGGGACTAAATCGGTCGTCGGCCGGGGCGGCGGGCCGGAAAAGCAACGCAGCCAATGTCCCGCATCGCCACCAGCGGCGCCCTGTTCGTGGCGCTGTCGCTTGCCGCGACAGCGCAGGCCGACGTGCCGCAAGAGACCATCGACGCCCTCGGCGCACCCGATTCGGTCGAAACCTCGGCCGGGTTGCTCGACTTCAGGGACGGCGCGCCCACCGCCGAAACCGCGCAGCGGGTGTTCGACACGCTCGATTTCACGCGCGCGCTCAACGTCTACAACAACAGTTTCCGCGGGGCCTCGGCGCTGGGGTTGCAGAAGGGCCTCGAAAGCAACGGCGCCGGCTTCAACGACGTGACCATCTTCTCGGAACTGATGGATTCGAACTCGCTGTTTCTGACCGCGAATGCCGACACCGTCTATTACATGTCGGTGATCGATCTGTCCGACGGGCCGATGGTGATCGAACAGCCGTCGAACGCGGTCGGCACCATCAACGACATGTGGTTTTCCTGGGTCGTCGACATCGGCGGTCCGGGGCCGGATCGCGGGCTGGGCGGCAAGTACCTGCTGGTCGGGCCGGGCCATGACGGCCCGCTGCCCGAGGGCGGCCATTTCGTCGCCCGTTCGAAGACCAACCGCGTGCTCTATGCCGCGCGCGCCTATCTGGTGAATGACGATCCCGCACCGGCGGTGGCCAACGTCAAGGCGACGATGAAGATCTACCCCTATGCCGAAGGCGCCTTTGGCACCAGCATCGCGCAGGCGCTGACCGGTGCGGTTCGCCTGGGGCAGGAGCCGAACATCCCCGAGACGCGCTTCGTCGAGGCCAGCGGTGCGGCGTTCAACACCATCCCGCCCAGCGATTTCGGTTTTTTCGAGTGGATCAACGAAAACGTCCAGGCCGAACCCGCCACCAGCTATGATGTCGAACTCGCCGGGCAATTGGCCGCCATCGGCATCGTCAAGGGCAAGGATTTCGCCCCCGGCGATCGGATGCGGGCGATCCTGACCGACGCAGCCGCGGTCGGTCAGGCGACCGGGCGGGTGCTGAACTGGCGGCCCTACGGGGTCCATCCGGACCGGGCCTATTACGAGGGCTCGATGTGGGGCAACATGCTGTGGGAAGGCGGCGCGTTCTTCGAAACCCCGCCGCCCGTCTTCGAGGACGGCATGTTCAAGCCGCTGCCGCCGACCGGGGCGCGCACGCTCGACAGCCGCACGGCCTTCTACTATGGCTATACGCTCGACAGTCCGGGCATGATCATGCGCATTCCGGGTGTCGGCTCGCAGTATCTGATGGGGTTTCTGGATGCGGATGGCGTGCCGATGGACGGCGCGCGCACCTACAAGGTCACGCTGCCCAGGGACATCCCGGCCGAGGCGTTCTGGTCGTTTACCGTTTACGACAACCAGACCCGGTCGATGCTGCAGACGCCGCAGAAATATCCGCGCGCCGGGTCGCAAAGCTATCCTTCGCCGGCGGCCACGGCGGCCGAGGACGGCACCACCACGGTCTGGTTCGGCCCCGAACAGCCCGATGGCGTGGACCGCGGCAACTGGATTCAGACCGATCCCGACAAGGGCTGGTTCACGATCCTGCGGCTGTACAGCCCGCTGCCGAGCTTTTTCGACAAGTCCTGGCGCCCCGGCGAGATCGAGGCTGTGGACTGAGAACCGCAGCCCGGTATGGCCGGGAAGGGCCGTCGATTGGTCGCCGGTGCTGGCGCGCGTCGCCGACCGCTGAAACCGGACGCCCGATGCGCCGCCACGCGGCAGGCGCCCGCCGCGCGGCGGGCGCGCTCCCGGGCGCGCGCCCGGGAGCACCCGACAGCGGCCGACCGCCTGGCAGGGCAGACCTGCCGTCCCGGTTAGGCGCAACAGGCCATCGTCTGCGTCGGCCGATCACGGCTTCTTCCGACAGGCATTGAGAATGACCGTTCGCCGCCTCCCGCGCCCCGACTCCCCGCCCGACCACCAATCTTGTCCTCTCCCAAGGGTGTCACATGCCGGATGATTGTACGGCCGTTTCGTGAAGAGTTACGGCTTCTGGTGATGCCAGTCTTTCAGGGCGTCGATGGGCGTTCGGCCCTTCAGCACGGATTGCGGGAGCTGGCCGTTGTAGAGCCGGAAGTAGCGCAGGATGGTCTGCTCGAGGTCCTCGCCGGAGCGGAATCGGTGGCTTTGCAGAACGTCCTCGATCCGGCCGTTGAACCGCTCGACCATGCCGTTTGTTTGCGGCCGCACGGGCGGCGCGAGGCGGTGCTCGATGCCGAGTTCGGCGCAGAGGCCGGCATCACGTTCGACCTGCCGACACCAGACGCGCAGGCTGTCAGGCGAGCAGCCAGGCTTCGGCGCAATCGCCCTGCAGGCGCGTTCTGCGCTTTCAGACAGTCCCCCGGACTGTTTGATCTGCTGCGCAGACCTGCTTGAACTCGCTGGCGTAGTCGCTGCGGTTCTCTCGGAGCTTCGGCGAGACGCAAATCCCGTCAACCGGTTGGACCGACACCGCCGCCCGCCACCCTGTTTCGCCATAGGGGATGCAACGACGCATGCTTTTTGGCGGAAAGCAGCGCCTCTCGTTTGGCCCGCAGCACTCGGACTTGGCGCCCCGCTGACACGGGCTGGTCAGAAGTGTCGCCTGCACAGGCGACGGAGACGGCAGGCCGAACCGATGGTTATCGTGGCCTCATCGTGACGGTCGGTATTCGGTCCCCGGGGGTGCAGCTGTCACAAAACCGCAGCACCACTGTCACGAATCTGTCAGCCGGCCCGGCCATCATGGCGCTGAAACGATTCCGGGGGCTTCATGCTTCTTGCGATCAAGGACCTGGTGAAGGCATTCGGGCCAAACCCGGCCGTCGATGACGTCAGCTTCGCTGTCGAGAAACCGCAGATGATCGGCATCATCGGCCGGTCGGGAGCGGGCAAGTCGACGCTTCTGCGGATGATGAACCGGCTGACCGATGCGACCTCGGGCGTGATCGTTTTCGAAGGCCGCAACATTCTCGCGCTCAAGGGCCGCGACAAGCGCGTCTGGCAGTCCGAATGCGCGATGATCTTTCAGCAGTTCAACCTGGTGCCGCGCATCGACGTGGTGACCAATGTGATGTTCGGCAAGCTCAATCAGCGGTCGACGCTGACCACCCTGTTCAGCCTGTTTCCGCAATCCGACATCCACCGCGCGATCGAAATCCTCGACCGGCTGGGGATCGCCGAGAACGCCGCCAAACGGGCCGAGGCGCTGTCGGGCGGCCAGCAGCAGCGCGTCGCGATCGCACGCGCGCTGATGCAGGAGCCGCGGATGATCCTGGCCGACGAGCCGATCGCCAGCCTCGACCCGATGAACGCCCAGATCGTGATGGACGCCCTGCGCCGTATCCATGAGGAAGACGGCAAGCTGGTGATCGCCAATCTGCACACGCTCGACACCGCGCGGCGCTATTGCGACCGGGTGATCGGGATGCGCGCCGGCCGCATCGTCTTCGATGGCACGGCCGAACAGCTGACCACCGGCGTGGCCCGCGACATCTACGGGGCTGACGCCGATTTCAGCGAAGACGCGACCTCGACCAGCCTCGAGGCGCTGAACCGTGCACAGACCGCCGCCATACGCGAAGCGGAGGCGGTCATCTGACCCCAATCCCGCGGGGGGGTCGCGGGGGTTCAACCACTACGGAGACGACAGACGATGAAAAAACTCGTTGCTGCTGCGCTGGCCACAACCGCCATCGCCGGGGCCGCTCAGGCCCAGGAAATCGACGAATTCCGCATCGGCATCCTTGGCGGGGAAAACGCCCAGGACCGGATGAGCTCGAACGAATGCCTTCGCGCCTATACCGAGGAAGCGCTGGGCGTTCCGACCCGCCTGTTCGCCCCGGCCGACTACAACGGCGTGATCCAGGGACTGCTGGGCGGGTCGATCGATATGGCGTGGCTTGGCGCCTCGGGCTATGCCGCGACCTATCTCGCCGATCCCGAAGCGGTGGAACCGGTCCTGGTCAAGACCAATCTCGACGGCTCGTTCAGTTACCACTCGATCGGCTTCGCCCGCGTCGATTCGGGCATCGAATCCCTCGAGGACATGCAGGGCAAGGTGTTCGGCTTCGGCGATCCGAATTCGACCTCGGGCTATCTGATCCCGTCGATCGAAATCCCCGAGGCGACCGGTGCGAGCATGGAGCCGGGCGACTATTTCGGCGATGTGTTGTTCACCGGCGGCCATGAGCAGACCATCGTTGCGGTGAACAATGGCGACATCGACGCCGGCGTGACCTGGGCCGACGGCCTTGGCAACTGGGAAGACGGCTACAATTCCGGCGCGCTGCGCAAGGCCGTGGATGCCGGCCTCGTCGATATGAACAACCTTGTCCAGATCTGGATGTCGAAACCGATCCCCGAGGGACCGTTCGTGCTGCGCAAGTCACTGCCCGCGGATGTCAAGGAGACGATGACCGATTTGCTGCACGACCTCTACGAGAACGACCGGGAGTGCACCTATACCGTCGCCGCGGGAGAGACCGCGGGCTTCGAGCCGATCGGCCATGAAGCCTATGAGACGATCATCGCGGTGCGCGCGGCCAAGTCGGAATAACCCGGCCCGCAACCCGTGCCGGGGCCCGGCCGGGCCCCGGCCTGGCGCCTTCGGAGGCTTCACATGGCCGACACTGCGACCGCCACCGCGACGACAATCGACACCATCCGCGAAAGCTATCAGGCCCTGGTCGCGCGGCGCCGCCTTTACAGCGGTATCCTGATCGCGGTCTTCGTGCTGCTGATGGTCGCGGGGTTTCTGGTTGCCAACGATCGCAATGCGGGCGGTTTCTGGGACGGTCTTGGCAACATCTTCGACTTCCCCGCCGACGTGGTATCTGAAGCCTGGCAGAAGCGGGCGGACATGCCCGGCCTGCTGTGGAAATACCTGCCTGCGCTGATCGAGACCCTGAACATCGCGGCGGTATCGACGCTGCTCGGATTCCTGGGCGGGATGGTGCTGTCGCTGCTGTCGACACACGGACTGGCGGTCTGGCCGCGGCTGATTCCGCTGTTCCGCAGGACCATGGACATCCTTCGCGCGATCCCCGAGATCGTCGTCGCACTGGTTCTGATCTTCATCATGAGCGTCGGGCCGGTGCCGGCCGTGATCGCCATCGCGATCCACACGGCGGGCGCGTTGGGAAAGCTCTATTCCGAGGTGAACGAGAATGCCGATCTGAAGCCGGTCGACGGTCTGGCCTCGGTCGGCGCGAACTGGACCCAGCGCATGGCCCTTGGCGTCATTCCGCAGGTCGCGCCCAACTATATGAGCTATGCGCTGCTCCGCTTCGAAATCAACATTCGTGCCTCGGCGATCCTTGGGTTCGTGGGCGCGGGCGGCATCGGGTATGAACTGCGAAACTCGATTTCCTGGGGCACCGGCCGGTTCGACGAGGCGGCGGCCATCTTCATCTTGCTGTTCCTGACCATCGTGGCGGTCGACCAGTTGTCGAGCACCCTGCGCAACCGGCTGACCCACGGCCGTGTGGAGGCGATGCTGTGAGCGCGACCGCCGATACCCTCCCGACGCTGCAAGACCAGTTTGCCGCCGCCGACAGGCTGATTCGCCGAAAGAAGATCGTCGCGCTTTCGGTGCCGATCCTGTTGCTGGCCTATTTCATCTACGTTTTCTTTGCCTTCGACATCCCCGGAATCGCCGACCGTGCGCGCGGCGACAATGCGATGACGCTGATACGGGACACCTACAGCTACAAGACCCATGTGACCCGCGAAAATCGCTCCGGCGCGATCACGGTGGCCAAGGAGGGCGAGCGCAAGGGCGCCTGGCCCGAGGGCACATGGCCCGACTGGGTGAGCGTGTCGGGCGACCGGGCCGAGATCGCGCTGACCGACGGGCACCGCGTGACCTTTGGCCCCGACAACACGGCGATCTATCACCACCCGGAACTCGGAGACTTCGCCGCACAGGCTTCGCGCGCCGACGGCGTGCAGCTGGACCGGGACGACGGGACGCTGCCCGATTTCATAAGCTATACGTCGGCGCGCCTCGACATCCGGACCGAGGCGGGCCGAATGACGGTGACCCGCAATCGGACGGAGGTGTTCCGCTATTTCTTCGGATGGGAGCTTTTCTGGTTCACCCTCGACAGCCCGTATTACGGGCATGGGCCGGTCGATATCCTGTTCGGCGCGCGGATCGATCCCGAACGGTCGAACCTGGCCGGCGCGGCGCAGGACTTCTGGAACAACGCGATCTGGCAGCACAATGCGGTCACATGGGCGATCTTCGAGACCGTCCTGATGGCGTTCCTCGGCACCATGGGCGCGGCGATCGTGGCGCTGCCGCTGGCCTTCCTTGCCGCACGCAACTTCACGCCGCTGGCTGTGATCCGTCAGCTTTTCCGTCGCGTGTTCGACTTCGCCCGCGGGGTCGATGCGCTGATCTGGACGATCCTGCTGTCACGCGCCTTTGGTCCCGGGCCGCTGACCGGTGCGCTGGCCATCCTTTTCACCGATACCGGGTCGTTCGGAAAGCTGTTCTCCGAGGCGCTGGAGAACGTCGATGGCAAGCAGATCGATGGCGTCGCGTCGACCGGTGCCAAGCCGATCCAGCGCTATCGCTTCGGCGTGATTCCGCAGGTCGCGCCGGTCCTGATCAGCCAGGTGCTGTATTTCCTTGAATCGAACACCCGTTCGGCCACCATCATCGGGGCGATCACCGGCGGCGGCATCGGTCTGCTGATCACCCAGGCGATCATCACCCAGAAGGACTGGGAAGAAGTCACCTATTACATCGTGCTGATCGTCCTGATGGTGATGCTGATGGACTGGATCTCGGGCAAGCTGCGGCAGATGATCATCTCGGGTGAGCCCGTGGGCATGACCGCCAAGCTCGCGCTGGGCGCCGTGTTCATACCGGCGATCATCGGCGCCGTCTATGTCGTTGCGGTCTGGTTGCGGGCCGAAGCCGGCCGCTGGTCCGACCATATCGGCGCGCTGTTCGGAGGCTAGGCCAGGCATGCAGAAGTTGCGCCCGGACGGGCCGATTTTCCATCCCGGCTGCGAGGTCGCGGACACGACGTTTGGCGCCTATGTCGAGATCGGGGCGGGCACCCGGCTGGCGCATGCAACGATCGGCGACTACTCCTATTGCGACCGGTCCTGCGATATTGCCAATGCCGCGATCGGCAAGTTCGCCAATATCGCCAGCTTCGTGCGCATCGGCGCCACCGACCACCCGCTCGACCGGGCCAGCCTGCATCATTTCCAGTACCGGTCGGCGCGCTACTGGGACGATGTCGCAGACGACGACGCCTGGTTCGCGGCACGCCGCGCCCGGCGCAGCATCATCGGCCATGACAGTTGGATCGGCCATGCCGCGCAGATCAAGCCCGAGGTGACGGTCGGCCATGGCGCCGTCGTCGCGTCGGGCGCCATCGTCACCCGGGACGTGGCCCCCTACACGATTGTCGCCGGCATTCCGGCACGGCCGGTGCGCGACCGTCTTCCCGCAAACATCGCCGCGCGCATGCTGGCGCTTGGCTGGTGGGATTGGGACCATGCCCGGCTGCGCGCCGCGCTCGACGATTTCCGCAGCCTGTCTGCCGAAGCCTTCCTCGAGCGTTATGAATAGCGCGGTGCGGCGCCGGGGTTCATTTCACCGAATCGTCATGCAACCGTCACCCGCGCGTCGCAGATCACCCTCAGCCGGGGCGAAGGCTCGTTAAAGGCAGACCCATGTTCGATCACGGCGCGCAGGCTGCGCAGGTCCTGAGCAATGCCAGGCTCGTCACACCGCACGGTATCGTCGAGGGCGGGGTCGCCCTGGACGGCAACCGGATCGCTGGCCTGACCCTGGCGCGGGACGGGCGCGATCTGGACGGGGCCTACCTGATCCCCGGCATCGTCGATCTGCACACCGACCATGTCGAGCGTCACACCCATCCGCGCGTTGGGGTCCTCTGGCCCGCGCTGCCCGCGCTCTTGGCCCATGACGCCGTGATCATCTCCGGCGGGACGACCACGGTCTTCGACAGTCTTTCGGTCGGCGCCTCGATGCAAAAGCAGGAGCGCCGCGATCTGTTCGAACCGCTTGTGGCAACGCTGCGTGAGGCGGTCGCGCAAGACCTGTTCCGCGCGCAGCACCTCCTGCACCTGCGCTGCGAGATCTCCGACCCGGCGACGCCGGGCCTGGTGGATGCCAGCGTGAATTTGCCCGAGACGCAACTCGTCTCGGTCATGGATCACACCCCTGGAGACCGGCAGAGCCCGGACATCGACCAGTGGTTCTGGCACATGATCCGCGACATGGAGGTCCACGAGGCGGAAGGCCGCCGCCTGATGGACGAACTGTTCGAACGCTCCCGCACCCACGGCAAGGCCGTGCGCAAGCATGTGACAAACGCCGCCGTCCGGGCCAACGTTCCGCTCATGAGCCATGATGACCGCACCGTCGCGCATGTGGACGAGGCGCTGGCCGAGGGTTGCACGATCTCGGAGTTTCCGACCACGTTGACAGCGGCCCGCCATGCGCGGGCCGAAGGCATGGCGATTGTCGCGGGCGCCCCGAATTACCTGCGTGGCGGATCACAATCGGGCAATGTGGCCGTGGCCGAACTGCTGGTCGAAGGGCTGGTGGACGTTCTTGCCTCCGATTACGTTCCACGCTCGCCGCTCGACGCGGCGTTCGCGATCGCCGCGGATCATGCGATGCCCTACGACCTGCCGCAGGCGCTGGCCCTGGTCACCCAAGCCCCCGCGCGGTTGACCGGTCTGCATGACCGGGGCGCCATTGCCGAAGGTCTGCGGGCCGATCTGGTCGCCGTGAAACAGGTCGGCGGCCAACCGGTCGTGCAGGCCGTCTGGCGAGAAGGACGGCAGGTGTTCTGATGACCGATCTTCCCCTGAAAGTTGGCGCCGCCCTGATGATCGAGGATTTGCCCACCTATCGCCGCTGGTTGATCGAGGGGCAGCGCGACCTGGAGGTGCAGGATTTCCTGGAACCTGACCTGTTGCTTGGCGATTGGCGCGCGACCGTCGCCAAGGCAAGGCGGCTGCTTGACGGATTCGACGGCCGCCTTGGAATCCACGGTCCGTTCTACGACCTGCCGCTTGACATAAGGGACCCGGAACTGGCCCCGATCCTGTCGCGCCGGATGGTCACCGCGGTGGCGGCCGCGGCGGCGCTTGGGGCCACGCAAATGGTGGTCCATTCCCCCTACAAGACATGGGATTGGTACAATTTCGGAGACAATCCGCGGGTCGGGAATGCGCCATCCGCAGCCGAGGAGACGATCGCGCGCGTGCAGGCGAATCTTGCAAAGGCCGTGGCGCTGGCCGAGACCCATGGCGTGACGCTGGTGATCGAGAACATCGAGGACATAGCGCCGGGCTGGCGCCGCGCGCTTGCCGCGAGCTTCGGCTCGGACCGGGTGCAGCTGTCGATCGACACCGGCCATGCCCACTACGCCCATGCCGCAACCGGCGCACCGCCGGTGGATTACTTCGTTTCCGATGCAGGCCCGATGCTTGCCCATGTGCATCTTCAGGACGCCGACGGCTTTGCCGACCGCCACTGGCCGCCGGGCCGCGGCACGGTAAACTGGCACGCTGTCTTTCGCGCCATCGCCGCGCTTCCGCAGCGCCCGCATCTTGTTCTCGAACTGCGCCATGCCGCCGATATACCGGCCGCCATGGCCTTTCTGGAGCGTGAAGGCCTTGCCTGCTAATGCCAAGCTGCAATGCGCGTGATTCATTGCAGCTTGGTATTACGCGACGCGGTTGCCGGCGCTCCAGACCCCGCGCAGCACCGGCACCCCATCGACCAGCCGGAACCGCAGCAGATCGGCGCGCAGGCCCTCGGCCAGCTGCCCCCGGTCGATCAACCCGGCGGCGTGCGCGGGCGCACTGGTGACCGTGGCCATCGCCCGCGCCAGGTCGCCCCAGATATCCCCGAGGAGCACCGCCGAATAGAGCAGCGCCGCCGGGACATAGTCGGACGACACCACATCGAGCAGACCCGCTCTCGCCAGATCGCCGGCCGAGACATTGCCGGAATGTGACCCGCCCCGCACAAGGTTCGGCGCCCCCATCATCACCGCAATGGCGTGCTGGTGGCAGGCGCGCGCCGCCTCCTCGGTGGTCGGGAATTCCGCCAGCCTGATTCCATGCGCCGCCGAGCGCACCACATGGCCGAGCGTGGTGTCATCATGGCTCGCCAGCACGGCCCCAAAGCGCTGCGCGGCCTCGACGGCGGCCATCTCGTGTGTGTCCCGAACCCGCTCTCCCAGGGCCTGGCGGGTCGCGACATGGGCGTCGAACACCTCGTTGCTCAGGCCGTGCTTGCCCTTCATGTAGGTCGCATATTGGCCGATATCCGCGAATTGCCGCTGCCCGGGCGTGTGGTCCATGATCGACACGATCCCGACCCGATCCTCGGGTCCGAACTGTGCCAGCTCCTCGATCAGCGAATGCGAGCAGACCTCGGCCCGCAGATGCAGATGGTGGCTGATCTTCAGGGCGCCGCTGGCGCGCATCGCCAGCACCTCGTCGGCCAGATCGCGGGCATAGCGCGACCAGCCGATCCCGCCCTTGCCCTCGGTCGATCCCACCCGGATGGCATCGAACACGGTGGTGATCCCGCAGGCGGCAAGCTCCGCGTCATGGGCCACGATGGCGGGTTTGTGCGGCCAATGGGCCGAAGGGCGCGGCCGGATGTGCCGCTCGAGGTTGTCGGTGTGCAGCTCCACCAGACCGGGCGACAGCATGTCGCCCTCGCAATCGATCGCACCGGCGGGCATGTGGGTGCCGGGCGAAATATCGACGATCTCCCCGCCCGCAAAACTCAGCCGCCCGTCGACGAGCCCCCCCGGCAGGATCAGGCGCGCATTGGCAAGCGTCACGGTTTCGGGCATCGGGGTCTGGTCCTTGGCCATGGTCGGTCAGCACGCCGGAGGTCGGAATGACCCGGTTTCGAAGACATGGCATCTACATGGTGCCGACGGGCGATCTGTTTCAGGCGGGATCCGCCTGGCTTGGATGGAACAGTGCCACCGGCCAGCCCATGTCCCAGCCGGAGGTGGACGGGTTGCCCGATGCGCCCGGTGTCCTGACGGCAACCCCGCGCAAATACGGCATCCACGGCACGATCAAGCCGCCATTCCGACTGGCGCACGGCACCGATGCCGGGGCGCTGGGCAAGGCCCTGGCCGCGTTCTGCGCCCGGCGACCTGCGGTCACCATCCCGGCCCTTGCCCTGCGGCGGCTTGGCCGGTTTCTGGCGCTGGTCCCGGAGGCGCCCGACGCGGCGCTGGCCGATCTGGCCGCCGCCACGGTCGCGGCGTTCGAGCCGTTCCGCGCGGCCCTGACCGAGGCCGAGCTGGCCGCGCGCCGCAAGCCCGGCCTGACGGACCGGCAGGAGGCGCTGCTGCACCGCTGGGGCTACCCCTATGTCATGGCGGAGTTCCGGTTTCACATAACCCTCACCGGCGGATTGGACAGCGTGCATCTTGACACAACCGAAGCCGCGCTGCGCAACCACTTCGCCCGTTTCCTCGGGCAGCCGCTGGCGATCCGCGATCTGGCCCTGATGGGCGAGGATCAGGACGGCATGTTCCACCTGATCCACCGCTATGCGTTGACCGGGTAAAGCGCGGCACAGGCGGCGTCGACCACCCGGTCCAGCGCACCGGAGTTGTCGATGCGGACGATGTCGAGCCCCGCTGGCAGGGCGGGCGCCGGCCGCGACAGGCGCCGCACGACCTCGGCCGGGTTTTCCCGGCCGCGGCCCCGCAACCGCGCCGCCAGCACCTCGGGCCGCGCCGTGACATGCAGCACGCGCAAGTTCTCGAACACCTGATCGGCCCTTGGCAGCACGGCACGCGACAGGTTCGCGATCACATCCTGCCCGGTCCGCAGCGCCTGCGTGACGGTTGCCGGGATGGCGTAGCGCAAGCCATGCGCCTGCCAATGGAGTGCGAAATCGCCCGCCGCCGCCCGCGCGGCGAAGCGCGCCGGGCTGACCGCCTCATGGTCTTCGCCGCCGGCCTCGGGGTCGCGGGTGATCACCCGGCGCGCGCGCAGGATTTCCGGGTGGCGGCGGCAGAGCGCCTCGATCAGGCTGTCCTTGCCCGCGCCCGACGGCCCGACGACGGCAATGAACCGCCCGCTCATGCCACCGCCCGCGCGAAGGAGGAGACGTCGATCTCCCGATCCGCCACGCGGTCCCGCGCGCCCTTGTCGTGAAAAATGCCCACAATCGCGACGCCCGCCGATTTGGCCTCTTCGATCAGGCGCAGCACGGTTTCGCGGTTGGTCGGGTCGAGGCTCGCCGTCGGCTCATCCAGCAAGAGCGCGGGATAGCGATGGGCAAAGCCGCGCGCGATGTTCACCCGCTGCTGTTCGCCGCCCGAAAAGGTGGTGGGCGACAGGGTCCAGAGTGTTTCGGGGATACGCAGCCGGGTCAGCAACCCGCGCGCGCGCTCGAAGGCCTCTGCCTCCGCGACGCCAAGCGCGAGAAGCGGTTCGGCCACCACATCGAGCGTCGGCACCCGCGGCACCACGCGCAGGAACTGGCTGACATAGCCAAGCGTCTCGCGCCGCAGGGCAAGGATCTCGCGCGGCTCGGCTTCGGTCAGGGTCACATCGCCGATCCGCACGCTGCCCCCCTGTGCGAGATAGTTGCCATAGAGAATCCGCATCACGGTGGATTTGCCCGCACCGCTTTCCCCGGTCAGCGCCACGCATTCGCCGGGCGCCACCGAGAAGGTCGCCCCGGCGATCACCGGGATCACCTGGCCGCCCTGATTGTGCAGCGTGAAGGTCTTGGACAGGTTGTCGACACTGATCATGGCGGGCCTCAGACCTGCAGAACGGAACTGACGAGAAGCTGCGTGTAGGGCGCCTGCGGATCGTCGAGCACCTGATCGGTCAGGCCGCTCTCGATCACATGGCCGTCCTTCATCACCATGAGCCGGTCGGCCAGCAGGCGGACAACGGCCAGGTCGTGGGTGACCACGATCGCCGACAGGCCCATGCGCCGCACAAGCCCCCGGATCAGGTCCAGAAGCCGCGCCTGCACGCTGACATCAAGGCCGCCGGTGGGTTCGTCCATGAACACCAGCCGCGGCCCGGTCACCAGGTTGCGGGCGATCTGCAGGCGCTGCTGCATGCCCCCCGAAAACGCCGCCGGGCGGTCGTCGATCCGGTCGTCGGAGATCTCCACCCGCTCCAGCCAATCGAGCGCCCTGGAACGGATCGTGCCGTAACGGCGCGCGCCCACGGCCATCAGCCGCTCGCCCACATTGCCGCCTGCGCTGATCCGCATCCTGAGCCCGTCGCGCGGGTTCTGATGCACAAAGGCCCAGTCCGTGCGGCTGAGCATCCGCCGCTCCGGCTCGGACATCGTCAGCGTGTCCGTCGGACCGTCGGCGCGGGTGTCGAAGATCACCTTGCCGCTGTCGGGGGCCAGATGACCGGCCATGCAGTTCAGAAGCGTCGATTTGCCAGAGCCGCTTTCGCCGACGATGCCCAGAACCTCGCCTGGGTAGAGATCGAAGGACACATCGGCACAGCCGATCCGGCCGCCAAAACTCCTGGTCAGGTTCTCGACACGCAGAAGCGGGGTCATGCGGCCGCTCCGTCCTGCTGCGCGCGGCGCTGCGTGCAGTAATCCGTGTCGGAGCAGACGAACATCCGCCCGCCGGCATCATCGGTGATCACCTCGTCGAGATAGCTGTCCTCCGCCCCGCAGAGCGCGCAGGGATGCGGTGCCTTCGAGGGGTCGAACGGATAGTCCTCGAAGTCCAGCGATACGACCTGCGTGTAGGGCGGCACCGCATAGATGCGCTGCTCCCGGCCGGCGCCAAACAGCTGGATCGCAGCCGACACGAGGCGCGGATTGTCGAATTTCGGGATCGGCGACGGGTCCATGACATATCGCCCCTCGACCTTGACCGGATAGGCGTAGGCGGTGGCGATCTCGCCATGCCGCGCGATGTCCTCGTAAAGCTTCACATGCATCAGCCCGTATTCTTCCAAGCTGTGCATCTTGCGGGTCTCGGTCTCGCGCGGCTCAAGGAACCGGAGCGGTTCCGGAATCGGCACCTGGTAGACCAGGATCTGCCCCTCGGTCAGCGGGGTTTCCGGGATACGGTGGCGGGTCTGGATGATGGTCGCCGCGGTGGTCTTTTCGGTCACGGCCACCCCAGCCGTCTTTTCGAAGAATTTCCGGATCGAGACCGCATTGGTGGTGTCGTCCGCACCCTGGTCGATGACCTTGAAGATGTCCTCCGGCGTCAGGCAGGCGGCCGAGACCTGCACGCCGCCGGTGCCCCAGCCATAGGGCATCGGCATCTCGCGGCTGGCGAACGGCACCTGATAGCCCGGCACGGCGACCCCTTTCAGGATCGCGCGGCGGACCATCCGCTTGGTTTGCTCGTCGAGATAGGCGAAGTTGTAGGCCTCGTCGGTCACGTCAGCCCCCGTTCCGTCAGCGCGGTGCGCAGGGCCTCGGCCCCGGTGAAATGGATCGAGTCCATGCCGGCAGCGCGCGCAGCGATGCAGTTGTGCAGCCCGTCGTCGATGAACACGCAGCGCTCCGGCGCAACGCCGGCGCGCTCTGCCAGCAGGCGGAAGATCGCGGTGGACGGCTTGACGATGCCCACCTCGCCGGAAACGATGGTGATGCCGAACACCTCGGCCAGTTCCGGATGGGCCTTCAGCCCCTCCGGCCATGTGTCGGCCGACCAGTTGGTGATGGCATGCACGGACACGCCGCGTGCCTTGAGGTCATAGAGCGCCTCCCAGGTGCCGGCCAGCTTGTGCGGCACGGTCAGGCTGTAGCGGGCGACGTAGTGCGCCAGGCGCTCCGCATCCTCGGGGTCCGCGATGGAGCTTGCCGCGACGGCGAAACTGGCCCCGGCGTCACAGGCAAGGTTGAGCTTGTCGAACCCGATCCGGGCTAGAAAGGCGCGGGCGCCATCGGCGCCCAGCTCTTCTTTCCAGGCCAGGACCGGGTCCCAGTGGACAAGCACGCCGCCAATGTCGAAGACGACCGTGTCGACGCTCATTCCGCGGCCTCCGGCGTGGCGGCAGCCTGTGCGTCGGCCTCGCGGCGCAGCCTGCGCACCAGTTCCAGTTCCGATTGGAAATCGACGTAATGCGGCAGCTTGATATGTTCGAGAAAGCCCGTGGCCTGCACGTTGTCGGAATGGCTGAGCACGAATTCCTCGTCCTGCGCCGGCGCGCCGGTATTGTCCTCGCCCAGTTCTTCCCAGCGCATGGCGCGGTCGACCAGCGCCATCGAGATCGCCTTGCGCTCGGTCTGCCCGAAGACAAGGCCATAGCCGCGGGTGAATTGCGGCGGCTCGGTCCGCGACCCGGTGAACTGGTTCACCGTCTCGCATTCGGTCAGGACCACCTCGCCAAGCTCGATGGCAAAGCCAAGCTCGGG
>DNSZ01000304.1 GCA_003500165.1 Paracoccaceae bacterium | reverse complement strand
GGTCGTAGTCGCGCCCGCCATGGGTTTCGCGCACCCGGTTCATCACCCGTGCCGCGCGGTCGGGATAGCGCTCGGCCAGCTGGGCGATCCTGCGGCTGCCACGCGAGGTGGCGCCGCTGTTTCGCGACTGGCTGGCCGAGCGCTATCCCGACCGCGCGGCACGGGTGATGAACCGGGTGCGCGAAACCCATGGCGGGCGCGACTACGACCCGGCATGGCACAAGCGGTTGCGCGGCGAGGGGCCACATGCCGCCCTGATCGCCCGGCGCTTTGCGGTGGCCGCCCGGCGCAACGGCCTCGAAGCCCCGCTGCCGGCGCTGCGCTGCGATCTGTTCCGGCCGCCAGGTCGCCCGACGGCGCAGCTGTCGCTGTTCGACCCGCCGGATTGACCGGTGTCCTGGATGCCGTCACTTTGCGGCATGACCGATCTTGATCCGCCCTTTCGGGACCCCGCCGTCGCCCGGGCCTTTGCCGGTTTTCCCGCCGAAGCGCGCCCCGGCCTGCATGACCTGCGCGCGTTGATCTTCGAGGTCGCGGCGGCGACGCCCGAAGCCGGTCCGATCGTCGAATGCCTGAAATGGGGCCAGCCGGCCTATCTGACGGCCGAAACGAAATCGGGCTCGACAATCCGGCTTGGGGTGCCGCGCAGCGGTGGGTTTGCCCTCTACACCCATTGCCGGACGACGCTCTTGTCCGACTTCCGCCATGCCTTTGGGGACGATTTCACCTATGAAGGCAATCGCGCGATCCATTTCGTGCCTGGCGTGCCCTTGCCACGCGCGGCGCTGGCGCAGCTGATCCGCGCGGCGCTGACCTATCGCCTGAAACCGCAGCCGTCCCGGGCGCGGTCAGGCTGAGCCGGCGCGCGCGGATCGGCGGCCCGCGCCGCCCGATCGCCCTGCCTAGCCGCGCCGGCGACGGGGGCCGCGGCGCTGCGAGACGGGTGCCGGCCCGCCCGAGCCATCCGAGGGCGAGGAAAACCCGCCAAGCCGGTCGGCGATCAGGTCGAGCGGCGGGGTCGCGCCGCGCGGCCGCTCTTCCAGCGCGGCGCGCATGCGCCGCAGATGCTCGGGCGTGGTGCCGCAACAGCCGCCGATGATGCGCGCCCCGCAATCGCGCGCCAGCACCGCGTAATCGGCCATCAATTCGGGGGTCCCGTCATAGTGGATGTGGCCTTCGACATATTTCGGGATGCCGGCATTGCCCTTGGCGACCAGCGGCCGCCTGGCCCCGGCCGCCGCCAGGCTGCGCACGGTGCGCAGCAGGTCCGACGCCCCGACCCCGCAATTCGCCCCGAAGGCCAGCGGCGCGGGGTCGAGCCCGTCGACCAGCGTCACCATGTCGGCCGCCGTCAGCCCCATCATCGTGCGCCCCGCGGTGTCAAAGCTCATGGTCCCGCACCAGGGCATGTCGGCGCGCGCGCAGGCCTCGGCGGCGGCGCGATATTCTTCGGCCGCGCTGATCGTCTCGACCCACAGCACATCGGCGCCGCCTTGCTTCAGCCCTTCGGCCTGCTCGTGGAACATCTCGACCGCCAGCGCATGGGTCAGGTCGCCCATCGGGGCCATGATCTCGCCCGTCGGGCCCATCGACCCGGCGACGACCACGGGGCGCCCGGCCCGGTCGGCCACCTCGCGGCCAAGCTCGGCCGCGACGCGGTTGAGTTCGCCCACCCGGTTCTGCGCCTCGTGCAGCTTCAGCCGGCCGGCATTGCCGCCAAACGAGTTGGTCAGGAACAGGTCGCTGCCCGCCGCGACCGCCCCGGCATAAAGCGCAAGGATCTTGTCCGGCGCGTCGGTGTTCCACAGCTCGGGCGCGTCGCCCGATTGCAGCCCCATGTTGAACAGGTTGGTTCCGGTGGCGCCATCGGCCAGCAGCCAGTCCCGCTCAGCCAGAAGACGGGTCACAAGATCGGTCATGCGCGGTGTCCTTTTGCCTGCGCGGCAGGCATGCCAGTTTGCGATCGCCGGCGCAAACCCGGTTCAGCCCGCCGCGGCCCGTTCCTGGATGCGTGCGACCATCGCGCGCAGCCCGTTCGAGCGCTGCGCGGAAAGATGTTCGTCCAGACCCAGCCGGGCCAGGGCAGCCCCGGCATCCAGCCCGGCCACCTCGGCGGTCGGCCGGCCGGCATAAAGCGCGTGCAGAATGGCGATCAGGCCGCGCACGATCAGCGCGTCCGAATCGCCGGCGAAATCGAACCGGCCCTGTTCGGCCCTGGGCACGATCCAGACCTGGCTGGCGCAACCCTCGACCTTGGTGGCGGGAACCTTCAGCGCATCGTCAAGCGGCGGCATCTTCTTGCCCAGCTCGATGACATAGCGATAGCGATCCTCCCAGTCGTCGAGGAAAGCGAAGGTTCCGGCGATCTCTTCGAATTCGGTCTCGGCCAACTGTCCCTCCCATTGCCTTGGGTCGCGAGTTAGGGGTCTGGGCGCGGCCCGTCCAGAGGTGCTTTGCATGCGGCGGGTCGGCGCGCTATGAAGCGGCAAAACCTCGGAGCCCACCCGTGACAGCGCGTTTCCTGCCGTTCCTTCTGTGTCTCGCGCTTGCCGGCTGCGGGTGGTTCAACTGGGGCCAGTCCGAACAGGTTCTGATCCGCAGCGAGGATGGCGGCGCGGGCAGCCCGAACCAGCTGGTGGTGGCCGATCCGCGGCCGCGCATGCCGCAGGTCCTGGGCATTCAACTCGACCGGACGCCCTATGGCGCGATCCTGACCGCGCGCGGCCTGCCGCCCCGGCAAGGCTGGTGGAATGCCGCGCTTGTCCGGGTGCCGGACAGCCAGACGCCGCCCGGGTCGATCGCCTATGTGTTCAAGGCGGTGCCCGATCCGGTGCCGCAACCCGCCGGCACCCAACGCTCGCGCGAGGTTTTCGCGGCGGCGCGGGTGCCGCTGGCCGATCTGACGGGGGCGAACAGCGTGATTGTGGTCGCCGGGCAGAACCAGCTCAGCACCCGGCCATGAGCGATGCCCGGCGCCACAGGGCGGTCGGGCCGGGTCCGCTTTCCGCCTTGTGCTGATCGTTCGCGATGCGTCGAACAAAGCCCGATGGGCGCGGCGCGTTGCCGCAGGCGGCGCCGGCTTGGACCCACGGTCATGGCCAATGACCGTTGGTCCAGGAGTGGTATCTGGGCGGGAAGGCGCGGCGAGAGGCGGCAGCGGTCACTCTCAATGACGGTTGGTATCGGGCATCGCGGCGGAGATCCCTCGTCTTGCCCCGCGCCATTGGCAAACTGATCGCGGCAGCGCCGTCGACGGGCGCGGCGGTTCAAACTGGCGACGCGCCCGCCGCGCGGCGGGCGCGCTCCCGGGCGCGCGCCCGGGAGCGCCCGGCAGCAGCCGGCCGCCTGGCCGGGGCGGATTTCTTGCCGCGACGCTACGCGGGCGACCGAAGCGGTTGCCGCGTCGATCGACAGCGTTGTGGCGCGGCTGGCCGATCCGTATCCCGCGCCGGCCGCGCCGTGCTTTCCCTGCGATCCGGTCGAACGCGGCACCCCGCGCGGCGATCCGGCGCAGCCCGGCACGCGGCATAGCCGGGACCGGGGCGGGCCGATGCGTCAGCCGGGCCAGTCGGACGCGGCCTTGACCTGCAGGAACGCCTCCATCCCCCAGACACCGCCCTCGCGGCCGATGCCCGAATGCTTGACCCCGCCGAACGGGCTGGCCGGCCCCATCGACACGCCGTTCATCTCCACCATGCCGGAATTCAGCACCCGGGCAAGCCGCTTGCGCCGCTCGGGATCCTGGGACTGGACGTAATTTGTCAGCCCGTAGCGGGTGTCGTTGGCCATGGCGACGGCGTCCTCCTCGCCCTCGAAGGGCAGGATCGACAGGACCGGGCCGAAGATCTCCTCCTGCGCGATGGTCATGTCGTTGGTCACATCGGCAAAGATCGTCGGCCGGACGAAAAAACCGCGGTTGAAGCCGTCGGGCCGGCCCGGGCCGCCCGCGGTCAGGCGGGCGCCCTCGGCGATGCCCTTCTCGATCAGCGCCTGAACGCGGCCATACTGCACCTCGGACACCACCGGGCCCATGTGACGGCCCGCTGCGCTGGCCGGCCCGACCTGCATCTTCTGCGCCAAGGCGGTGGCTTCCTCGACCGCCTGGCCATAGCGCGACCGCTCGACGAACATCCGGGTCGGCGCGTTGCAGCTTTGCCCGGTGTTGTTGAAGCAATGCAGGACGCCGCGTTTCACGGCCTTGTCGTCGGCATCGGCAAAGATCAGGTTCGCGCCCTTGCCGCCCAGTTCCAGATGCACATGCTTCAGCGTATCGGCGGCATTCTTCGAGATCAGGATGCCCGCCCGGGTCGAGCCGGTGAAGGAGATCATGTCGATGCCGGGATGGCCGGACATCAGCGTGCCGACCCCCGCGCCATCGCCGTTCACGAGGTTGAAGACGCCAGGCGGGATGCCGGCCGCCTCGACCATCTCGGCAAACAGGAGCCCCGACAGCGGCGCCACCTCGGAGGGTTTCAGCACCATCGTGCAGCCCGCCGCCAGCGCCGGGCCGACCTTCAGCGCGATCTGGTTCATCGGCCAGTTCCACGGCGTGATCATGCCGACGACGCCGATCGGCTCCATCAGGATGCGGGTGCCGGGCGCCTGCGGCCCCAGCGGCCGCTCCCACGCATAGCCGCGCGCGACATCGAGCGCGTCCTGCAGGTTGTCGAGCCCCGAGGGTGCCTGCTGGGCGCGGGACATGTCGATGGGCGCGCCCATCTCCAGGCTGATCGCCTCGGCCATTTCGTCCTGGCGCGCCGCATAGGCCGCGATCAGCCGTTCGAGCGCGGCCAGCCTTTCGGCGGGCGGGGTGGCGCGCCAGCCCGGCAGGGCGGCCCGGGCAGCCGCCACGGCGCGGTCGACATCGGCCGCACCGCCCAGCGAGATGCGCGCGCAGACATCCTCGGTCGAAGGGTCGATGACGTCGCAGGGGATACCGTCCAGCGGCGCCGTCCAGCCCCCGTCGATGTAGAAGTCGTGTTTCTCGATCATGCCTGCGTCCATTCCTTGCGTTCGGGCGCAGAGTGTCAGGCACGGTCGGTTTCCGCAAGACCGCCGCACCGCGCGCGCCGCAGCCGGGCAGCGGCCAGCGCGCTCGCGACACCGGGGACGACGGGGCCGGCCGGCCGTGCCAGGGATGGGGCGACTCATCGGTGCCCGAGGACGAACATGCGCCGTGTTCTTTTGTGGTTCGCACTCATCATCGCGCTTGGCGCCGCCGCAGGCGCGGGGCTTGTCTATTGGCGGTTCGGCGGCGGCGTGCCCTATCCCGATCTGACCGCCGCGCCACAGCTTGGACCCGGCGCGCTTGAAGCCGCTGTCACCTTCGGCCGGCCGGTCGGCAATGCCGCCGTCGCGGCCGACGGGCGCGTCTTCTTCGCCGTCCATCCCGAATCGCGGCCCGAGCCGCCATTCCTTCATGTGGCCGAGGGCGGCGATATCCGGCCGTTCCCCGATGCCGCTGCCCAGGGACTGTTCGAAACCCCGCTCGGCCTGGCCATCGACCGGCAGGACCGGCTGTGGGTTATCGATCCCGGCGGGCACGGGTTCGGCACGCCAAAGCTTGTCGCCTTCGACATCGACACCGGCGCCGTGGTGCACGAACACGCCTTCGCCGACGACATCGCACCCTGGGGATCGTTCCCGCAGGACCTTCAGGTCGATCCCCCCGGGGCGATTCGTCTGTATCGCCGATGTCGGTTTCTGGCCGACGCGCCCGGCGTTGATCGTCTATGACAGCACGACAGGCACCGCGCGTCGGCTGCTCGACCGGCACCCAAGCGTGATGCCCCAGAACCTGCTGATCCGCACGCCGATCCGCGACATGTCCGATTTCGGCGGGCTTCTGGAGATGAAGACCGGTGTCGATGGCATCGCGCTCAGCCGCGACGGCGCGTGGCTCTCCTTTGCCGCGATGAACCACGACACGCGTTATCGCATGCCGACGCCGCTGCTGACCGATCCCGGCGCCAGCCCGGAGGCAATCGCCGCAGCGGTCGAAGCCGTGGGACCGAAGCCGCTCAGCGACGGGTTGTCCATCGCCGACGACGGCACGGTGTTCATCACCGATGTCGAACATGGCGCGGTGATGGCGCTGGCGCCGGACGGAACGCTGTCGACCGTGGTCAGGGACCCGCGCATCCGCTGGGCCGACGGGCTGAGCTTTGGCCTCGATGGCTGGCTGTACCTTGCAGACAGCGCGATTCCGCATCTCGTCCCGCAATCGGCCGAACATCACGCGGCACAGGTGCCCCACGCGATCTGGCGCTTTCGTNNGGCGATCAATGTGGCATTGCAGCTGAACGATATCGCGCCCGATTTCACGGCCGACTCCTCCGAGGGGCCCCTGCGCTTTCACGAATGGCTGGGCGAAGGTTACGGCATCCTGTTCTCGCACCCGCGGGATTGCACACCGGTCTGCACCAGCGAATTCATCGCCGCATCCGACCGGGTGGGGGCCTTCGCCGCGCTGGGGACCAAGCTGATCGGGCTGTCAGTCGATCCGATCGAGGATCACCTGCGCTGGAAAGCGGATATCGAACGCTTTATGGGACGACCGCTTGGCTTTACCCTGGTCGCCGATCCCAGGATGAAGATCGCGCGCAGCTGGGGCATGCTGCCGGCCGAGCCCTATATCCCCGAGGATGAAGACCGGCTGGACCCGGTGACCGACAAGCTTGACATGGTGCTGCGCAGCGGTGCCGACGAGGTGCGGCTTTTTGCGAACACGCGCACGGTGCGCAGCACCTATATCATCGGCCCGGACCGACGGATCCGGCTGTCCCACGCCTATCCGATGTCGGTCGGCCGCGATTTCGACGAACTCCTGCGGGCGCTTCAGGCGGTGCAGACGGCCGATCGGTTTGGTCTCAACACGCCGGCAGGATGGCAGCCCGGCGAGGCGGTGCTGGTCCCTGCCGGGATGTCGACCGAAGCGGCCGAAGCCCGGTTCGGTCCGGTGACCGCGCATCTGCCCTATTTCCGCTCGGTGAAGCCGCCGCGCTGACAGGGTGAGGCGGGGCGGGGGGCGGATAAAGGTCATTTTCAATGACCGTTGGTAGAAGGCAGAGGATGGTCGTGATCCATGCCGGCCGGGATCAGCGCAGGCTGACCATCCCTTGCGGGCCGACCAGCCGCGCCGACAGCCCTGGCGGGCCGGCCTGAAACCCGATGCGCGGGTCGGCCAGGTGCCGGGCGCACCACGCCGCCAGCGGGTCGGGATCGGGACAGGAAACCGCCAGCCGGTCCAGGCGGTGGCCGGTCGATGCCATGCGGCCGGCCGGATGCGGCGCGGTTTGCCATTCGATCAGCAACGGCGCGGCGCCGGCCATCGGCAGGCTGCCATCGGCGCACAGGGCGAACCGCCAGCGCAGATCGCCGCGGGCCAGCGTCACCGGCGCCCCGGCCGTCCACGGGGCCGCGGCGATGGCGGCATCGAGGTCGGGAACCCGCACGATCCAGGCCGCGAGCCGCGCTTGCCCCGGCGCGTCAAGGCCGAACCAGCGCGGCCGCCCGGGCGGCGGTGCGGCGGGGTCGGGCGCGATCACCTCCAGATACTCGCTGGCGGTCAAGGCGCCGACCCGGTTCCAGGTGGCCATGGCCGCGTGGCGCCCGCCCGGCGGCAGGGCGATCCCGGTTGCCTGCCGCAGATGCGCCGCACCCGCATCGAGGCTCGGTGCGACGACCGCCAGGTGATCGAAGGCATATCCGGGCATGACAGCGGCTTTCAGCAGAGTTAGGCCGCAGGGTGCGGGGCCAGGCCGGAGAAGTCCATGACCGATATCGCAGGGCGCAAGGTTGCGGCGCGCAAGGCGGCCTTCGCGGCACGTCGCACCGCCCATGCCACGGCCGATCCCGCACCGGCCATCGCCGCGCTTCTGGACCTGGTTCGGGCCGGGCCGGACGGACCCGTTGCGGGCTACATGGCGATCCGAACCGAGATCGACCCGTTGCCCGCCATGCTGGCGCTGGCCGGGCAGGGGGTGCGGCAGTGCGTGCCGGTGATCGCCGGGCCGGACCGGCCGCTTTGCTTCGACGAATGGTGCCCGGGCTGCACCATGGTGGCGGGCCCGTTCGGCGCCCTGGTGCCGGCGGATGGCGAGCGGTTGACCCCGGTGCAACTGATCGTCCCGCTCGTCGGCTTCGACCGGGCGGGCTATCGGCTGGGCTATGGCGGCGGGTATTACGACCGCACGCTGGAAGGGCTGCGCGCGCGCGGCCCGGTGTGCGCCATCGGGCTGGCCTGGGCCGCGCAGGAACTGCCGGCGATCCCGCGTGACGCCACCGATCAGAGGCTCGACGCGATCGTCACCGAGGCGGGCGTGATCCGGCCCGCCGGCCTTGCCCACGGGCCCGACCCGGCATAGGCCGGGTGGCATGCGGATTCTCTTTCTTGGCGACGTGGTGGGGCGGGCGGGCCGGGCGGCGATCGCCGACCGGCTGGCCGGGCTGAAGGCCGAATGCGGCGTCGATTTCGCCATTGTCAACGGTGAGAACGCGACCGGCGGGCACGGCCTGTCGCCCGACCATGCCGCGGGTCTGCTGGCCGCCGGGGCGGATTGCGTGACGCTGGGCGACCATGCCTTCGACCAGAAGGACATGCTGTCCTTCATCGACGGCGAGCCGCGCATCCTGCGCCCGCTCAACATCGGCAAGGCGGCGCCAGGGCGCGGCGCACGCGTGTTCGACGTGCCGGGCGGGCGGCGCATTCTGGTCGCGCAGGCGCTGGGCCGGGTGTTCATGCGCCAGCCCTTCGACGATCCGTTCGCCGCGCTCGACACCGTGCTGCGCGCCCATCCAAGGGGCGGCCAGGTGCATGCGGCGTTGGTCGATTTCCACGCCGAGGCGACGTCGGAGAAGATGGCGATGGGCCATTTCTGCGATGGTCGCGCCAGCGCGGTTGTCGGCACCCACACCCATGTGCCGACCGCCGATGCGCAAGTGCTGCCGGGCGGCACCGGCTATCTGACCGATGCGGGCATGTGCGGCGATTACAATTCGGTGATCGGGATGGAGGCGGCCGAACCCCTGCGCCGCTTTGTCACCGGCCTGCCGCGCGGCCGGTTCACCCCCGCGCTGGGGCCGGTGACGCTGTCGGGCGTGCTGGTCGATACCGACGACGCCACGGGCCGCGCCACCGCCATTCATCCGCTGCGCGCGGGGGGCGTGTTGGCCGCCGCCGCGCCGTGACCGGTNNTCTTCTGGCAACTGGTCGTGGTCGTCCTGGTGCTGGGGGCGATCACGCTTTGCCGCCGCCGGCCATTGCCGATGGCGCCCGCCGATCTGCGCCTCTATGCCGCGATCGCGCTGATCGGCACGGTGCTGCCCGGCGCGGCCTCATACGAGGCGGTGCGGCATCTGCCCTCGGGCGTGGTGTCGATCCTGCTCTCGCTGGTGCCGATGTTCGCCCTGCCGATCGCGCTGTGCTGGGGGATCGAGCGGTTCGCGGCGCCGCGCGCGCTGGGTATCCTGCTGGGTGCGGTCGCGGTGGTGATGATCGGCGCGCCGCGGGCCAGCCTGCCCGAACCGGGGATGGTGGTGTTCCTGCCGCTCGCCATGGTTGCGCCGTTCTTCTATGGGCTCGAGGGCAATGTGGTGGCCCGGTTTGGCACCGGCGGCGCGGGGCCGGTCCGGCTGCTTCTGGGGGCGGCGCTGGTCGGGCTGCCGATGGCCGCGGCGCTGGCGCTGCTGGGTGGGCAATGGGTCAGTCCTGCGGGGCCCTGGGGGCCGCCGGAACGGGCGGTCGTCCTGTCGGGGCTGATCCATGCCGTCGTCTATGCCGGCTATGTCTGGCTGGTGGGCCGTGCGGGGGCGGTGTTCGCCGCGCAGGTGGCCTATCTTGTGACGCTGTTCGGGGTGGGCTGGGCGATGCTGATCCTGGGCGAACGCTATTCCGGCTGGGTCTGGGCGGCGATGGCGGTGATGCTGGGCGGGCTTGCGC
>DNSZ01000051.1 GCA_003500165.1 Paracoccaceae bacterium | reverse complement strand
GGATCGGCCGTCCACAGCGAGGCGGTGAGCCCGTAAGCGCTGTCGTTCATCAGCGCCACGGCTTCGGCATCGCCCGCGACCTTCATGATGCCGACCACGGGGCCGAAACTCTCCTCACGCATCACCCGCATCGAATGATCCACCCCGGTCAGGATCTGCGGCATGAGGTAGGTGCCGCCATCGTCGGCCGGGAACTTCGCCGGGTCGATCAGCGCCCGCGCGCCGGCGGCCACCGCCTCGGCCGTCTGGGCGCGCACCAGATCGGCAAAGCGGGCCTGCGCCATCGGCCCCAGGCTGGTCGCCTCATCGAGCGGATTGCCAAGCGTCAGCGCCTCGGCCACCGCGACGGCCTTGTCGACGAAGGCGTCAAAGCGGCTTTCGTGGACATAGATGCGTTCGATCCCGCAGCAGCATTGCCCGGCGTTGAACAGCGCCCCGTCGATCAGCGTGGCCGCCGCCGCGTCGATATCGGCGTCCTCCATCACATAGCCCGGGTCCTTGCCGCCGAGTTCCAGGCCAAGCCCGGTGAAGGTGCCGGCCGCGGCGCGTTCGATCGCCTGGCCGCCGCCGACAGAGCCGGTGAAGTTGACGAAATCGAACGCGCCTGCGCCGATCAGCGCCGAGGTGGTGGCGTGGTCGAGAAACACGTTCTGGAACACATCGGCCGGCACCCCCGCCGCGTGGAAGGCCCGGGCCAGCCTTTCGCCCACCAGCGGCGTCTGGCTCGCGTGTTTCAGCACCACCGCATTGCCGGCGATCAGCGCCGGTGCGACGGTGTTGATGGCGGTCAGATACGGATAGTTCCACGGCGCGATCACCAGCACCACGCCCTGCGGCACGCGGGCGATGTAGCGGCGAAAGGCCGGGCTGTCTTCGACCATGGTCGGGGCCAGCGCCCTGGCGGCGATGTCCGCCATGTGGGTCGCGCGTTCCGCGACCCCGCCGAATTCGCCGCCAAATCGGACAGGGCGGCCCATCTGCCAGGCCAGTTCGGGCACGATGTCGTCATTCATCGCGCCCAGACGGGCGACCCCGTCGCGCACCAGCGCGATGCGCGCGTCGAGTGGGCGGGCGGCCCATTCGGGCTGGGCGGCGCGGGCGCGGGTGACCTCGAAGAAGGCGGTCTCGGCGTCAAGCGTGGGGCGCTCGGCATAGACCGAGCCGTCGATCGGGGAAATGCAGCGAATCGTCTGGGGCATAGCCGTTCCTTTCAACAGGCGAGCGCCATGACATGTCCCTCGGCCGCATAGGCGAGGATGCGCGCATCGCGCGTGACGATGCGCATAGCGAACTCGCGGGCCGTGGCAATGATAATGCGATCGGCCGGGTCATTGGGTGGATCGCCGGGAAGAAAGGAGGATCGGCTCAGAACGGCCGGGGGCATTGCAGCCAGCCCAACGCCGGGTGTTTCGAGCAGTCGTTCGAACCAGGCCTCGGGCCGCCCGACCATGGTCAGGCGCCCGCGCGCGACAAGAAGGCCCACCTCCCAGGCCGAGATGGGCGAGACATGAACCGTTGTACCCCGCCGAGCCGCATTTGTGATTTGGTCGGCGGCGTCTCTGGCCATGGGCGCGCCATTTGCGGCCCAGATCACCGCACAGGTGTCGAGAAGCAGTTGGGCCGTCACGCTGCGTCGGCTTCCCAGCGCGCGCCCGTTGGTGCGGTGAGGTCGGTGCTGTCGGGGATCGTGACCTGCCCCGCGAGGGCGCCGAACAGCGGATGCGCGGTGATTTCACCGGTGCTGGCCTGTGGCGGCCCGTTCGGCGGCGTATCCGCCTTGTGAAAGACGAGCTTTTCCGAGGCGATATCGACCTGCTCGGTCCGGTACCCTGCAGCAAGCCAAGCATGGGTTATGACGCTGTTCGAGGGATTGTTGCTCCACCAGGCGCGGTGCTTTCGGGCCGAAGGCGGCAATGGCGCCCCGATGATCGACTCGATTTCTGCAAAGGTCATCGGAACGAAGTCCGCCCCACGACCTGCAAGATGCGTTTGGAGGGGTTCGTATTTTCCCAATGTGAGTCTCCTTTCGAAGAACACCATAAGGGCTGTAGGCACACTTTACAACAGTAACTATGGGTAGTTACCATGTGTCTCGTTCCCCTCATTTCCGTTTGCAGCCAAGGATCACTTCGTCGTCGGTTACCCTGGTGTCGAAATCTTGCCGCTCCCAGCGGGCCGCGTGGACGTGGTGGTCGATGACGGCATCCCCTTTCGCCGCACGCAGCCGCCGCGGTCGCGGCACGCAGGGCGACGACGATTTCCTGTTCGGCGGCTCGGGCGACGACCACCTGCTTGACGGCGATGGCGACGATAGGCTTGTCGGTGGCGCGGGCGACGATGTTCTGGAAGGTGGCGCGGGCAACGATATCCTCCTCCTTGATTTCGCCGACAGCACCGCCGCGCTTGCCATCCCCCATGTTCCGGAGGGTTTCGATACGGGGCTTTGCTGACGCCCGAGCCGATCCGTGCCCGCCCCCCCGGGCGGCCGGACAAGGCCAGGGCGCGATGCGCCAAAGTTGACGCATCGAGAAAACCTCTGGCGCCCCGGGACAGGCACGGCACGCTAGAACAGGCTGCCCTGCCCGCCCGGCGCCGGCGCCTTGCGGGGCCGCCGGCCCTCGGAGCCACCGAATTGCGCGGCGATCTCGCCATCGGCGAACTCGACGCGCCCGGCCCGAGCCGCCCGCGCCGCCGCCGCCCCGGTCAGCACCGCGCCACCGTCGTCGCGCACCACCGCATAGCCGCGCTTCAACGTCTCGCGATAGCCAAGGCCCTGGCGCAGCCTTTCGATCGCAGCGAGCCTTTCGCCCGCACGATCGAGCCGCGCCCGACCCGCCGCATCGAGCCGCCGCGCCAGCCCGTTCAGCCGCTCGGCCGCGGCCCCCGCGGGCCGCATCGCCAGGCGGGGCGCGAGCCGGGCGGCAAGCCCGGCCAGCGTGTCCGCCGTGCGGGTCATCCGCGCGGGCAGGGCGCGCGCCAGCCGGTCGGCCGCCCGATCGGCCCGCCGCGCCGCCGCCAGCACGCTTTCGGGCAGCCGCAGCCGCGCGCCCGCCCGGGCAAGCCGCAGCGCACTGCCCTGGACCCGGGCTGCCAGTGCGCCCGGCAATCGCGAGGCCAGCCAGTCGAGCGTCTGGGCACGGACCGCCACGATCGCCGCCGGCCGGGGCAGAAGCCGCGCCAGATCACGCAGCCGCTCGCCCCGGCGCGCCAGGCCGCGCGTCCCCGCCCCGGCCATGCGCGCGCCCAGATCGGCCAGCGTTGCGATCAGCTCGGCGCGCACCGGCACCGCCAGTTCCGCCGCCGCCGTGGGGGTCGGCGCGCGCATATCGGCGGCATGGTCGATCAGGGTGGTGTCGGTTTCGTGCCCGACCGCCGAAATGACCGGGATCGCACTGGCCGCCACCGCACGCACCACGGCCTCTTCGTTGAAACCCCACAGATCCTCGACCGAGCCGCCGCCGCGCGCGACGATGATCACATCGGGCCGCGGCACCGGCCCGCCAGGCGGCAGCGCGTTGAACCCCGCCACCGCGGCCGCGACCTGCGGCGCGCAGGCCGCGCCCTGCACGGCCACCGGCCAGAGGACGACATGGCGCGGAAAGCGGTCGCCCAGCCGGTGCAGGATGTCGCGGATCACCGCACCCCGCGGCGAGGTGACGACACCGATCACCTCGGGCAGAAACGGGATCGGGCGCTTGCGCGCGGTGTCGAACAGCCCCTCGGCGGCCAGCGCCTTGCGGCGCTTTTCCAGCATCGCCATCAGCGCGCCGATGCCGGCCGGCGCGATATCCTCGATCACCAGCTGGTATTTCGACTGACCCGGGAATGTGGTGATCCGCCCCGTCGCGACCACCTCCAGCCCCTCTTCCAGATCGGCCGGCAGGCGCGCCGCCTGACCCTTCCAGATCACCGCGGCGATGACCGCGCGGTCATCCTTCAGGTCCAGATAGACATGGCCCGATCGGGCCCGGAACACCCGGCCAAGCTCGCCGCGCACCCGGACATGGCCGAACCCGTCCTCGAGCGTGCGCTTGATCGCGCCCGACAGTTCGGACACCGACAGTTCGGGCAGGTTGCCGGCGGGGGCGGGGTCTTCGATCAGGTCCATCGGGGCTCCTTGCGGGCTGGCCGCGCCAAGCCTAGACTGCCCGCGAAGCCGGGCCAAGCGGGGGGCGGCCTTGAACATCCTGATCCTCGGCGGCGGCGGGCGCGAACACGCGCTGGCCTG
>DNSZ01000133.1 GCA_003500165.1 Paracoccaceae bacterium | reverse complement strand
CCGCGCGGCGGGCGTGCTCCCGGGCGTGCGCCCGGGAGCGCCCGGCAGCAACCGGTTGCCCGGCATGGCGCACGGGTGGGACGCGCCACACCAAAGCGCGACGCTCGGGCATCTGGCGACCGGGCGTCGTCCCGGCCCGGCGGGCCGCTGCCAGGGTCGCGTCGGGGCAAGGCTGACGGGGCGGCAACCTCCGACCGCAATGCGGGTTCGGCGCCGATCACGGGCTGGCGTGGCCCCGTACCCCGAAGGCGGCGCCATCGGTCGCGCGGGCAAGCCCGGCCTGCGACCGGACATGCGGGGCCGTCACTCGGCCTCGGTCAATTCGTGCCAGGCAAAGGCACGGCCGTCGGGATAGATCGCCACAACGCGCCGAGCGTCAGTCGCGATCCTCGCTTCGCCCAGAAAGGCAACCGCCCGCCCTGCGGCGAGATCGTCCGCGATTTCCGCCGCGTCGAAGCAGTCGAACCAGCCGGGCGCGACCAGCGGGGTTGGCGCGGCCGTCGGCGCATAGGTTTCGGACAGTGTCGCCAGCGGTGTCGGGCTCCTGAAACAGGCGCGGAACTTCAGCGGGCTGGTGGGCGCGTCGATGGCCTCGATGTCCCGGGCGGGGATCGCCTCGGGCGGGCCGCCGGCCAGCGGGGTCAGCAGAATCGTCAAGGCGCCCGGATCGAGACGCTGATAGAACGCCCGCGTCTGGAAATACCACAGCGCCGCGCCGAACAGGGCAGCGAACAGAAGCAGGGCCAGGATGGCGAGGCGGCCGGTCATCCCGCGCGGCCCGCCGATTCCCTCGCACATACACGGGCAAATCGGGTGCGGAATCGCGCCCCGGGCACCCCCGACCCGACGTTCCGCACGGTGACACCGGTCATGCGCCGCCGCCCGCCGGTGTCTCCAGCCACGCATCCGCGCAGGCCTTCGCCAGCCCCCGGACCCGGGCGATATAGGCCTGGCGTTCGGTGGGCGAGATCACCCCACGCGCATCGAGCAGGTTGAAGATGTGGCTGGCCTTGATGCACTGGTCATAGGCCGGCTGGGCCATCACGATGCGCCGGCCGGTTGCCGGGTCGTCGGCCGGTGCGGCCAGGATGACGGCGCAGGCGGCCTCGGCATCGTCGAAATGGCGCAACAGCGTGGCGGTGTTGGCAATGTCGAAATTCCACCGGCTGTACTGCGCCTCGGCCCCGGCGAAGACATCGCCATAGCGCAGCGGAAGGGCGGCCTCGGGGGCATTGTAGGGCATCTCCATCACGTGATCGCTGCCCAGCACATACATCGCCAGCCGCTCCAGCCCATAGGTGATCTCACCTGAGACAGGGTGGCAGTCATACCCGCCAACCTGTTGGAAATAGGTGAATTGCGACACCTCCATACCGTCGCACCAGACCTCCCAGCCGAGCCCCCAGGCGCCCAGGGTCGGGCTTTCCCAGTCATCCTCGACAAAGCGGATGTCGTGCAGCGCCATGTCGATGCCGATCGCCCGAAGCGACCCCAGATAGCGCGCCTGGAAATCGGCCGGGCTTGGCTTCATCAGGACCTGAAACTGATAGTAATGCTGCAGCCGGTTGGGGTTGTCGCCATAGCGCCCGTCGGTCGGCCGCCGGCAGGGCTGCACATAGGCCGCCGCCCAGGGGCGCGGGCCCAGGGCGCGCAATGTCGTGGCCGGGTGAAAGGTGCCGGCGCCGACCTCCATGTCATAGGGCTGCAAAAGCGCGCATCCCTGCGCCGCCCAATAGTCCTGAAGGCGTCGGATGACGTCCTGAAAGCACGCCGGTCGGTCGGGCGTCTGCATCGCGAGGGCCTGTCGTTGCGCAGTGTTCCGCTTAGGCAACACCCGGCCCGGCGTCAATCGGACGGGGCTGGCCAGCGGCGTCAGGCCAAATAGGTAAGGCCGAAGAGCTTCATCGAAAAACGGACGTCGCCGCCATGCCCGCCACCCTGCGTTCCGCGTTCCTTGCCCTGCTCCTTCTGGCGCTTGGTCTGTGGCTGGCGCCGTCCGGGGCGGCCCATGCCCAGACCCCGGCGGCAGGGCGAAGCTATGTCCAGATCGAGGCGCGGCGCGATGCGGCCGCGGCGTTGGCCCGCGGGGCCGAATGGGGGCAAGCGCTGCCCGGGGTCGGGGTGTTCGCGCTGCCCAATGGCTGGCATGCCATCGCGCTTGGCCCCTATCCCGATGAAGCGGCCGCGCGGGCGGCGCTGCGCGAATTGCGCGCAAGCCGGCGGATCCCGGGCGACAGCTATGTCGCTGCGGCCGCGGATTATGTGCGCCGGCTCGATCCTTCGGGCAGCGGTGCGCCGCCGCCGGCTGCCGCGCCGCCGCCTGTCGCGGTGGCGCCCGAACCGGTGGAAAGTCTTGCCCAGGCGCGCGCGGCCGAAACGCGGCTCAGCCGCGACGAACGGCAGGACATTCAGCGCGCGCTGACCTGGTTCGGCCACTACGAAGGCGGTATCGACGCGGCTTTCGGACCGGGAACGCGGCGCGCGATTGCCAGTTGGCAGGCCGGCGCCGGGGTCGCCCGGACCGGGGTCTTGCGCCGGGCCGAGCGGGCCACGCTGCTGGCCGCCTGGCAGGCCGAGCGCGACCGCCTGGGTCTGGAAGAGGTGACCGAGGTCGCGGCGGGGCTGCGTCTGACCCTGCCGCTGGGGCTTGTGCGCCGGATCGGGGCCGAGCCGCCCTTCATCCGCTATGAGGGTCCCGACGGTGTGACGGTACTCCTGCTCAGCCAGCCGGGCGACAGCCTGACGCTGCAGGCGTTTTTCGACATCTTCCAGGACCTTGCGGTCCTGCCGCCGGACGGTCCCCGGACGATCGGCGAAAACGCGTTCCGGATCGAAGGGCGGGACGGGGAAATGGCGGCGATCGCGCATGCCGAAATCGCCGGCGATTGGGTCAAGGGATATGTGGTCGCCTGGCCGCGCCGCCTCGATTCGGCGATGGCGCGGGTGACGCCGGCGATGCGCGCGAGCTTCGTGACGCTCGACGATAGCGGGCTGCCCCGCGCCGCTGGCCCCGCCCCGGGCGACGATCTGCTGGCCGGGATGGCGTTGCGGAAACCGCTGCGCACCGCCAGCGGGGTCTATGTCACGCCCGAGGGCGCGGTGCTGACCCTGGCCGAGGCGGTGGCCGGCTGCGCACGGGTCACGGTCGACCACGACGTGCCGGCCGAGATTGCCGTGCGGTCGGGCGCGTTGGCCCTCTTGCGTCCGGCGACCGCGCTGGCGCCGATGGCCGTGGCCGAGCCCGGGCCGGGCGTGGCGAACGGCACCATGCTGACGGCGGCGGGCTATCCGTTTGGCGGCCGGCTTGGCGGGGCGTCAGTGAATGCCGGACCGCTGCGCGCCGCCGCTGCGCCGGGCGCGCCCGGGCGGATGCTGGTGGCCGTCGAGGCGATGCCGGGCGAGGCGGGCGCGCCGCTGCTTGCCCCCGACGGCCGGCTGGCCGGGTTGCTGGCGCCGGTCGACGGGCCGCGGACGCTGCCCCCGGGCGTGTCGCTGGCGGTGCCGGCCGAGGCGGTGGCGGCGGGGCTGGCCGATGCCGGGATCGCACGACCGGCCGCCGAGACGGGCACGCGGGCCGATCTTGACGCATCGAGCCTGGCCGCAAGGGCGCGAGCCATGGCGGTGCTGGTGTCCTGCTGGGATTGACCGCCGGCTGGGGAGCGATGGCGCGGGGCCGGCGCTTCTGCCGCCGCTGCCGGTGGCTTCCGGGCCGCTTCGCGTTGCCTTGAGGCACCCTTGACCCGGCGCGCCCGGCCGAGGCGGGTGTGACACTGGCGCCGGTGCGGCGGCGAGGGGTTCCTTCGGGGCCGATGCCAGTCGCCTTGGGCAGGACTGCCGCCCCGGTGCCATGCAACGGGCGGGGTGCCCGGCCCCCCGGGGCGCTTGCCATGGTGGTGCTGGTGTCCTGCTGGGATTGACCGCCGGCTGGGGAGCGATGGCGCGGGGCCGGCGCTTCTGCCGCCGCTGCCGGTGGCTTCCGGGCCGCTTCGCGTTGCCTTGAGGCTCCCTCGACGCGGCGCGCCCGGCCGAGGCTGGTGTGACTCTGGCGCCGGTGCGGCGGCGAG
>DNSZ01000308.1 GCA_003500165.1 Paracoccaceae bacterium | reverse complement strand
GGGGCGCGAGGGTCAGCGCCTGGCCCGGGCGGGGTGGCCGGCTACAGCCAGTCGCGCAGGATCGGCAGCAGCGGCAGATCGGCCGGCGGCATCGGATAGTCGCGCAGCGCGGTCTTCCCCGCCCAGGCCAGGCGCTGACCCTCGCGCCCCTGCGGCGTGCCCTGCCATTTTCGGCACGCAAAAAGCGGCATCAGCAGGTGGAAATCGTCATAGCCGTGGCTGGCAAAGGTCAGCGGCGCCAGGCACGAATCCGATGTCGCGATCCCCAGCTCCTCGTCGAGCTCGCGGATCAGCGCCGCCTCGGGCGTCTCGCCCGCCTGCACCTTGCCGCCCGGAAACTCCCATAGCCCGGCCATCGTCTTGCCTTCCGGCCGCTGCGCCAACAGCACCCGCCCATCCGGGTCGATCAGCGCCACCGCGGCGACCAGGACCAGTCTCATGACCGGTAATCGGCGTTGATATCCACATAGCGCGTCGTCAGATCGCAGGTCCACACGGTCGCCGCACCCCGGCCAAGCCCCAGATCGACCGCGATCTGCAGCTCCTGGCGTTTCATGTAGGCGGCGGCGTCGGCCTCGCGATAGGTTTCGGCAACCTGGCCCTTCTCGGCCACCAGCACATCGCCGAAACGGATCGTCAGCCGGTCGCGATCGGCCCGCGCGCCGGACTTGCCGACCGCCATGACGATGCGGCCCCAATTCGGGTCCTCGCCGGCCAGGGCGGTCTTGACCAGCGGCGAATTGGCGATGGCAAAGGCGACCTTGCGGGCCGCCGCGGCGCTGCTTGCCCCGGTCACCGCGATCTCGGCGAATTTGGTGGCGCCCTCGCCATCCTTCACGACCTGATGCGCCAGATCGCGCATCACGCCGGTCAGTGCCGCCGCGAAGGCGCGGCCGTGGCGCGACCGGGCGCTGTCGATGCGCGGCGCCGCCGCCTGGCCGGTGGCGGCAAGCAGCACGGTGTCCGATGTCGATGTGTCACCGTCCACGGTGATCGCGTTGAAGCTGTCGCGCGTGGCTGTGCGCAGCATCGTCTGCAGCGCCGGCGCGGCAATCGCGGCATCGGTGAACACGAAGGCCAGCATCGTCGCCATGTCCGGGGCGATCATCCCCGAGCCCTTGGCGATGCCCATGATCCGGACCGGCTGGCCGTCGATCGCGACCTCGGCGGCGGCGCCCTTGGCAAAGGTGTCGGTCGTCATGATCGCGGCTGCGGCCTGCTGCGCGCCGCTCTCGGACAGCCCGGCGCGCAGCGTGCCCAGCGCGTCGGTGATGCGGCTGGCCGGCAGCGGCTCGCCGATCACGCCGGTCGACGCGGTCAGGACATGGCCCGGATCGATACCAAAGGCCGCCCCGGCGGTCTGGCAGATCGCGCGCACCGCCGCCACACCGGCCGCGCCGGTAAAGGCGTTGGCGTTGCCGCTGTTGACGAGGAACAGAAAGCCCCCTTCGGCGGGGCCGAAACGCGCCAGCGCGGCAAGCTTGGTTTCGCAATCGATCACCGGCGCGGCGCGCGTCGCCGAGCGGGTGAAGACGCCGGCCACCGTCGATCCCGGCGCGATCTCGGCCGCCATCAGGTCGGCCCGGTCGCGATAGCGCACCCCGGCCGCGGCCGAGGCCAGCCGAACCCCGGCAATCCCGGGCAGGTCGGGGAAACGGGCCGGCGCGAGCGGCGAGCGCGGGGCGCGGTTCATCGGTGGCTCAGTCCTCGGCCGGTTCGAAGATCGACATGTCGCGGATCAGGCCCGGATCCGGCGCATCCTCGGGCTGGGTCACGCCGGCCGCCGCGACCAGCGCGTTCACTGCTGTATCAAGCCGTTCCTGGCGCAGCGTCGCCTCGATGTCGGCGCGAACATCGGCCAGCGCCGGCGGCGTCGCGGCGCGGGTCTCGTCGAGCTTCACCACATGCCAGCCGAATTGCGTCTCCACCGGGCTTGAAACCTGGCCGGGTTCCAGCGCGACGACGGCTTCCTCGAACGGGGCGACCATCATGCCGCGGCCGAACCAGCCCAGATTGCCGCCCTGCGGCCCGGTCGGCCCGATCGAATGATCCCGCGCCAGCGTGGCGAAATCGGCGCCGTCGGCCAACAGCGCGACCAGTTCCTCGGCCTCCTCGCGGGTCGCCACCAGGATGTGGGACGCGTTGTATTCCACCTGCGCGGCGGCATCGGCATAGCGTTCGGCATAGGCGGCCTCGATCGCTTCCTCGCCGATCTCCTCGCCCGCGAGGTTCTCAAGCATGGCGGCGGCCAGAAAGGCGCGCCGTTCGTTGTCGAGGCCGGCGCGAATCTGCGGCGTGATTTCCTGCGCCATCGCATCGGCCAGCGCGGCCTGCCGGATCAGCTGGTCGGTGACCAGTTCGAACAGCACCGCATCGGGCAGCGCCTGGTACTGCTCGGGCAAGAGCGAGACCGTGGCGGCCACATGACCGAGGGTGATCTCGGTGCCGCCGACGCTGGCCACCACCCGGTCGGCCGGCGTGGCGGGGGGATCGGTCTGGGCGATTGCCGGCAGGGCCAGAAAGGCCGAGATCAGCAGGGCGGCAAACGGGCGGCGCGTCGGGGTGGGCATCGTGTCTCCCTTCGAATGCGGACCTCGCCGGCCCGGCTGCGTTGACACGCCGGATGCGGCCCCTTACATCGACGCCGAAACGCCGCCGGGCCCGGCGATGCCCGCTTCTAGGCATACCCGCGCCCTGCCATCAAGGCGGCAGCGTCGAACCGCGCTTCAACCAAAGGATAGACCACCGATGCTGGGTCTAGGAACCGTTGCCCGCAAAGTCTTTGGCACCGCAAACGACCGCAAGGTCAAGGCGACCCGCCCGCTGATCGAGGCGATCAATGCGCTCGAGGAAGAAACCGCCCGGCGCAGCGACGCCCAGCTGATCGAGACGACCGCAGCGCTGAAGGCGCGGGTGGCCGACGGCGAGGCGCTGGACGACCTCCTGCCCGAGGCGTTCGCCAACTGCCGCGAGGCGGCGCGCCGTGCGCTGGGGCTTCGGGCGTTCGATGTGCAGCTGATGGGCGGCATCTTTCTGCACCAGGGCAACATCGCCGAGATGAAGACCGGCGAGGGCAAGACGCTGGTCGCCACCTTCCCGGCCTATCTGAACGCGCTGACCGGCCGCGGCGTGCACATCGTCACGGTCAACGACTATCTGGCCCGGCGCGACGCCGACTGGATGGGCAAGGTCTATGGCGCCCTGGGGCTGACCACCGGCGTCGTGGTGCCCCAGCAGCCCGAGGCGGAAAAGCGCACCGCCTATGGCTGCGACATCACCTATGCCACCAACAACGAGCTTGGCTTCGACTATCTGCGGGACAACATGAAGCAGGAACTCGCGCAGATGATGCAGCGCGGCCATGCCTATGCCATCGTCGACGAGGTCGATTCGATCCTGATCGACGAGGCGCGCACGCCGCTGATCATCTCGGGCCCGTCCGAGGATCGCAGCGAACTCTATGTCACGGTCGACAAGCTGATCCCCGAGATCGAGGCCGAGCATTTCACGCTCGACGAGAAACAGCGCAACGTCACCCTGACCGATGCGGGCAACGAATTCATGGAACGGCGCCTGCGGGCGGCCGGCCTGCTGCCCGACGATCAGTCGCTTTACGATCCCGAATCGACGACGCTGGTGCATCACGTCACCCAGGGCCTGCGCGCGCACAAGCTGTTCACCCGCGACAAGGATTACATCGTGCGTGGCGACGATGTGGTGCTGATCGACGAATTCACCGGCCGGATGATGCAGGGCCGCCGGCTGTCCGACGGGCTGCACCAGGCGATCGAGGCCAAGGAATCCGTCCGCATCCAGCCCGAGAACATCACCCTCGCCTCGATCACCTTCCAGAACTATTTCCGGCTCTACGACAAGCTTGCCGGGATGACCGGGACCGCGGCGACCGAAGCCGACGAGTTTCAGGAAATCTATGGGCTTGGCGTGGTCGAGGTGCCGACCAACCTGCCCGTCGCGCGGGTCGACGAACACGACCAGATCTATCGCAGCGCGCGCGAGAAATACGCCGCCATCGTCGACGAGATCAAGGATGCGCACCGCCGCGGCCAGCCGGTGCTGGTGGGCACAACCTCGATCGAGAAGTCGGAATCGCTTTCCGCATTGCTGCAGAAGGACAACATCCCGCACAACGTGCTCAATGCGCGCCAGCACGAGAAGGAGGCCCAGATCGTCGCCGATGCGGGCAAGCCGGGGATGGTGACCATCGCCACCAACATGGCCGGCCGGGGCACCGACATCCAGCTGGGCGGCAATGTGGAAATGAAGGTGCTCGAGGCGCTGGCCGCCGACCCCGAGGCGCACCCCGATGCGCTGCGCAAGCAGATCGAGGCCGAACATGCCGCCGACAAGGCGCGCGTGATCGAGGCCGGCGGGCTTTACGTGCTGGCGACCGAGCGCCATGAAAGCCGGCGCATCGACAACCAGCTGCGCGGCCGATCGGGGCGCCAGGGCGACCCCGGCCGCTCGCAGTTCTTCCTGTCGCTCGAAGACGACCTGATGCGCATCTTCGGCTCCGAACGGCTCGACACGGTGCTGGGCAAGCTGGGCATGAAAGAGGGCGAGGCGATCGTCCATCCCTGGGTGAACAAGTCGCTCGAACGCGCCCAGGCCAAGGTCGAGGCGCGCAATTTCGACATCCGCAAGCAGCTGTTGAAATTCGACGATGTGATGAACGATCAGCGCAAGGTGATCTTTGGTCAGCGGCGCGAGATCATGGATGCGACCGATCTGGCCGAGATCATCCGCGACATGCGCCACGAGGTGATCGACGATCTGGTCGCCACCCACATGCCACCGAAGAGCTATCCCGAACAATGGACGATGGATGGGCTTTACGCCGAGGCGCTGGAACAGCTCGGGATCGAGACCGAGGCGGTGGCCTGGGCCGATGAGGAAGGCGTCGACGAGGAAGTCGTGCGCGAGCGGCTGTATGCCCGTTCCGACGAACACATGGCCGCCAAGGCCGCCCAGTTCGGACCCGAGGCGATGCGCCAGGTCGAGAAGTCGATCCTGCTGTCGACCATCGATTCGAAATGGCGCGACCATTTGCTGAAGCTCGAACATCTGCGTTCGGTGGTCGGTTTCCGCGGCTATGCGCAGCGCGACCCGCTCAACGAGTACAAGTCCGAGGCGTTCCAGCTGTTCGAGGGGCTGCTCGATTCGCTGCGCCTCGAGGTGACCCAAAACCTGTCCCGCGTCCGACCGATGACCGGGGAGGAACAGGCCGCCATGATCGCCGACCTCAAGGCAAGGCAGGCAGAGCTCGCGCGCGCTGCGGGGGCGGCCGATCCAGGTAGCGGCGGCGCCGGCCCGGCGCGGCCGGCCGGGGCGCCGCGCGCCGGCTTTGACGAGAACGACCGCGCGACCTGGGGCAATCCGGGGCGCAACGCGCCATGCCCCTGCGGCTCGGGCAGGAAGTTCAAGCATTGCCATGGCCGGCTGGCCACCTCGGTGGCCTGAGCCATGGCGCGTTTTCGTCTGCTTCTTCTGCCGGGCGACGGGATCGGCCCCGAGGTGATGGCCGAAACCGCCCGCGTGATCGCCTGGTTCGCCGATCGCCGGGGGATCGATTTCGACATCGCCGAGGATCTTGTCGGCGGCGCCGCCTATGACGTCCATGGCACGCCGCTGGCCGATGCCACCATGGCCGCGGCCCAGGCCGCCGATGCGGTGCTGCTGGGCGCGGTCGGCGGGCCGAAATACGACAGGCTCGACTTTTCGGTGAAACCCGAACGCGGGCTGTTGCGGCTGCGCAAGGAGATGGACCTTTACGCCAATCTGCGCCCCGCCCAGTGTTTTGCCGCGCTGGCGGATTTCTCGTCCCTCAAGCGCGAGCTTGTCGCCGGGCTCGACCTTGTGATCGTGCGCGAGCTGACCTCGGGCATCTATTTCGGCGAGCCGCGCGGCATTCGCACCGAAGGCAATCAGCGGGTCGGCATCAACACCCAGCGCTATACCGAGGCCGAGATCGCCCGCGTCGCCCGCTCCGCCTTTGGCCTTGCCCGGCAGCGCAACAACCGGGTCTGTTCGATGGAAAAGGCCAATGTGATGGAATCGGGCATCCTGTGGCGCGAGGTGGTGCAGGAGGTGCATGACCGCGATTTCCCGGATGTGGCGCTGTCGCACATGTATGCCGATGCCGGCGCGATGCAGCTGGTGCGTGCGCCCAAGCAGTTCGACGTGATCGTCACCGACAATCTGTTCGGCGATCTGTTGTCGGACGAGGCGGCGATGCTGACCGGCAGCCTGGGCATGCTGCCATCGGCATCGCTGGGCGCCCCGAGCGCCAGCGGCCGGCCCAGGGCGCTGTACGAGCCGGTTCACGGCTCGGCCCCCGACATCGCCGGCCAGGGCAAGGCCAACCCCTGTGCCTGCATTCTCTCCTTTGCCATGGCGCTGCGCTATTCCTTCGATCTCGGCGACGAGGCAGATCGGCTCGAGGCCGCGGTGGAGGCCGCGCTCGATGCCGGCGTGCGCACCCCCGATCTGATGCAAAGCGCAGGCGGCGCGCCGGCGACGACGGCCGGGATGGGCGACGCCATCCTCGCCGCGCTCGAGGACGGCCGCTGATCGCGCGTTCGGCGCCGCCGCCCCGCCCGGCGCCGAACGCGCGATCAG
>DNSZ01000044.1 GCA_003500165.1 Paracoccaceae bacterium | reverse complement strand
TGTCAGCGCAAGTTGGTATAACGCAGCGGCGGGATGGCGACCGCGCCGCCGGGCCAGGCGATGGCCACCGACAACCCTTCGCCCGGCAGCAGCGGGCGGGTGGTTTCGGCGCGAAAGCGCGAGCCGTCTGCCGCGATCACCGCATAGTCGGTGCCCTGCGCGCCGCGCCGCCCGGTATAGGCCACCAAGGCGCAGGATCGGCACGCCTTCGGGCAGCAGGATATCGACGCTGGCCGCGCGGATCGGGAAATTCCAGTCCATCCCGGTGACGTTCCAGAACAGCTCGTCGAATTCGGGCTGACTGCGGAGTTGGCCCTCGGTCCGATAGGTGAGTTCGTAAACCTGCTCCGACGGCACCGGCAGAAGGCGATCGGCCCGCCCGATCCGCAGCCGCGCCGTGGCGCCGTTCCGTTCTACCGTACAGGTTTCCGGCGCGCCGTTGCGATAGACGCCCAGAATGTCGACTGTGGCAACCGACACCGTGCCGTCGGGCTCGCGCTTGTGCACCGGGAAGTCGCGATAGATGCCGCGGCGGATGGCGTTGCCCTCGGCCTCGACGCGGATCGTTTCGGTGACCCGCAGCGCGCCGTCTTCCAGCGCGTCGAGGCCACCTCAAAGCGCAGGATCGCCTCGTCTGCCGCCGCCGCGCCGGGCAGGGCGGCCAGCAGGACCAGGACCAGCAGGCGGCGCAGCATCGCCTGGAACGCGACCTCGGGCACCGCGCGGTGGGAGGGATCGACGATCTCGAAATACTTGGCGTTGCCAAAGCCGAAGAGGCCGGCCACGAGATTCGACGGGAATTGCTGCACCGCCGTGTTCTGTTCGCGGGCCGCGCCGTTATAGCAGCGGCGCGCCTGTTCGATCTGATCCTCGGTCTCGGCCAGTTCCTTTTGCAACGCGCGGAAATTGGCGTCGGCCTTGAGCTCGGGACAGGCCCCGGCCACCGCGAACAACCGGCCAAGCGCGGCCGTCATCATGTTGGCGGCCGTCTCGACCAGATTGGGAATCAGATTGGCCCCACGCCTGAGCTGAACGTCGATGCCGCTCCAGCCCTCTTGCGTCAGGTTTCGAAGCCGGACCAGCCGGTTATAGGTCGCGATGCCATAGCCAAGCAGCGCGACAGCCGCGATCAGAACGCCAATCCACAGACGATCCATGGTCCCTTGCCCCCGATGGCTTTGATTATCCCCCCGGTCGCAGCGGGATGCCAAGCCGGACGGCGCCGGGTGTCCGCGGCATCGCAGTCGGGCCGGCGCCAGCGATGGGCCGGCAGCGGCAAAGCCCCCACAGCTTTTCCACAGCATTTCCAGATTGCGCCGGCGCAGCCCGCCGGGGCAGAACGCCCGGATGCAGCGGCGGAGGGGATGATGGCGCAGGTCACGGCGATGGGCTCTCCCGTTCGGCCGGCGGCGGAACCTGCCGCCATGCCGCACAATATCGAGGCCGAGCAGCAGCTGCTGGGCGCGATCCTGACCGACAACGACACCTATGACCGGGTGTCGGCGATCATCCAGCCCGGGCATTTCTACGATCCGGTCCATGCCCGCATCTTCGAGGTCGCGGCGGCGCGCATCCAGAAGAACGCGCTGGCCTCCCCGGTGACGCTGAAGGCGTTTCTGGAAGCCGATGAGGGGCTGAACGAGCTTGGCGGGCCGGCCTATCTGGTGCGCCTGGCGGGTGCCGCGATTTCAAGCTTTGCCGCCCGCGACTATGCCCAGATGATCTATGATCTGGCGATCCGGCGCGAGCTGATGGCGCTGGGGGCCGAGATCACCGACCGCGCGGCCCGCGTCGAGACCGATTCGGACCCGGCCGAGCAGATCGTCGAGGCCGAACAGCGGCTTTACACGCTGGCCGAGGCGGGCCGCACCGAACGCGGCTTTCAGAGCTTCCTGAAGGCGGCCACCGATGCGGTGAACATCGCCAACGCCGCCTATCAGCGCGATGGCGGGCTGGCCGGGCTGTCGACCGGTTTTGCCGATCTCGACAAGAAGCTCGGCGGGCTGCACCGCTCGGACCTCTTGATCGTCGCGGGCCGGCCCTCGATGGGCAAGACGGCGCTGGCCACCAACATCGCCTTCCACATCGCCAAGGCGTATCGCCATGGCCGCTTGCCCGACGGGCGCGAAGGGGCGGTGAATGGCGGCGTGGTGGGGTTCTTTTCGCTCGAGATGTCCGCCGAGCAACTGGCCGCGCGGGTGCTGTCAGAGGCTTCCGAGGTGCCCAGCGAACAGATCCGCCGCGGCGACATGACCGAGGGCGAGTTCCGCCGCTTTGTGGAGGCGGCGAAGGCGCTGGAGGCCTGCCCGCTCTATATCGACGACACGCCCGCCCTGCCGATTGCGCAACTGGCGGCGCGAGCAAGGCGGCTGAAACGGACCCACGGGCTGGACGCGCTCTTCGTCGACTATCTGCAGCTCGTCCGCCCGGCGACCAGCCGCGAAAGCCGCGTCAACGAGGTCAGCGAGATCACCCAGGGGCTGAAAGCCATCGCCAAGGAACTCGACATCCCGGTCGTCGCGCTGTCGCAGCTCTCCCGCCAGGTGGAAAATCGCGACGAAAAGCGCCCGCAATTGTCCGATCTGCGCGAATCGGGCTCGATCGAGCAGGACGCGGATGTGGTGATGTTCGTGTTCCGCGAGGAGTATTATCGCGAGCGCGAAAAGCCGTCGGACGACAAGATCGAGGAAATGGCCAAGTGGCAGGACGCCATGGCCCGGGTGCATGGCAAGGCCGAGGTGATCATCGGCAAACAGCGGCACGGCCCGATCGGCACCGTGGAGCTGGCCTTCGAGGGCCGTTTCACGAGGTTCGGCAATCTGGTGAAGCCGTGGCAGGCGCCGGCGGTGGACAGCGGCGATTTCGGATAACGCCAGGGCGCAATGACGCGCACCCATTGCGCGCAGGCATCAGGACATTGCTAACCATGGGGCGGCAAGACGGACCCATGCGCATCCTGCGACGGCTGATCTTCTGGGGCTTCATGGCAGGCGTGTCCGCCTGGTCCGTGCTGCTGCTGATCGTGATCGACCAGCATCTGCCTGTCCCAAACCCCGCGATTGCGCTGAGCGGTGGCAGACTGTCCTGCAGCCGGGTCATCGAGCGGCTGGCGCTGGCGCAGAGCGCGGTCCCCGCGCTCTACCGCAATCGGGATGCCGGGCTGGCTGCGGCGGTCGCCGCAATCGATCCGGCGGCTTGCAGCGACTGGCCCGAGAGCGGGCCGCGCCATTTCGCCGAGCCGGGCTATGTGCGTAGGGCGCAGGCCCGTGTCATGGCGGAACTTGCCGCACGCCCGGCCCTGCCGGAGCGGCCCGCCTGGCTGGCCGGCCCGGGGCTGGCGCCCCCGGACCTCGACACCGTAAGCCCGTTTGCCAATCTGCGGCTGTGGATCGCGACCTTCCGCAACAGTTATACGGGACAGGGGCTGTGGCGCTATCTGCGCTGTGACTATCCGCTTACCGCCGGCCCGCGGCACGGGCTGACCATGGCTGCGCTGCATGTGCCGCCGGACGATCCCAACCCGCCCGCGCCGGGTTGGCGGGACGCGGATCTGCGCGCGCGCATCGCCGAATGCGGGCTGGAGGCCCGGTTCCGCGACGACATCGCCGCGACGCTCCGCGCGTCCGATCTGTTGCCGATGCGCTACCAGGAATAGCCGCCGCAGCCGTTGCAACTCCATTTGCGCGCTGGCCTTGGCGCTGCGCGCGCATTGCCCGGGCGCCGGTCGCGGTGCCGGGATACGGGGTTCGCGCAGATGCCGCGTCATCCTGCTTTCGGGTGATCATGGGCTTCGCCTTGCCTGCGGTGGCCGCGCGGCGGGTCACCCCGCCCCGTCGCCGCCCGTCGCCTCCTCTGGCCGAACCGTCAGCCCGACAATGCCCGTCTTCTGCCCCGTTTCGACATAGCGGAACGCCTCGACAACGTCGTCGAACGGATAGCGGCGGTCGAAGACACCGCGAAACCGGCCTTCGGCCAGCAGCCCGCCAAGGGAACGGACAAAGCCCGACGCATCCTTGGGGAACGGGATTTGCACGCGCGGGCGTGCGGACCGGGCAAACCACGCGCCGAGCAGGACATTCGACCAGCCCGGGCCCAGATCGGTCGCGGCAAAGATCGCGTCGGGCGTCAGGAGCGGCCGGCAGGCGAACCACGAGGTCTTTCCGACGGCGTCGAACACCAGATCGAAGGTCTGGCCGAGCGCGGTGAAATCCTCGGCCTCATAGTTCACGACGCGATCCGCGCCAAGCTGGGCGGCAAGGTCCAGATGCCGCGCGCCGACCACCGCGGTCACCTCGGCCCCGCGCAGCTTTGCCAGTTGCACCGCTGCCGTCCCGATGCCTCCCGAGGCGCCGTAGATCAGACAGCGTTGACCCGGGTCGAGCTGACTGGTGGTCCCATGGGCGTACCAGGCGCCCTCGCCCACCACGGCCTGGTCGAAGCGCAAGCCGGCGGGCACGGGCGCGATGGCCGCATCGGCGCGCAGACACAGATGTTCGGCATGGGTGCCATAGCTGTCGGGCGACAGGCCAAAGACGCGGTCGCCCGGGGCAAACCCCGTCACGCCCGCGCCGAGCGCATCGATGATGCCAGCGAAGTCGATGCCGGGGGTGGGCATTTTCGGCCGGCAAAATCCTGTTGCCGCCCGCGCGAAGAAGGGATGACCGCGCATGGTTGCCGTGTCGGTCCGGGTGACGGTGCTGGCATGCACCTGCACCCGAACCTCCCCCACGCCCGGCATCGGCAGGGGCACGTCGCGGATCGCCAGAGTCTCGGGCGGCCCGTAGCCCTGGAAAGTCACCGCCTTCATCGTCGCCCGATCGGTCATGCGCAGCACTTTGCCGCCTTCCTGACCGGGTTTCCAGCGGCAAAGCCGGAGATGTGCGAAACGGCCAGGCAGCCCGCCGCGCCGCTGCCACCAAAGCCGATCAGACGGTGCTGCCCTGCGACTCCTCCAACGCCACCAATTCCTGGCCGCCGACCATCATGTCCTGCAACTCGTCGGGCGTGATCCGGCCGGGCTGCGCGAGAAGGTCGAAAAACTCGGCACCTTCATGGATGCCGCCCGCGACGACGTCCTCGCCTACATGGACTTCCCCCGCGAGCACTGGGCTCATACCAAGCCGCAATGAGTTTGACTCATTGCGGCTTGGTGTGATCATGGGCATCGCCTTGCCTGCGGTGGCCGCGCGGGGCCGAAATTTCTAGAAATTTCGGCCCGGCAGGTTTTTCTAGAAAAACCTGCCCCCGATGACGAATGATTGTGCGGTCCCGTTGGCCCAATCCGCTTCTTGCAGGCGATGGGCAGGGCGCACTTTCTCGACCGCGCCGTCAGCAAACCCGCCAAGCACCAAGAATGCAGTGCTGATCACGCTCGATCTGGTGCTGCGGCTTGTCCATGGCGCCATCGCCCTTCCGCTCAGCGATCCGGCAATCGCGTCGGTCACCCGTGCCGACGGCGCCTGCCGACGGACGCTTGAAGCGCTGGCCAGTGCAGGAACCGCCCTGCCGCATCTGCACACCGGCGACACCCATGGGATTGCCGGGGCGCTTGCGCGCCGCGATGCTGCGACCTGCTGGGACCTGACGGATGAGCAGCGCCACAAGGCCGATCCCGATGTCCTTGCCGCCCTTCGCGCAAGTGCCGCGGCCGCGGCGGCTGCGCTACCGCCCGAACCGTGGCAGCCGCCCGGGTGGCCGACCCAATGAGGCCCGCCGCGGTCGCTGCCGCGCCCGCTGCGGCATCCCCCAAATGTTCATTGCGAGAGCCTCGAAGGTCACGGACCCGATCCGTGAGGCGGCCAAGCTCGACCTCATACCAAGGCGCAATGAGGTTAACTCATTGCGCCGGTCCGCCTCCCGCCCCGCCTTGGCGATCGCATCCTGCAGAGGGGCGCCGCGAAGCTCGTATTCCATCGTGATCTCCTGGTCCTGGCATGGATATCGCCAGGATGCCGATGTGGGATGAGCCTCCTGTTGACCCTGCCTGCGGTGGCCGCGCGGGACCGAAATTTCTAGAAATTTCGGCCAAGGCAGGTTTTTCTGGAAAAACCTGCCCCGGTGGCACAAGATTGCGAGGAACCCGATGCCC